>DATGYU010000099.1:0-2885 GCA_035297625.1 Prolixibacteraceae bacterium
CCAAAAGAGCCTCTGCCACGGTTGGCGCTGCCAAGCATGCTCATGGCCAGCCAGAAAGGCAGACTTCTGCTGCCCCCGCCGTAATGGTTGCCTCGGCCTCCTCTGAATATCGCAAGGATAATCATGACGATGATGATGACAACAATAAAACCTGCGCCGCCACCATCTTTCGACTGGCCTCCTTCCGCTTTTTGCTGATAAGCCTGGGCGGTGAATTCCTGGGATGCCAGGCCTTTTAAAACCTGTACCCCGGCTTCCAGACCCCCGTATATATCATTTTGCTTAAAGTGGGGAATCATCTCCTGGTCCACCACCGTACGGTTGGCTATCGCGTCAGGAATGATGCCTTCCAGCCCATAACCGATGGCTACAAACACCTGCCCTTTTCCTTCAGCAGTCTTTGGCTTGAAAATAATGACAATCCCGTTGTTTTTCTCTTTACGGCCAACACCCCATTTCTCGCCCAGCTGAAAGGCAAAATCGGATATCTCATAATCTCCCAGCGTGGGCACTGTGACAATGGTGATCTGGGTAGTGGTAGAATTATCAAATTCAACCAGTTCGGATTCCAGTTGCTGTTCTTCCTGATCGCTTAAAACGTTGGCCAAATCATTAACCAGCCTTGGCGGATTGGGCCTGTCAGGAATATCCTGAGCAAAGGTCACAAAGGCAAAAACAACAAGCAGTACCGACAGTAATAAATGCTTCATTTTTTATAGGTTTTTATCGAAAGATATCTCATCCGACAGTTCGTTCACATCCTCTTTCTGATAAGCAAAAAAGACTTTTAATTGCTGGCCGGCCATCTGGATGCCCGTAACAAGACCTTCTGCAAATTTCCCTTCTTTAAAGTAGCCCAGCATGGTTTCCTTAATGTTGTCCCAGAAATCAGCAGGAACTACATAATTAATGCCCGCATCCCCTAAGATGGCAAACTTACGGTCATGAACTGCCAGGTAAAACAGCACCCCATTGCGGTCTGTCGTTTTATGCATTTCCAGTTTTTCAAACACATAGGCAGCCCGGTCCAGCACATCGATGGCACAATGGCCTTCGGCATGTACCCTGATTTCCCCTGAAGTATTCTTCTCAGCTTCAGCAATGGCATCGGTAATGCGCTTCTTTTCTTCTGCGGTGAAAAAATTCTCTACTGACATCGTTTCCAATTTAATGATTAAAGTAAAAACTGAAGGACTGAGGGACTGAAGGATTGAAGGATTGAAGGATTGAGGGATTGAGGGATTGGCAACTGACCACTGACCTTTTCCGGTCTCCGTTCTCCGTTTTCCGTTCTCCCTACTCCATGCCCCTTGCTCCCTGCTCCTTAAAACTCCACCTTCGGTGCTTTATTGGCTCCGGCTTCAGCAGCAAAGTAAGCTTTCTTTTCAAAGCCAAACATGCCTGCCCAGATATTCTTTGGGAATTGGCGAATAAAAGTGTTGTAAGCCTGTGCGGTCTGGTTAAATTTCATGCGTTCTACCGAGATGCGGTTTTCCGTTCCTTCCAGCTGTGCCTGTAAGTCAAGGAACCCCTGGTTGGCTTTCAGGTCGGGGTATTTTTCAACCACTACCATCAGTCGTCCTAATGCAGAGGACAATCCTGACTGTGCATCCTGGAATTGCTGCAATGCCTGAGGATTAAGGTTCTTGGGATCAACCGTTACCTGGGTAGCCTTGGCACGGGCCTCGATCACCTGGGTCAGTGTTTCCTTTTCAAATTGAGCATAGCCCTTAACGGTGCTTACCAGGTTGGGTATCAAGTCGGCACGGCGCTGGTAAACATTTTCAACCTGCGACCACTGTGCAGTGACTCCTTCTTCCATGTTCACCATGTTGTTGTAAGAACCCTTAATGGAAGAATAAGCCACTAACACGATAACGACAATAACTGCCAGTACAATCCACGTCTTTTTCATTTTATTTGAGTTTTTAAGTATTGATTCAATTCTTTATAGGAACGCGGATTTAGCTGATCCGGCGGATTAAAACGAATTATAATTCCGGTTCAACTCTCTTCACCTGCGTTAACTCACATTCCAATATTATTTATCCTATATTTTCTATTTTTTCTGCTTTAACTAATCTCTTTTCTGTTTTTCAATCTAAATAAGATCCGTTTTAATCTGCTTAATCCGCTTGATCCGCGTTCCTATCTTTGTTTTATTTAAATAATTGGAGATCCGCTTTGATCCGCTCGATCCGCTTAATCCGCGTTCCTATCTTTTTTCTTTTTTTATAATTCCAGATCCGCTTTAATCTGCTTAATCCGCTTGATCCGCGTTCCTATTATTCTCATCCGCGTTTCTATTTTTTTATTAGTTTCTCAGAATAATAAATGTTAAATTTGAACAATTGATGTCAACTTTAAGTTTGACAAATATGGCAAATCAGCAGCCCCTCCAAACCAGAATATCGGGGAATGGGCCAATTTTGCCGTTATACCGTACTAATCAAAAGGTGAACCACAATTTCGCGAACTATGAACACAGCCGACTTTCAATCTGCCATACAGGAAGGGATTCCAACCATTTTACCCCCTAAAAAAACCTATAACCCTTCTGTAAATCATGCTCCTAAACGCAAAGATATACTAAGTAAAGCAGAAAAAAAACTGGCTCTTCAAAATGCCCTTCGCTATTTTGCCCCTGAACACCATGACCTGTTGGCACCTGAGTTCCTGGAAGAACTGCGCCAATATGGCCGAATTTACATGTACCGCCTAAGGCCCGACTATGAAATGAAGGCCCATCCGCTGGAATGTTACCCTTACAAGTCGGTACAGGCCGCTTCCATCATGATGATGATCCAGAATAACCTGGACTACGCGGTGGCCCAACACCCCCAGGAACTGATTACTTACGGGGGCAACGGCGCGGTATTCCAAAA
>DATGYU010000100.1:0-2141 GCA_035297625.1 Prolixibacteraceae bacterium
AAGATAACGTCATTGAAAACTGAAAAAATGAAAGCCAGGATAATTTTCGTAGTTCTATTCTTCCTATCTATTGCTTCCTATGCCCAAAGCACTCTTTACAAACCCTTTGAAGTCGACCTGGGACTGGTATTTGCCTTTCCCACCAACAACGACCTCAAACTCGGGGCTGGTGCTTATATTGAGCCCAAATACAATGTAACCGACAATATTTCGGTGGGCTTTAAATCGGAGGTGGTGATTATTTCCTCCCGCGAAATACTCATTGATGGCGATGTTGTTGAAGTCAGCGCCACAGGGGTAACCAGCTTTCTGCTCACAGGCGATTATTACTTCACCACCACAACCATCCGCCCGTTTGTTGGGCTTGGTACCGGTGTTTATATCCTGGGCGATATAGATTATGTGAGTGATGCCATTTCAACCGCCCACCTCGGCAACCGGTTCGGCCTGGCACCAAGGGCAGGAGTGGTGGCCGGCCACTTCAGGCTGGGCCTTGAATACAACATCATCCCCGGTGTCGAAAAAATCAAATCCAAAGATTATGTAGGATTAAAAATCGGATTTGAAATAGGGGGAGGGAAGAAGTAGATACTTTAGCCTTCGGTCACTGAGCAAACGCAGTGCGTCGAAGTGTTCCTTCACTTTAGCCTTTAGCCTTTAGCCTTTAGCCTTTGAGCTTGTCTAAGCTTTTAGCCATTAATCCGATGAATCTCAATAATCTTATCATCCCCTGTTTTCGGGTCACCGCGGCCGTCTTTGTTGGAGGTTGAAATGAATACCCGGCCATCTTTTGACACACATACATCGCGCAATCTCCCATAGTCGCCATCGTAAATGGTGGTGGTTTTGGTAACCGACATCCCATCGGCCGAAAGGTGGTGTATGATGAGTCTGCCGGCTTTCAGCGAAGTCACAATCAGTGAATTCTTCCAGTCGGGGAACTTATCGCTGTTGTAGTAAGCAATTCCGGCCAATGCCAGGGTAGGGGTGTAGGCGTAAATGGGCTCACGCACATTCTTCGACTGGCAAAATGCAGTTTCTTCCGGGGTGTCACATTTGCCTTTCACATCAGGCCAGCCATAATTGCGGCCCCTTTCAATGATGTTGATCTCATCGTCTGATTCAGGCCCATGCTCTGAAGAATACAATATACCTGAAGGCGAAAAGTCCAACCCCTGAGCATTCCTCGATCCCAGGGCATAAACATAACTTCCGGTAAACGGATTATCGGTCGGAATACTTCCATCATCATTTATCCGCAAAATCTTACCGTTCAGCGAATTCAAATCCTGAGCCCGGGGCATCTCACCACCGTCACCCATCGTCATATACAACTTCCCGTCAGGACCAAACAGCAACCGCGAGCCATCATGGTAAGTATTGCCCGGTATATTGTCAATCAGCGTCACAGGCTGGGTCAACTTGTCATTGGCATAATTATACCGCACCAGCCTTTCCCTGATTGCCATACCCGATGTGTAGTTGTAACTCACGTACACATAAGGATTTGACTGAAAATCGGGGTGCAGCGCCATTCCCAGCAACCCCGATTCACCCTGGTTGGTGACGTTTATCTCAAGTAAAACGGTTATTTTCTTCGTTTCAGGATTTACCCTGCTGATTCTGCCTGTACGCTCAGTCATCCAAATGCAATTATCAGGCCCCCATAAAATCTCCCACGGCACTTCCAGTCCCCTGGCTATTACAGTGGTATCCTTATCCTGGTTATTGTCATTATTCTGGCTCTCAAGCCGTTTATTGCATGCTATTAACAAAAAAGCAGGCAAAACAATCAGCAGCAGATTGAAAGGCTTATGCGGAAGGATAGATTTTGACAGACGGTGGATTTCCATATTTACTTTAATTTATAGGCGAGTACGCTGTTTTTATTGAATGTAGGGATGTACAGAATGCGGTCGTAAGGGTCAAACTCAATATCGGCAGCATTTGTTTCAAGCGGGGTACCATCAAACAAAAGCAACTTAGGCTGGCCCTGCTGCAACAAATACACATGCCCGCTCCAGTCCGAAATCAGGTACGTGCTGTCGCCAACACCCTTAAGCCCATCAATAGGACCTGTACTGTCAATAAAAGTTGTCATCGTCTTTGTAGTCAGGTCAAGCGCTGCCAGCCGGTTATCC
>DATGYU010000101.1:0-11162 GCA_035297625.1 Prolixibacteraceae bacterium
GTTGAGTTTTTTAGCACATCCTGCTTAACCCTTGATTCGCATGAATAAGAAATTAGAAAGTGTTGCTTCGCCCTGAATTCATTCCTTATTTCTTGTTTCTTATTTTAGTTTTTCCGTCTGGCTGATTCCTTTCTTCATCCATCCCTTTTTAGATATAATTCTGGAATAATCATAAACTTTTTAGATGATCGTTTTGTTATGACTCTTAAATTCAATTGCCATGAAAAAGACACTCATCACCATCGTCCTAACCCTTGCCGTTATCGTTGCCGGATTTTTTATCTATATCTACTCAGGGGCTTACAACATTAGCCAATTGTCTCCTCACAACAGTCTTACCAAATCAATTATTGGAATTACCACCCATCACTCGATCGAAAAAAGGCTGAAGGACATTGTGGTTCCAGCCAACATAACAGATACCGCTGTTATTGTAAGAGGTTTTAAGCATTACAATGAAATGTGCATAGGCTGCCACAATGCCCCCGATTTACCGGCCAATAAGTTTGTGGAAGGCTGGTATCCCAAACCTCCCGAAATCTATAAATTTGTCAAGGAAGACGATGCCCGTGAATTCTTCTGGATTACCAAATACGGGATAAAAATGACCAGTATGCCTGCCTTCCAGCCAACGGTGGATGACACCAAACTGTGGGAGGTAACCGCATTTGTCACTCAAAAGCTGGGTAAAATGAAACCCGGGGAATACCACAAATGGGTTGAAAAATACACTGCTGTGAATAAGACCGACTCTACGAAACACGAGTAATTCGCATTCAGAACATAGACCATTTCACGATTCTAGCGCTTATCAATGATTAGCAGGAAGGCGCATTGAGAGCCCGTCTGCCAAGCGTATGCTTTCCATCTGCATTACTATCATTTATTCATCCGATGCTACCAGCATTTCCACCCCTTCCAACCCATATTCCTTTTTCATAGATTTCCAATTCCATCCCATTTCTCACCCATTCCGTACCATTTTTTTTAGTAGTATTAGCCCATGCTTTATTTTGGCTGCTAAATTATTAGTGCGAACAAAATCAAAACCTATGAAAAAACTTCTTTTCTCTATTATTGCATTGTTATCGGTCACTGTTTTAGCAGCCCACAAACCCATTGTCATTGAGGGCAAGATTACCAATTGCCGCGATCGGAATAGTGCTTCCATTCGGGAATATTGGTTTAATCCATTAACATTGGAGGAGCAGGATTCCATTATCAATTTTCAGATTGCTGAAGACGGGACTTTTTATATTAAGCTAAAAGATGCTGATGAGTTCTATGCCAAATATTGGATGCGTCTGGGCAATGAAGAAACGCATCTCGAATTGATTGCCGGAGATAGCATAACCATGGTTTTAAATGCTGACATGTTTGATGAAAGTATCCGGTATTTTGGTTGTGGCGCCGGAAGAAACAATTACCGAAAGGACGTCTTTTTACAATTCTGGGAAAACAATTCAATTGCGCGAATTAATTCAAGTGATCCATGCGAATTCATTAGTTTGTTATCCGGTTTGCGAGACCAAAAACTCGAGTTATTAAACAAATACTTCATATCAAAAGAAATCGATTCAAGCTATTATCACTACGAAAAGGCATTGATAATGAATGAATTGGCCAACATGGTTCTAATCAATAACAATACCTTTCACCACCATAAATATTTATCTGGCAGCCTAATGCGTCAAATGGAAGCCATATTAAAGGCTGCTGATTACACTGATGACCGGGTTCTGAACAATCAAGAATCAAGAGAGCTTATTTCCAATTTGCCAGAATACATGCAGGAAATTAATTCTTTCTCGCATGGCAATGAATTAAACCATGAAATAGCATTTGCCAAAGCACATTATACTCCCACCATGCAGTTGTATTTTAACAAGCAAAACATCCGGAAATACATAGGACAAGCTCCAAATGTGAGCCAAAAGACGGTTTTGCTGAACTTTTTCGACAAGCAGTTTAATGCTCCGGTCTTAAAAAAGGAAATTCAACAGCAACGAAACAGCTTACACAGCAACAGGATTGCAAACAGCGAGATCTTTCAGGGTTTCGCCTTTACAATCTTCATCCTGGTGTTAATAGTAACTTTTCTGTATGTTTTGGTCAAGATGATTCAGTTCTCGGGCAGGTTGAGAATAAAGGTTAATTGGGCATTATTGCTAAAGATTGGTTTTTACCTTATTGCAGCTGTTACTGCCATGGGGTTTATGGGTAATAGCAATGCCCCCTTGAATGGATTCCCTTTGGTATTTTTGATGCTGGGCACCTTCCTGGTTCACACCTATGTGCTGATTCCCCGTTATGCCTTAAAAAGAGATCCTCACTATTTCATCCTGTTGGTTGTGGGCTTGATCGTATTTTTGGCTGGTAATTTTATCACCAACCAGATAGCGGGTTCATTGTTTGGATTACTGTTGTTATGCCTGGTGTTCGTCGGGTTGGTAATGCTTTCCTGGGTGTCATATTATATCAATCAAATCGCATCTAAAAAAGCTACCTTGAAAGAACTGATCAGTAAAGGGGATTTAAACCGTGAAATTGCTTTTAACGTTGTGACCGGTTTTTTGATCAATCTAATATTCATTGCCGGCATTGTACAAGATAGCAACAGGCTCAACCCTGTACTTCTTTTTTACGCCATCCTTGGGCTCTTTTACTTTCATACCTTCATTTCCTACCCGAGGTTTTTTAGCAAGCAAAAAGCCATTCAGTTTGTTGGCATTAATGTGCTCATCCTTTTAGGAGCCTCCATAATCATGATCATATTGGATGCCTTTCAATCCCACCATGCCTTAAAAAACATAGGGGTGGTTACACCGCTTTCGGACCTTTTCAGCACACAGAATATCAGGCCCGACCTGCTGATGGTATTCTCCCTGCTGCTGATCCCTTCGTTTATGTATTATTACATTAAAAAACAGCTAACCTCCATGGAATCGACCGGCTTCAAGCTTTACCGTAAAAAGGAAGCGGAACTGGCACAGCTCAAATCACAGGTGAATCCCCATTTTCTGTTCAACACCCTGAATACCTTATACGCCTTTGCCCTGAAGGAAGGAAGCGACAAAACGGCCGAATGCATTGCCAAACTGGCCAACCTGATGCGTTTTATGCTGGATGATATGGAAAAAGAATCAATTCTGCTGAAAAGGGAAATCAGCTATATCCGCGATTACGTCAAGCTGCAATCCATCCGCAGTGCCGTTGAACACGACATTGCCATTAACGTGGAACTGGAGGAGGAAGAAAGTCATTCCATTGCCCCTATGTTACTGATCCCTTTTGTCGAAAATGCCTTTAAGCACGGGATGAACCCCAATAAAGTATCCCAGCTGAAAATTGATATCATGGCCAAAGACAATCACATTCAGTTTGTCATTGAAAACAGCATTGATGACAATTTCCAGGCCTATTATAAAGAAAAGGGGTTTGGCATTGGCATCGAAAATGTGAAAAGCAGGCTACAGCATGTGTATCCCGACAGGCATACCATTTCCATCGCCAGGACCAACAGCAGCTTTATCGTGATACTGAATATTGAAGAATAGGAACGCGGATGAAAAAGATAGGAACGCGGATTGAGCGGATTGAGCGGATGAAAACCAATCAAAGTTATAACTGGGTAGTAATTCACTTTGTGATTCCTTATTCCTTATTCGATATTTCTTATTCTTTTTATTTAAAACCCGCCTTTATCCGCTCAATCCGCGTTCCTATTCTTTCTTTTATTCTTATATTTAACACCGCGTATTAATCCCAATATGTCTAACGAATGATTGTCTGTATCGCTGTTGATGATGAACCCAAGGCCCTGGAGGTGCTGTCGATCCATTCGGCCAAAGCCCCCGAGATAGAGCTGGTGAAAACTTTCACCGATCCTATGGAGGCCTTGGCCTGGCTAAAGGATAACTTTGTCGACCTGATCTTTTTGGACATTAATATGCCCGGTATTTCCGGCCTGCAGTTTGTTGAAAAGCTGCAGACAAAACCTTACATCATCTTCACTACCGCCTATTCAGAATATGCCATCGAAAGCTATGACTTCGAGGCTGTAGATTATCTTTTAAAACCCATTGAGTTCGACCGTTTCTACAAGGCCATCAACAAGGTAAAACGGCAGATCCAACTCAACAGCATTCAGCAGGACAGCCTGCTCAGCAAGTTCATATTCGTCAAGGACGGCTACAAACAGATCAAGATCAGCATCGATGATATCCTGTATATCCAAAGCGAAGGCAACTATCTGAACATTGTAACGACCAAAGAGAAGGTGCTGGCCCGTATGACCTTTGTGTATCTGCTGGAAAGACTGCCCCGCAACCTGTTCTTCAGAATCCACAACTCCTTTGTGATCAACGTGAGCCATATCCAGAAGATCGAAGACAACCAGATCTTTATCCACGATGCAAAAATCCCCATGGGCATCAAATACAAAGACCCCTTCCTGAGGTTCCTGAACCTCTCATAAAGAAGGAGAAAATAGGAATGCGGATATAAAAATCAATAGAAACGCGGATTGAGCGGATAAAGACGGATAAACGATTTTAGGACCAAAGTACCTGAGTTACTTTGCAACTTTACTCTCTTAAATACATTTAATTTTTATCCGCCTTTATCCGCTCAATCCGCTATATCCGTGTTCCTATCTTTTTCATTCTTTAATTGAACCGTTTTTATTACTATTGTAATGTTTTTCGTTGGAAGAGGGATTCCTCCAGTATTCAAATGACCAACATTAAAGATTCAAATCATGAAGACCTACAAACCGTATTTAAGCTTAAACAAAAACAGCACAAAGTTTGAACTTGGGGTAATTGTCACCGCCTTAAAGAATCAGACCATCACATCTATCCGCCAGGAAGAAATAAAAAAGAACAACATCGCCTACTGGGGTGTCATTCTTACCCTTTCGGATATGACCCAACTGGTCAACGGACCAGAAATGCCTGTTTTTTCAACCACCGTAGGCATTGCCCTGGAAAAATCGGCAAGTTATCAAAAGATACTTTGCTGTACCCAAATCGCCCCTGCGGAAGGCCTGGATGGTCCTGCGGAAGGAGATGACACGCAGATCGGCTTTGGCGACGGAAAATAACAATGTCCTCCAAACGATAAAGGCAGTGCATTGAAAAAACCCTTTGTACTTTTATCTTAAAGATACCATTGTTTTTAACTCAGATTGCTTCAGTTCTAATACCCTACACCCTTACATGCATAAGCTGTTACCGGTCATACTGATTGTTCTGTTGGTCGGATGGATCTGCAAAGAAGGCCATTCCCAATCCCTTGCAATGGATGATTCCACTGCCATCAAAGGCATGCTGGATGATCTGCAGCAACTAAAGGAAAGTAACCTGGAGGCGGCTTTTGAAATGTGCAAGACAATCGCGCAAAAGGCCAGTAAAGTTAACTACCAGAAAGGGGTCTGGGAGGCACGGATTGAACAGGGGAAACTGTACAGCGCGCTTGGATATACAGATTCTTCCCTGACAACGATCAGCCAGGTATTACAAGAAACCCGGCAGCAAAATGACCGCATAACACAAATAAAGGCCCACCTGGGCCTTGCTGATGCCTTTCAGCAGGATTTAAAATTCCAATCCTGCATAGACCACCTCATCCAGGCCGAAAAATTGCTAAAAAAGGACGATCCTTTTGATTTGCGCTTCGATATTCTGAACCGGCAGGGAATTACTCACCGCTTGATGAAAGATTATACCAATGCCCTGAAATATTATAAAATCATCGGGGAAGTTTATTCCGAACAGCTCAGCACTAAGCAAAAGTTCTTTCTTTACATGAACCAGGGCAATGTTTTTGTGGAACAGAAAGACTATGCAAAGACAGAAGCCTTGTTCAAAAAAGCGTATGAAGAAATCCGCAAGGTGAATTCTCCGGATAACCAGGCCTTGATTACCTATAACCTGGGCGCCCTGTTCTACCGGCAAAAACGATACCCCGAGGCCAGACAATACATCGACAAGGCGATCCAGGCAATCCAATCAATTGGCGACCAAACAAAACTGGAACGCTGTTACCGGGTACTGGGTGCCATCTGTTATGACCAGAAAGACTATCTGAAAGCCAGGGACTATTACAACACGGCCCTTAAGATAGCCCTGTCCATCAAAAACCCTAACGCCATTATGGGCAATTATAAAAACCTTTACCTGACTTACTGGGATTTTGGTTATTACAACAAAAACATCCAGGACCTGGATAAGGCTTTAGGGTATTATCAGAAATATGCCAAATTCAAGGACAGCATTTATCAAATTGAGACCACGGCAAAGGTACTGGAGATGGAAAAGCAGTACGAGACGGAGAAAAAAAACAGCCAGATTGCCCTGCTGGAAAAGGAAAACCAACATCAGCAGGACCAGATCCTGATGGAACACACCCGGCGCAAATCCATGATCCTGGTGATTGTGCTTGTCAGCGCCACACTGGTTCTCTTCGCTTATTTCGTCTATTACTACAAAAGAAGCAATCAACTGTTGCATGCCCAAAGTAAAAGTATCCTGGAGCAGAAAAACCAAATAGCCGAACAAAACCTACAGCTGCAAAAATTACTGAACACCCAGAACCGCCTGTTCAGCATCATTGCCCACGATTTGCGCAGCCCCCTGGTCTCGCTGTATAATATCTCCAGCATCATCGAATACCATATTGAAGACAAGGAATACGAGGCCCTTGGCAAAACGGCCCAGAAGATGAACCATAAAATCACCAAGATCCTGGGCCTGACGGATAACCTGCTCAGTTGGGCCCATAGCCAAAGAAAAAATACCGACCTTTTGCTGATGCCCCTGAGTATTCGGGAAATCATAGAGGAATGCCTCGAAATATACAGGCCCATAGCAGCCGATAAACAGATCACCATCGACTATTTACAGCAAAAAGATGAGCTGGTATGGGCCGACCGCAACAGGGTAAAAACCATTTGCAGGAACCTGATCAACAATGCCGTTAAGTTTACCCCTAACAATGGCAGCATTTACCTTTGGCATAAGCCCCAGGAGGATTTCATCAGCATCTGTGTGAAAGATTCAGGGGTTGGAATTGCTAAGGAAAAGCTGGAAGGGCTGTTTGACATCAGCCAGGAAAAGATCTCTACCGACACCTCGGGAGAAAAAAGCTCAGGGTTGGGCCTGTCGATCTGTAAGGAATTTGCCCAATCCATGAAAGGAACCATCAAAGTGGAAAGCCAGGTAGGGATTGGCAGTCAGTTCTCCCTGGAACTACTGGCCTATAATCCCCAAATTCATCAACCCGCTCCACAGCAGCCAAAACAACCCATAAAATCCTCTGTTGTCTCCACCAGCTAATTGGATTTTTTCTAATTGAATATTGGATATTTCGTTTTTGAAAATAACATCCAATTAGCATCACGGCCCAATGTGCGGGATCGCGGGCTCGATGCCCGGCCCCCTGGCTCCAGACCGCGTGGGCTAACAGGAATGTACTTAACCATTCTATGAAATTATCCTCTTCCGAACACTCATGGTCAGTAATCAGTAGTGTCCGGACCATATCCAGTGCGTTTTTTCAGAATATTCAACAAGTTACTCACAGTTCCTTTTCCAAAGTCCGAGTCCGGTCTTTGTTATTACACCCTCTGATTCTAATTTAACATTTGAAATCCCCTTCTGCCTGTCAATTGTCATTCCTAATTCCATAGATTATCATTAGTTTTGGCCCATTAATTCATACACTTTGATGATGTCGGATAATTCGAAAGGGATTTTATTAACCTTAGGATCTGTAGTGTTTTTTGCCTTAATGGCTGTTCTGGTAAAGATCATTCCCCATGTGTCGGGCTACCAGACTACCTTTTTCCGGTTTGCCGTAGGGGCAGGCATTATCAGCATGCTGCATCTTTTTGGGGTTATCGACCTTCGCTTTAATGACAAAAAGGGACTTTTTTGGCGGGGCTTTGTTGGAGGAATAGCTGTTTACCTTTTCTTCCTTGCCATTTTAAAACTGGGTGTAGGAAAGGGATCTGTCTACATTTATTCCTACCCCATCTTTGCCACCCTCTTCAGTATGCTGATTTTAAAAGAGAAGGTGGAACCCATTAAATTTGTGGTCATCCTAATTTCCTTTGCCGGACTGATTCTTCTTTCCTTAGGGGGCAAAGGGTCCCTGGCCGGTATGGGTCTTTATGAAATGATAGCCATTGCAGGCTCTGTCACCACGGGGCTAGCCGTTGTGTTTGTCAAGAAACTGCATGACAAGGATAACTCCTTTGCCATATTCTTTTCACAATGTATCGTGGGATTCTGGATGTTTTTAATACCTTCGGGGACTACTCAGGCCAAGGGCGATCTGACTGAATTATTGCTGCTCGTATTGGTGGGGGTAGTTGCTACCATCGGTCAGCTGTTCATGACCGAAGGGTATAAATATGTAAATGTTGCCACGGGTTCATTGCTGCAGTCGATGGTGCCGGTCTTTAACTTGTTTTCGGGATGGTTCATCTTCCATGAGCATTTTACCCCGGTAGAGATTGCCGGAGCCATTGTAATTGTCGGCTCCTGTTTTGCCCTGGTGATCATCAATTTGAAAATTGGAAAGAAAACACGAATTTTGAAATTAATTGAATAAAAGAAAGACTTAAACTATACTAACCGGATATCATTATGAAAAGAATAAATTTACATCATGCGGGTTGGGCAATGCTGATATTGACACTCCTGTTAAATTTGATGGCCTGTGAGCCAAGTGACCTTTCCAAAGCAAGTATCATTCCTAAACCTGTTTCAATAAAGGCAAGCGGTGAAGAATTCTGCATGAACGACCAAACCGTTATTATGGTTAGGGGCGAATCTGCTGAATTAACACAGGTGGGCCAGTTTCTTGCCGATAAGCTGAATCCTTCAACAGGCCTTGGCCTTAAAGTTCAGACAACCACAGAGGCACCTGCCCGTGGAAATATTTATCTGTCGCTTGTCGATGACAAAGAACTGGGCGATGAAGGCTACGAGCTGAATATTACAGAGCAAATGGTAGAGCTGAAAGCCAATAAGGCTGCCGGTATTTTTCATGGAGTACAGACCATCCGCCAATTGTTGCCTGCAAGGGTTGAATCCGGAGCGGCAGAACAAGGTCCCTGGAAAATGTCCACGGGCACCATCCGTGATTATCCTGTTTACGGATACCGGGGTGCCATGCTGGATGTAGCCCGTCATTTCTTTTCAGTGGAAGAGGTAAAAACCTATATCGATCAGTTGGCATTGTATAAGATGAATGTTTTGCACCTTCACCTTTCCGATGACCAGGGATGGAGAATTGAAATCAAATCATGGCCAAGGCTTACTGAAACTGGTGGCAAAACAGAAGTAGGCGGCGGTGTTGGCGGCTATTATACCCAGGATGAATACAAGGGTATCGTCAAATATGCCCAGGATCGTTTTATCACCATTGTCCCTGAAATCGACATGCCGGGTCATACCAATGCCGCCCTGGCTTCTTATCCGCAGTTAAATATCAGCGGCAAAACCACCCAGTTGTATACGGGCATCGAAGTAGGTTTCAGTACCCTGGACACCCATAAAGAATCAACCTATAAGTTTATCGATGATGTAGTTCGTGAGTTAGCGGCCATCACCCCCGGCCCATGGATTCATATCGGTGGCGATGAATCACATTCCACCCCTATAGAAGATTATATCCCCTTTGTCAACAGGGTGCAGGATATCGTGGTTTCGCATGGCAAGCAAATACTGGGATGGGATGAAATTGCCCTTTCTACTTTAAAGCCCAACAGCGTGGTTCAGTATTGGGCAAAGGCCGAGAATGCCATCAAAGGGGTTCAGCAGGGAGCCAAGGTGCTGATGTCGCCTTCCAAGAATGCCTACATCGACATGCAATACGATTCCACCAGTATTTACGGACTGCACTGGGCCGCCTATATTGAAGTGGATCAGGCGTACAACTGGGATCCTGCTAACCTGGTACCTGAAATAAAAAGAGAAAACATCATCGGTATCGAAGCGCCCCTTTGGAGTGAAACAGTTTCCAACCTGGATGAGGCAGAATATCTTCTATTTCCCCGTTTGCCGGGTTATGCTGAAATTGGCTGGACCCCTGTGGAGATGCGCAAATGGGACAACTACAAACACCGGCTGAAAGATCATGGCGACCGGATGAAAGCCATGGGTATCAACTTCTATCCTTCCAAATTGGTGAAGTGGGATAAAGATTAATATGACATAATGATCAAATATATAAGATATTTAACAAACGCTCCGGCCCGGGGCGTTTGTTGTTTTATATTGAATATATTTATGGCTTAATTATTGTTGTTTCATTTCAACCTAATTAACCTAAGATATCTTCAATGAAAAACCTGACTGTGTATATCTTATTGTTCTTTGCCTTTCATCTACAGCTTGGTGCACAAAATACGGATGAATGGGTTAACGAACGTAAACCACTGCTGTTTGAGAAACTCTACCTCCATGTTGACAGGGAACTCTACGCCCCGGGGGATAAAATATGGCTCAAAGCCTACCAGGTTAACGGAATTACCCACGAACTCAATTCCAACTTTAGGAATATTTTCGTGCAACTGATCGCTGAGAATGGGAAGGTAGTGAAGGATCTGCTCTTATTTTCCATCAAAGGCCAGGCCCAGGGAAACCTGGATACCGATGCATTAACCGACGGCATGTATACCATAAGGGCGTTTACCAAATACCTTGAGAACTTTGGGGAAGATGCCTGTTTTCATAAAAAGATATGGATCAGGGGCACCAAGCAAGGGTTTAATTCTCCGGATAAAGAGCGGGTGGACGTTTCCAAAACAGAAGTGGATTTTCTTCCCGAAGGGGGGCTTATGGTACTCAATGCTCCCAATACCATCGCGTTTAAAGCCATTAACGAGAAAGGCCTGGGAGTGGATGTAAGCGGCCATATCATGGACGATCTGGGAGATACCATCACTTCGTTTAAATCTGCTTACCATGGAATGGGCAAACTAAGCCTGATGCCCGTTGATGAGCGTTCCTATTATGCGGTTATTGATCAAAATCCAGGTAAGAAGATCAAGCTTGCCAGCGCTGTAGCTGACGGCATCACGCTAAGCTGCAAAGATAACGGTGAGTCGTTGCGTTTCACCATGTCGGCCAACATGAAAAAACTGGATCATC
>DATGYU010000102.1:0-5367 GCA_035297625.1 Prolixibacteraceae bacterium
TACACCGTGCCAATAATCATGATGATCATGCTTTTTGGTATGATTTCATTTGTAACCAACCTGGCCGCCCCAATGGGTATTGTGTTAAAGAGCCAATTTGAAGTAAAGAATTTCTTAGGCCTTCTTGGAAATATGGCCAACTTTATCGCTTATGCTGTAATGGGTATTCCAAGCGGTATCTTGCTGCAAAGAATCGGTTATAAAAAGACCGCTTTGATAGCTGTTGCTGTTGGTTTTATTGGTGTGGGTATCCAGTATCTTTCCGGTTATTCAGACCAGAACTCTGCTTTTGCAGTTTACCTTTCAGGTGCATTTGTGGCAGGTTTCTCCATGTGTTTGTTGAATACCGTTGTTAACCCCATGTTGAACACACTTGGTGGTGGTGGTAATAAAGGTAATCAGCTGATCCAGGTGGGTGGCTCTTTCAACTCGGTAATGGCTACTGCTACTCCAATGATCGTTGGTATTTTAATTGGTGACGCTACAAAAGCCAGGATCACTGATATCTTCCCTTTCATGTATGCAGCAATGGCAGTGTTTGCTATCGTATTTTTTGTATTGTATTTTGTTAGCATTCCCGAACCACACGCTCAGCAATCTTCTGAACCTCTGGGAAACCTGATGTCAGGTGCCTTGAAGTTCCGTCATTTTGTGATGGGTGCGGTTGGTATCTTTGTATACGTAGGTGTTGAAGTAGGTACTCCCAGTATTTTGAACTTATTCCTTGTTGACCCGAATACGCCTAATGCATTGAACGCTACCACTGCAGGATTCGTTGCAGGTACTTATTGGTTCCTTATGCTCATTGGCCGTTTGGTAGGAGCTTCAATCGGAGCTAAGGTGTCCAGTAAATCAATGCTTACCTTTGCTTCAGGTTTTGGTCTGTTGCTGGTTCTGTTGGCTATGTTCACACCAAGCAGTACCCTGGTTTCATTGCCAGTATTGAAAAGTGTGGATGGTATCACCTCATTTGGTTTATTGGAAGTGCCAATCAATGCAGCATTCCTTGTATTAGTCGGACTTTGTACTTCGATTATGTGGGGCGGTATTTTCAATCTTGCCGTGGAAGGCTTGGGTAAATATCTTGCAGCAGCTTCCGGTATCTTTATGGTAATGGTTTGTGGTGGAGGTATTCTTCCTGCACTTCAGGGATGGGTAGCCGATGTCGCTGGTTATTTGCCTAGCTACTGGGTAATTGTTGCCGGTCTTGCTTACTTGTTGTTCTACGCTTTGGTAGGAAGCAAAAATGTAAACAAGGATATCGCTGTAGACTAAGTTTTACTGAACTTTTCTATCATATAAATGGCCGGAGGGAATGCTCTCCGGCCATTTTTGTTTTAAAAGGCCAAAACATATCTAAGCCGTATCTGTTTAACTTATCCTATTTAATCAAAAGTGACCATGAAAAACAGTAAAGAGTTATCACCCGAACAACATGAAGAAATCATCAAAGTGTTGAAAACTCGTTTTGAGAAGAACATGAACCGCCATGCGGGTCTGGAATGGGCTAAAGTACAGGAAAAGCTGGATCACAAATCCTCTCCTGAAAAGCTTTGGTCGCTCCATGAAATGGAAAGCTCAGGCGGAGAGCCTGATGTGGTGGGTCAGGATAAATTTACAGGGGAATACATCTTTTACGATTGTTCAGTGGAAAGCCCTAAAGGGCGCAGAAGTTTTTGCTATGACCGTGAAGCGCTTGATGCGAGGAAAGAGAATAAACCACAAAATAGTGCCCTTGATATGGCCGCTGCGATGGGAGTTGAGCTTTTATCTGAAGAACAATATAAGCACTTGCAGGAGCTTGGAGAATTTGATTTAAAAACCTCAAGCTGGATTAAAACACCAACAGAGATCAGGAAACGGGGAGGTGCTCTTTATTGCGACCGCCGCTATAACCATGTTTTCACTTACCACAACGGTGCAGATTCTTACTATGCCGCCAGGGGATTCCGCGGATTGCTTAGGGTGTAAAAGAGTTTAAGGTTTAAAGTTTAAAGTTGGCTCTCCCTAGTGCTGACCTTAAGGTCATTAAGGTCTTTAAAGTCCTTAAAGTCCTTTGTTGATGATAAAAGAGGATGCCAAAAGCTTTTAGCGGCCATAGCCAGCCACTTCTTTTGACATCCTCTTTAAGATTTACTTCTCTTGTTGAGCCTTCTTTATTGGCTTTTCCAGGATGGGCTCATATTTTATAACCGCATATTTTACCAGCTTGTAAGAAGCATATACTACCACAGGCAGGCTGATGATCCAAAGTATCGAATTCCAGTACATCGTAATATTCTTTTAATGGTTAATGTTTAATAGACTTTATATAGATTAAATAGGTTGGTTAGATGGTTGGATGGTTAAACGGTTAAATGGATGCTGAGACATCGGCGTGAGCTCGGTCGAACAACTGTAGAACTACATCCATTAAACCATTCAACCATCCAACCATTCAATCTACTTTAATCGGTATAAAGTCTAATGATTTAATTGCAGCTTTGAGCATAATTGTAAATTGTAAATGAGAAAATAGTAAATAGCTTAATAAGAATGATCTCCTTCCAGATCCTGCGTGCTAATCTGCTTGTTGCTGATGGCTTTCCATGCAATCCAGATGTAGGCAATGATGAAGGGTATAAACAATGATACATAGCTCATGGCTGTCAGTGTAAAATGCGACGATGAAGCCTTCTCAATGGTCAGCGATGATTGCATATCGTAGATGGAAGGGTAGAAGCTGGTGTGATTAAACGCAGCCAGTATGAATAAGGCCCATACCGTCAGGACGGTACCCGCTCCGGCAATCCAGATTCCTTTAACGCCCCCCTTCAGATAGGAAGTGATGATTCCCCATAGGACGGCTGCTACCCCTGCCAAAAGCATAATGGTATTAAGGGGCATCTCTATCAGATTATGCAGATACTTGTAGGCTTCAATGGATATTTGCCCGTTTTTAGGGTCGTAGGCGTAACCATCTTTAAAAAGCAAGGCTATTACGAAATAAAGGAAAAAGGCAAGGAAAGGTACTGTATTGTATAAAATATGCCTTTTGGAGCGCTCATAAATAGCTTGATCATCAATGGCATTCATAAAATACAGCAGTCCCAGTATTCGCGACAGGAAAAGCACGGATAGGCCTAAAGCCACATTGTGGAAATTAAGCACCGCTTCCAGTCCCCGAAAAGGAGTTCCCCACGAAACGCGGTTCATATCATCGAGCGAGAACATGGCCCCGTTAAAGAAAGTTCCCACGGCGGTGCCAACAAGAAGCGGACCCAATAGCCCGTTGATGAACAGGAAGATCTCAAAGGTTCTGGCTCCCAAAAAGTTGTTTTCCTTTTTACGGTATTCATACGATATGGCCTGAATAACAAAGGAAATCAGGATGGCAAACCATACCCAGTATGCCCCGCCAAACGAGGTGGAATAGAACAGGGGAAAGGATGCAAAGAAGGCTCCTCCAAAAGTTACCAGGGTAGTAAAGGTAAATTCCCATTTACGGCCAAGGGCATTGATAAGCAGTGTTTTCTCATCTTCATTTTTGGCGATCGTAAAGAGCATGGTTCCCCCGCCTTGTACAAAGGTCAGGAAAACAAAGATGGCTCCCAAAAGGGATACGATCAGCCACCAGTATTGCTGTAATGCCAGCTGTGATAAATTTTCAAACATGGATGGGTCCTCCTTCATTTTTAGGTCCTATTTTAATCTGACGGGTCATAATCTTTATTTCAGCGATTAATAAAGTGGTAAAGATGATGGCAAACAGCCAAAAAGTCACCTGAACAGCACCGCTACTTATTTTTGTCACCGCATTCATGGTAGGCATTAAATCCTGTATAATCCATGGCTGACGCCCCATTTCGGCTACCAGCCATCCACACTGGGTGGCAATGTAGGCCAGTGGAATGGAAAAGATGGCCATACGCAGAAAGGTCTTCTTCTTATGAATCTTGCCTTTTAGGGTATAAAATAAGGCCAGCAGGAAAAACAGGATAAACCACATGCCGATCACCACCATGATATGAAAGCTGTAAAACGACATGGCCACACTTGGAACAAGATTGTGCGGATCACTTAAAAAGCCATATCCAAAGTAACTGAAATAGTTTTTCTGAAACTCAGGACTCATGATTTCCGTTTTCAGGGAATCGGCTTTTTGTGTCAGGCCAGCCTTTTTCGCTTGCTTATAATCGGTAAGCTTTGCAATGGCGATCTTGCCTTTGGCCATTTTTTCACTGGCAGACACTATGCCGTATTTTTCATTTCCCCTTACCAGGTCATTGATACCCGGTACAAAAGCATTCCAGTTCAAAAAGGCCATGTAGGAAAGAATATTGGGAATTTCAACCCTGACGGCAAAGTCTTTCAGGTTTTCATTGGAGGGATCGGTCTCGGTGGTCGAGATTACTCCCAAGGCTACCAGTCCAGCCCCCTGACTTCCATTGTACAAACCTTCAAAAGCGGCAAACTTCATAGGCTGGTGATGGGCAACATCGCGCGCTGAGCTGTCTCCGGTAGTTACGGCATACACTGAGGTGATAAATCCAAATACTGCTGCCACCACAATGCTTTTGCGGGCCATCACGATTTCACGCCCTTTAAGCAGATACCAGGCCGAAATGCCAATGACAAACACTGCTGCCAGGGCAAAGCTGGAGGAGGTGGTATGCAAAAACTTATGCACGGCAACGGGTGAGAATAACACTTCCCAGAAATTCTGCATCTCCATTCTTGCTGTTTCAGGATTGAAGACCATGCCTACCGGCTTTTGCATCCAGGCATTGGCCACCAAAATCCAAAGGGCGGAGAGGTTGGCGCCAATGGCCGTCAGCCAGGTGGCCGACAGGTGAAAGCCTTTGCTTACCTTATTCCATCCAAAAAACATGACCCCCACAAAGGTGGCTTCCAGGAAAAAGGCCAGGATCCCTTCAATGGCCAGTGGGGCGCCAAAGATGTCACCCACGAACCATGAGTAGTTTGACCAGTTGGTGCCGAACTCAAATTCCAGAATGATACCGGTAGCGATGCCAATGGCAAAGTTAATGCCGAATAAGGTCATCCAGAATTTGGTGATTCGTTTCCATTCCGGGTTACCCGTCTTGACATAAAGGGTTTCCATGATGGCAACAATGATGGCCAGTCCTAAAGTCAAAGGCACAAAAATCCAATGATACATAGCCGTCAGTGCAAATTGCCCGCGCGACCAGTTTACAAGTGATAAGTCTAATCCGTCAATCATAGATTTTGTTTTATTTGTTGATATTGGTTAAATTTTCAAGCACATGATTGCTTCTTTCCTGGTCGGTATGAAAATTGGTCTTCAAAAAGTTGGGAAAGAAAAACAACTTCAGGATAATAAACATCACAAATAACTTGATAAGG
>DATGYU010000103.1:0-5702 GCA_035297625.1 Prolixibacteraceae bacterium
ATCCCACAGTCATTAACAATGTGGAGACCTTTGGAAACATCGCCCCGATCATTTTGAACGGTTACAAATGGTTTTCATCTATTGGAACCGAGAAAAGTAAGGGGACAAAAGTATTTGCCCTTGCCGGTGATATCGTTCACAAGGGATTGATTGAAGTGCCCATGGGAGTTACCCTGGGTGAGATTATTTATGAAGTGGGTGGTGGTATTCCCAGAGGAAAGGCCTTTAAGGTGGCACAGACCGGCGGACCTTCAGGTGGTTGCCTTACTCCGGGACACCTCAATACGAAAATAGACTATGACTCTTTGGTTCAGCATGGGGCCATTATGGGCTCCGGAGGGTTGATCTGTGCCGATGAAGATACCTGCATGGTGGATATGGCGCGTTTTTTCATGGATTTTGTCCAGGATGAATCATGTGGGAAATGTATTCCCTGCCGTATAGGGACTAAACGGATGCTCGAAATTCTGGAACGAATCACCCAGGGACAGGGAAAAGAGGGGGATGTTGAATTGCTGGTTGAATTAGGCAATTCAATCAAGGAATCTGCCATTTGTGGCCTGGGCCAGACTGCCCCAAACCCGGTTCTTAGTACCATCAACTATTTCAGGCAGGAATACGATGAGCATATCCGGCATAAATACTGCCGGGCTGGTGTTTGCAGTGATCTTTTCCTGTCGCCTTGTCAAAATGCCTGTCCTGCAGGGGTAAATGTTCCCGGCTACATTGCCCTTATTGCTGCCGGAAGGGTGCGCGATGCCTATAACCTGATCAGGCAGGAAAATCCTTTCCCATCGATCTGTGGCCGTGTTTGTACACACCCCTGCGAAAGCAAATGCCGGCGGGCTCAGCTGGATGAACCCATTGCCATTGCAGACCTGAAACGCTATGCTGCCGATTATGTACTAAATTCGGGAGAACCATATATGAGCCTGATTTTTCAGAAGAACGGAAAGTCTGTAGGCATTATTGGAGCCGGGCCATCAGGATTGACCTGTGGGTATTACCTGGCATTATTGGGCTATACGGTTGATATTTATGAAGAGAAAAATGTGGCCGGAGGAATTCTTGCTTATGGAATTCCGGAATACAGGTTACCAAAAGAGGAATTATCAAAAGAAATTAACTCTATCACTCGGGCAGGCATCAATGTAATCTACAACACGAAGATAGGAACAGATATCACTTTTAATGAGTTAAAGTCAAAATACAATGCCATTTATATTGCCACAGGAACACAGCTTTCCAGGAAAATTGGCATAGAAGGAGAAGAAAAGAAAGGAGTTTACCATGGACTGGACTTCCTGAGGGACATTAACCTGAAAAAGGATGTGGAAGTAAAGGGAACGGTGGCCGTGATTGGTGGCGGGAGCACTGCCATTGATGCCGCCCGGTCGGCTCTTCGGCTGGGGGCTCAAAAGGTAAATCTGCTGTACCGCAGAACTAGGGAAGAAATGCCGGCAGACAAGCGGGAGATTCAGGATGCCATTGATGAAGGAGTGATCCTGCACGAACTGGTGGCTCCTGTCCGTTTTCTGGGAAACGGGTCTGTCATCGCCATTGAATGTGTTAAAATGAAACCCGGCAGTTTTGGGAAAGATGGCCGAAGGATGCCCATTGTTATTCCGGATTCCACCTTTACCTTGAATATCGATCTTGCTATTCCTGCGGTAAGCCAGTACTCCGATTTCCCGTTTATCACAAAAACTGAAGTTGGCATCACTGATTGGGGAACATTCATGGTCAATCCTGACACACAGATGACCACGCAACCCGGGGTATTTGCCGGGGGAGATGTAGCCCGGGGGTCGGATGTAGTGATTACTGCCATTGCAGATGGGAAAAATGCTGCCAAATCCATTGACAAATACCTTGGAGGAAAAGGTATTCTAAACATTGGAGAGCCCATCGAACTTCCAACCAGAAGGCTGGAAGAAGGCAATACGGCCGAACATGAGCGGTTTCAAATGCGCTACCTTGATCTGGAAGATCGGAAAGGTAACTTTAATGAAGTGCCCCTTGGTTTTCATAAACTGAATGCCATTGCCGAAGCGATGCGATGTTTACAATGTTCAAGACGTTAAACTGCCCAAAATTCTATTGCCATGATAAATATTACCATCAACAATAAAGTCATCCAGGTTGAAGAAGGAACGACCATTTTCGAGGCTGCCAAACAGCACAACATCCTAATTCCTCACTTCTGTTATATGGAAAACGTCCACCAGATTGGGTCTTGCCGCATATGCGTCGTTGAAGTGGAAGGCGGGAAAACCCTGATGGCCTCCTGTGTGACCGAGGTGAAGGAAGGAATGAAGATCTATACCAATTCGCAAAGGGTGCGCAATGTCAGGAAGGTGATTTACGAGCTGATGCTTTCCGATCATCCTAAAGAATGCCTGAGTTGCTGGCGCAACCAGAATTGTGAATTGCAGGACCTGGGAAACCTGATTCAAATCAAGGAATTCAGATACGAAGGCGCCAAGTCAAAAGATCTGGTCGACAGCTCAAGCCCATCCATCGTTAGGGATAGTTCAAAATGTATTCTTTGCCGTCGTTGTGTGACCGTATGTAACGATATACAGGGTGTTGGCCTGATGAATCCCCACCATCGGGGGTTCCCAACTTTCATAGGCCCAGCCGAAGATGAATTGCTGGGAGAATCCATTTGTACCAATTGCGGGCAGTGCGTGCTGGTATGTCCTGTTGGAGCCCTGAAAGAAAAAGATTCAACCGCCATCGTATGGGATGCCTTGTACGACAAGAAAAAAACGCTTATCGTTCAAACCGCACCAGCCGTAAGAGCAGCGCTTGGTGAAATATTTGGCTATGAGCCCGGCACGCTTGTAACCGGGAAAATGGCTTCGGCATTGCATGAATTAGGATTTGATTATGTGTTCGATACCAATTTTGCAGCCGACCTTACCATTATGGAGGAAGGCTCAGAATTCCTGAAAAGGGTTCAGAATGCTTATACTGCGCCTGATCCCGAGTACTCGGGATTGCCATTAATTACAAGTTGTAGTCCCGGTTGGATTAAGTTTGTGGAACACCGTTATCCTGATCAACTGGCTCATTTGTCCAGTTGCAAATCGCCTCACATGATGCTGGGCGCTTTGACCAAAACCTATTTTGCCGAAAAGATGAATATTGATCCGGCCAGCATTTATATGGTTTCCGTGATGCCTTGTACGGCAAAGAAATTTGAAATTACGCGACCCGAGATGTTTAACAATGGCCTGGCCGATGTGGATGCCGTGATCACTACCCGCGAACTGGGACGCATGATTCATGATGCAGGGATTGACTTTAACAATTTGCCTGACGGCCAGTTTGATAGTCCATTGGGCTTTTCAAGCGGAGCGGCCGATATCTTTGCCAACACCGGAGGTGTGATGGAAGCTGCATTGCGCACAGTGTATGAACTGGTAACCGGCCGTGAACTGCCGGCCAATAATCTTCACATTGCACCCCTGGAAGGCTTGGAGAGAATTAAATCTGCCGATTTAAAAATAGAAAATCCTTTGGAAGCCTATCGTTTTTTAGATGGAGTAACTGTTAAAGTAGCTGTCACCAGTGGTTTAAAAGGAGCAGCAATATTACTCGAGCAAATTAAAAATGGCACAAGTCCCTACCATTTTATTGAGATCATGGGCTGCCCCGGTGGATGTATCAGTGGGGGCGGTCAACCACGCCCTGTAAATGATGCCATAAGAATAAAGCGACTTAACGCGATTTATCGTGAGGATGAAGGCAAGCCAGTACGTAAATCACATGAGAATAAAGATATTTTGATGCTCTACAACGATTTTCTGGGTCAACCACTGGGCCATAAATCCCATGAATTGCTGCATACGGTTTATACCCGAAGAAGCAGGAATTAAAAGTTTTTGTTTCCTTTGACGCTGTCAGGTCTGCCGACGCTGACAGGTCACTCTCCAGCTGTGACCTGTCAGCGTGCGAAGCTCCTGACAGCGTCAAAAGAATACAAACTAAAAAAAGTTAACGCCTATGCTACCTCCGGGGCTTTTTAGGGAGATGAATATACCTATTCCCTTTCTCTAGAAAGCGGTATCTTTGAATATCAAATTGGAGGTTTAGGATAAAACTTTATTTTGTTTATAATGTTATTGTTAATCCGTACATAATCTCTTTAGGTAATTCAAATTCTTCAACAATTTCGCCAGTCTCTTTATCCACAACAGTCCGTACTTTGCTGGAATTGATGAGATATTTTTCTCTCTCTTTTTTCTCTGATGTAAGCTGTTGGATTTTCCGGTAAAGTTCTACCCATTTTCCATCAACGCTAAAATCCCATCTTGTCCTAATTGATATATGTACTTTTGCCTCGTCATATTCAAAAGACTTTTTCTTTTTCTCTGTTGCCTTGTCAAGAACTGGTTGCTTTAGATACTGAATAAGGCCTTTCAGATAAGTCTCATAGCGTTTTAACTCAACAAAAACTTTAAGCAAATCGTATTTACCACTGGACAATATGGCTTGGGCATTTTCTTTTGCTAAGTCAACTATGGCATTTTTATGCAAGTGTCGCTCAATGCTACCTATTTGTCTAACGAGTTTTCCCATTTGTCAGATTTTAAAGATTTAGTCAATTGAATACCTTGCTACATCTTATTTTAAGATACTTAAAGTTATGGTATTTAGAATGATAAACAAAGTCAACCTTAAATATTTTGAAAGAAATGATTTAAATGGGGTTTAATATTACTGCGGTCCCAACGACTTGGGAGTTTACCACTAATTGACTTCTACTTCTTCATGAGCAATAAAATCCCCTGATTTGACTCTTTTGGAAGCCGCTTTTACACGCTTTTTTATTTCAGCTTTTGTCAATGGTTCTCCATTGGCCGACTGACCAACCACCAGGCTGTTTTCATACTCTTTGCTCATGGCATATACCATTCTTAAAAACCGTTCATCGGCATGGTCCACATATTGTAGCACTTCCTTGCGTAAAACAGATGCTCTCATGATCTTTATTCTTTATATGCTGCAATTTTAACGATAATACTCCATTTTTTGTTCCTTTTAATGGATGATATTTAGCCAACTAAACTAAATTACCAATTACTTGTTTCCTATTCTGACATTTCAGTTACCATTACTTTTCACCTAACTACAATTACTGCTATGACCACAAGAATCCACACTTTGGGAGGTTACATCCATGAATACCAGAAAAGCATTGCCAGTCCTGAGGCCTTTTGGGCAGAAGTAGCCGAGAACTTTTTCTGGCGCAAAAGATTTGACAAAGTAGTAGAGTGGGAATTTGAGTCGCCATCCATCAAGTGGTATTTGGGGGGAAAATTAAATATCACGGAAAACATCTTTGAGCGAAACAATTATACCATTGGCAATCAACCGGCCATTATATGGGAGCCCAATGACCCCAATGAACAGGGAAGAGTCCTTACCTATTCAGAACTATGGAAGGAAGTCAACAAATTTGCCAATGTGCTCAAGCAACTAAAAGTAAAAAAAGGAGACCGGGTAGCTATTTATATGCCCATGGTTCCCGAACTTACCATTGCCATGCTGGCCTGTGCGCGCATCGGGGCCATTCACTCTGTCGTATTTGCAGGATTTTCGGCAGCCTCGCTATCTGAAAGAATCAATGATGCCGAAGCCCGGATATTGCTTACGGCTGATGGTGGGTTCAGGGGCGAGAAAATTACTCCGTT
>DATGYU010000104.1:0-7247 GCA_035297625.1 Prolixibacteraceae bacterium
AGAAATGGGACATGTTCCTGCCTCTGACTGAGCTGCCGGAAATAATTGTATTTCTAGTGGTGTATTTTCTGAAAAAGTATACTAGTGGTAAGAGAGAAATGGAAAACAACCATTTTCTAAAATAAGTATTCCCATGATTTAAGTTTCACATTTCCCGTTTAGTGAAAATACATATGGGTTATAACAATCAAAACGAGGGGATTACAATAGAGCAGACTTCATTCATTGAAAAAATATCAGAAAAAATAACAAAGGATAGTAACTATTCTTAAAAAATGAAGTCTTTGTTACAAGTATCATTGTAAAACAAATCTAACGTCCGCTTCATGAAATGCAGTTTCTACTATCAGATCATTATAACCCTTCTACTAATTCATACCCTTACAATCAGCTGGTCACAGACTGTTGAAAAGAAGACATACCAGACTGTGTTTACAAAGTCAGCACCTGAAATTGATGGTTTGATGAATGATTCCTGCTGGAATCTGGTGGAGTGGAAAGGTGATTTTATTCAAACACAACCATCGGAAAATAAACCACCATCTCAGCAGACATCCTTTAAAATATTGTACGACGATAATAATCTCTATGTATTTATCCGCGCTTATGATACCGAACCGGAAAAGATTAGTCGCCGCATATCGCGCAGGGATAACTTTGATGGCGACATGGTGGAGATTAATATTGACAGTTACTACGATCAGCAAACTGCTTTTTCCTTTACTGCGATGGCATCGGGAGCCAAGGGTGATGAAGCCGTAACCCAGGATGGTAACAATTGGGATGATAGTTGGAACCCGATATGGTATCTTAAAACCTCGATAGATGACAAGGGCTGGTGTGCTGAAATGAAAATCCCTTTCAGCCAGTTGCGTTTTGGAAAGAAGGCTAACCATGTATGGGGCATTCAACTGATGCGTCATATCTTCAGACTGGAGGAGCGTTCAAGATGGCAGTTTATTCCCAAAGGATCCCCAGGAATGATTCACTTGTTTGGTGAATTACACGGAATCAACAACATTGAGCCTAAAAAGCAGATTGAATTGATGCCCTATACCGTTGCACGTACCGAACGTTTCGAAAAGGAGGAAGGAAATCCTTTTTTGAATGGCAAAAAGAGCAGCCTGTCTGCCGGGTTAGATGGGAAAGCTGCAATAACCAATGACCTTACCCTTGACTTTACTATCAATCCGGACTTTGGACAAGTGGAGGCAGATCCTTCAGAAGTTAACCTTACTGCTTTTGAAACCTATTTCTCGGAGCGTAGACCTTTCTTCGTGGAAGGGAAGAATATCTATCAGTTTCAGCCATCCAACTCAATTGTGATTCACAATATGGGCGCTGACAATCTTTTCTATTCCAGGAGGATTGGAAGATACCCGCATTATTCTCCGAATTTGGGGGATAATGAATATGCTGACATTCCTGAGGCAACCACTATTCTTGGTGCTATGAAATTATCAGGCAAAACAAAGAAGGGGCTTTCGATCGGGATACTGGAGAGTGTTACTGCCAATGAAGATGCCTTGATTGACAGCGCGGGCATACGAAGAAAGGAATCGGTTGAACCGCTTACCAATTATTTTGTAGGACGACTACAGCAGGATTTTGACAAGGGAAAAACAGTTCTTGGGGGGATTTTTACTGCCGTTAACAGGGATATTACCAATCCTGCCCTGGATTTCCTTCCCAGGGCAGCTTATACAGGAGGAATTGATTTCAACCATAACTGGAACGAGCGAACCTGGTATATCACCGGAAATGCAGAATTCAGTCATCTGGAAGGTTCCAAGGAAGCCATCCTGAATGCACAGCAGTCCTCTGCCAGGTATTACCAGCGCCCTGATGCCACACACCTCTCCGTTGATTCAACTTTAACGACACTCTCAGGATACGGGGGAACCATTAAACTGGGAAGACTGAGCAAAAAGAAGATTCAATTTGAAACAAGCTTTACGGTTCGCCATCCTGGACTGGAGTTCAATGATATTGGTTACATGCGCTATTCCGATGTGATTCACCATGGAAGTTGGGTGGCCTATTACCTGCGCGAGCCTTTTTCTATCTTCAACAACTTCTACCTAAACACCAATTACTGGATGTATTGGGACTTTTCAGGCCGGCACCTGTCAACCTTTGCCAATACAAACTTTAATTCTCAGTTTAAAAACCGTTGGCGCTTAAATGGTAACTTTACATTTGTTGGCGAGAATATCTCAACCAATTTGCTTAGGGGAGGCCCTTCATTTGTAATGCCAGGGGGAAAGGAAATGAATTTAAACTTATCGACTGACCAGTCAAAGAAATTCTCTTTTAATGCCGGCAACTACCAGGGGTTTGGAGATAATGACAGTTACCGCGAGCAGGAATTCTGGATGGGTATGAATTTGAGGCCTATGAATGCCTTATCCATATCAATCTCACCCGGATACAGTATTTCAAATCATGAATTACAATATGTTGCCACAACGCAATTGGGCCAGGATAACCGGTATATCTTTGCCACGCTGGACCAAAAAACAGCTAGTTTTACCTTCCGGTTAAATTATACGTTTACCCCGGAACTCTCGCTGGAATACTACGGCCAGCCATTTATTTCGGCAGGAAAGTATACCAATTACAAGCGAATTACAATCCCTGATGCAGATAAATTTGCAGATAGGTTTCATAAATTCTCAAATAGAGAGATTAGTTTCGATGCAATAAATAACCGATTTTCTATTGACGAGGATATCAATGGAGGTACTGATTATACATATGACAATCTGGATTTTAACTTTCGGCAATTTAGATCTAACTTGGTGATACGATGGGAATATTTGCCCGGATCGACGCTATTCCTCGTATGGTCCCAAGGCAGGACAGGTTCTGTTTCTGACGGATCGTTCTCTTATAAAAATGATATAAAAGACTTGTTCGGGATTCAACCTCACAATGTATTCCTTATTAAGTTCTCCTATTGGTTTGCCTTATAAGAGGCGTGGAGCATGGAGCACGGGGGCAGGAGAACGTAGCAGAAGAGCCGGAATTATTACAAAAAATTGAAATCTATCAGAAAATGAGCCATTGAATCAAGTAAACGTAAAAAGTGAGATAATTTATTTTCCTGGTCTGTCAATTACAATCCCAAAATCTGTTTCCACATAATGGATCAATTCAGAAAAGAAACTCCTGAAATGGGCTTCAAACTGATCGTATTCATCATTGAGCGTCTGCATGGCCCATTCGGAATTGGGCGGGAGGGATGTTCTCTTTGCCATGATATCCAGCACCTGATGAAGGTTCTTACGTTCGGCATAGGATTCCAGGCGCTTGTGATGAATCAAAAAAGGCAGGAATTGCTTTACACGCATGGGCAGCATCCCAAAATTGGAAAGAAAGATAGCATGGGCATTCCGGGCAAAATGACGCAGGGTGTATGGTGAATAATCCTTCCAGTTGTGTGCAAGAAAATGATCAAAGAATATATCAGCCACGATGCCTGCAAATTTACCATAGCCAGGTCGCAACAGTTGGATACATTGCCTGACTGCTTCATGCTGATCGGTAAAGGAATCGATGTGACGATGCAGCATAATACCAAAAGCAACTTGCTCAGGATAATGCTGGTGGCGGTTTCCTTTTACAAAATCACCAATAAAATTGCCAAGAATTATTTCTTCAGAGTCGCCTGATAAATAGATATGTGCCAGATAATTCAATATATAGCCTTTCTTTCTTCTTAATTGTTGTCCCTAAATTGGTAAACCTGCAAAATAAACCAAATCTTCCGTTTATAACGTATTTAATTGTTAATTGTTGGTTCATAAGAAAGTGAAGATTAGAATTCATTTTTTTAATTTTTATGTATCTTCGGCCTATAATTATTGCAAAATTATGCCAAAGAAAATTGCAGCTTTTGGAGAATTGTTGTGGGATATACTTCCAACAGGAAAGGTTCTGGGAGGTGCACCCGCTAATTTTATTTACCGGATCAATTCGTTTGGCGATAAGGGCACACTACTCAGCAAGGTAGGAAACGACCGGGCTGGTAAAGAAGCTCGTCAGGCCTTGCGTTCACTAGGTGTCTCAGATGAAAATATTCAGACAGACTATGAATTTCCCACCGGCTCTGTTAAGGTGAAGATAAATGATCAGGGAATCCCAGATTTCAATATTATTACCGATGTGGCTTATGACCATATTGAAATCAACACGGAAATGATTGAAGCCTTCAGTGAGGCCGACTGTGTATGTTTTGGCACTTTGGTTCAGCGTTATGGCATTTCAAAGAATACATTACGGGAATTGATCCATGAATCGCCCGATGTGGTAAAATTTCTGGATATCAATCTTAGGAAAAAATGTTATACCGCTTTTTCTGTAGAAGAAAGCCTTAGAATGACCAACATATTGAAAGCCAACGACGAAGAACTACTTCTGACTAAAGATTTGCTGGGATTGAATAGCTCAGGGTTAAAAGAACTGGCAAAAGAAGTTATCGGAGCGTATAAAATTGACATTATTCTTTGTACCTTAGGGGCCGGAGGAGCATTCTGTCTTACCAAAGACAACTTGTTTTTCTATGATCCGGGGTATCAAATCACCCTTGGTGATACAGTAGGAGCGGGCGATGCGTTTTCTGCAGGATTTGTCCATTACTATATGAATGGGCATCAGATTGAAGAGGCGCTGCGTTTTGGTAATGCGGCAGGTGCTATGATTTCAACAACAATAGGTGCAACGGCGCCTGTTGCCAAAGAACAGATATTAGATTTTATGAGGGTTCTCCACAGCAGGAACCAGGTAAAATTCGATTGATATAAAGTGAGAAGGGGAGAAGGACGGGTAGTAGATAATGAAGATGGAATGATGGTGCGTAAGTAGGAATTTGTGAAGTTTTGATATGTGAAAGAGATCCGACGAAGTGGTGGAATTATAGAAATGCGGTGGAACGACAACTATTCAATCCTTCGATCCTTCGACCTTTGATTCAATACGTGTTCGGCCAAAAGTCATTACCAGTACACCAGTAATTGTAATAAAACCTCCCCATAATTGAATGGACAGGGGCAGGTTCCCAAAGAAAAAATAAGCGATAATTAATACAAAAATACCCTTTGAGCTTTGAATGATGGAAGAGCGGGAGGCTGCTATGTAGCGGTAGGAATAGTAAAACGACAACAACCCGATAAATGAACCAAACAAGGCTCCCAAAGCAATGTTACGAAATGCTGTTACAGGTATTGATAACGACTGTTCGCTGTAAAGGAAGTAGCAGATAGATATTAAAAACAACCAGCCATTGGAATTAAGGTTAAATATTTCAGGACTGGCTTTGTCTGCATTCTTTTTTATTATCGCGGAGACTGTTGCTGCAAAAAAGGTATTGATGACCACAAACCCCGTTCCGGGAATAAAGAACTCACTCCAGCTAAGGTTGCCCGAATAACTGATCGCAAAAGCCCCTGAAATGGCAATAACCGCACCTATCGCTTCCATCAATGTAAATCGTTCTTTTAGAAAGGTGATGCCCAAAATACTAAGAAATACAGGAAACAAATTCCCCAGAAATGAGGTCACCGAAGGATCGGGTATTGCCCTGATGGCCATAAAAAAGGTGATGTTGGAGATAATGTCCACAGCCCCAATCAATACAAGTAAGGCAATCACTTTTGGCTTTAACTGCATCAGCTGATTTTTCTTTCCCGAGAGTAAAATGAAGAATAGGTTGAGCAAAAAGCCCATTCCAAAGTAATACAGTCCAAACTGCGCCAACTCCACCTGGTTAAGGCCTGCTTTACTAAAAACGTACAAGCTCGAAAAGGCAATGGTACCGGCAATGGCATAAGTATAACCTTTCCACTCTTCTGATTTCAAATTCCCCATAATTCCTACAAAAAAAAGAGAAACCTCAATGTGAGATTTCTCTTTGCAAGATACTTCATATTTTTATTAAAGCCGCTTCTTGATAGCTTTTGTTGCTTCTTCATATACTGGCTTTTCCAATAAAGCAAACATGTTGTGAAAGATTTAATAGCATTCATGCCAAATTGTATAAAACGCTTTTTGAAAAAGCTTATAAATCTGTAAAATATTTAACTTTAAAAACTACATTAGTCAGCATATGCCTTAATAGACCGTAATATAATCATCATAACACTTAAAACGGTCTCTATGATCCTAACCTTCCTAACCTTAGTAACCGGGAATCACACCCCAAACCCCTACCTTAGTAACCTTAGATAAACTAATTTATTTCACCTTTATGGTTATATTCAAGCTAATTCAGTAACTTTAACTATACCCATCATCCTAACCTTTTTACCTTATGAAAATCGATTTCAATAACCTGTATACCCATTTTGTCTTTATCACCTATGAAAGGGAACAACTAATCCCTGAAAAAAACAGGGTAAGAATTGAAAAGTACATTACCGGTATTGTCAGCAAGTACGCATCAAAACTGTATGCCATTTATGCCAACCCAGAACATGTGCATATGCTGGTATCACGCTCTCCCAGACATTCTGAAGATGAGTTGGCTGGTATCATTGCCAAAAGCACGGAAAAATTTATCAATGACAATAAACTTTCCCTAGGGATATTTAGATGGCAGGAGTCAGGAGCTGCTTTTTCTGTTTCCAAGTTAGGGGTAGACGCTGTATGCAAATACATTCTAAATCAGCCTGAACATCATAAACATGAAAACTTTGCCCAGGAATACGATCGTTACCTTAGGTTTTATAAGGCATAATCTTTAAGGTTACTAAGGTTGGGGTTTGGGGTGTGATTCCCGGTTACTAAGGTTATGAAGGTGTATTACAACAAATTTAAATTTTATTAAAACAATATGTGTAAAGATTTTCTTTGTTTATCCCTAAAAAGAACATTGGAATTTATAAAGTTTTAAATTGTTTCCTGTGTTTAATATGAATGTACTCTTAGATATATTTATATTTGAATGAAGGATTAAAATAGAACAAAATGGCTTCAACTACAATAAAGAAACAATTAGACGAATATTTACCATTGCTATCAAACAAACAACAAGCTTTGCTTTTGGAAGTAGTTAAGAGTTTTTTGAACATTGATAATGATGTGAAACGAATTACACGTAAACAATACAATAAGGATTTAGACAATGCTGTTGAACGAATTGAAAAAGGAAATTTTATTGCGCATGAAGATGTAGTTAAGCAGTTGTCCCAATAAATATGATTCTAACTTTATCCAATAAAAAAAGAGAAATCTCCCTGCGGAGATTT
>DATGYU010000105.1:0-3185 GCA_035297625.1 Prolixibacteraceae bacterium
ATGTCACTTCCTTTGGCCGGCGGAACCATGCTGATGGGCAGTGATTTCCCAAAAGATATGGAAAACCAGTTTGTTGCCGGAACCAACATCACTTTAACAATAACACCTGAATCAGAGGACGAAGCACGAAGAGTGTTCAATGCCCTTGCACAAGGCGGAAGAATAAACATGCAGCAGGAAAAAACTTTCTGGGGGTCGCTCTTCGGAATGCTGACTGATAAATTTGGTGTTAACTGGATGGTTGATTATGCCCTTGAAAAGGCTAATGGCTAAAGGCTAAAATTCAAAGTAAAAAGTTGTTAAAGCCTCACTTACTGAGGCTTTTTATAATAATGCCAGAATCAACTCAATCTGAAAGATCTAACACTATGTAATATTAATAAGGTACTACGGGGGTCTTCACTTTTTCCTTTTGCCCTTAGCCCTTAGCCTTTAGCCTTTTATTTCAACCCAAACGGGTGCATGGTCACTGGTTTTTTCCCAACCACGTACTAGTCTATCAACACCAGCATTAACCAATCGCGGAGCAATTGCCGGGCTTAGGAGGAAATGATCAATCCTTAGTCCGGCATTTCTTTCATACGAATTGCGGAAGTAATCCCAGAAGGTATAGATAGTCTCATCGGGGTATAATTTCCTGATGGCGTCTGTCCATCCCTGGCTTGTTAATCTCCTGAATGCTTCACGCACCTCAATACGAAAAAGGGCATCATTGATCCAACGCTCAGGTTTATAAACATCTTTTTCAGTTGGCATCACATTGAAATCACCGGTCAGAATAACCGGTCTGCCACTGTTGATCAGGCTGTTTGCATGTTCTATCAGCCTTTCAAACCATTTTAGTTTATAATCAAATTTCGGAGTGTCAACAGGATTGCCGTTTGGCAGATAGAGGCAACCGATGGTAATACCGTCAATTTCAGCTTCAATATAACGGCTGTGTGCGTCTTCAGGATCTCCGGGTAAAACATGGCTGATCTCCCTGGGTTCCGAATTTTTCGATAAAATAGCCACACCATTCCAGCTTTTTTGCCCATGCCAGATTGCCTTATAGCCTAACTCCTGTATCGAAAAAAGAGGGAATTTTTCCTGAGGCGCCTTGAGCTCCTGAAGGCAAACCACATCGGGCATCGTCTCCGTTAGCCATTTCACCAAAACCGGCAACCTGCCGTTTATTCCGTTTACGTTATATGTTGCGATTCGCATAGATTACTTTTATGGGTATATTTTTACACCGACCCTGTCAATATGGTCTTTAAGATCCTGGCTCTTTATTGAATCGTAAACAATTAAATCAAAATAAAAAGGCATAATAGTCTCTTCATTAAGAATGGAGCTTAATTTACTAACTATCTGTAAATTAAGATGATGGCCTTTCAAAGCAATATCTACATCACTTCCTTTTTTATAATTTCCTTTTGCACGACTCCCAAAAATAAATGCTTCCTGAACGGAATGCTCTTTCTCCAATACTGATTTAATCAGTTCAATATCATTATTACTTAAACCAAACAATTCATTCATTATTTTTTATTCTGAAAGTTTCGTAAAGTTCTTTTAAGATTGGAAAGTACTTTTGATGGATCAATACTTCAACTTCAGATGCACGTTCCTCATCATAAGTATGGGCAGTGAGATTTCGGTCAAGCATTAATTCCATCCACAGGTGACCATTATTCACAAGCCCGGCTTCAAAAGCAGTCTTAATTACTTTCCTGGGAGTTCCTACGTCATTAAATCCTTGATATTCCAAATAGTCCTTAAGCAACTTCCATCCCAGCTCATAGGTCATTTCAAAAAATTGTATAATTCCCGCCTTATGTATGATATCAGGATCAGGAATATTCAATGCTGATTCCAGGTGTTTAGTAGATTTTTCAAAATTGATGAAACGCTGTTTCCATCGGATGTCTTCAGACATATATTCGATTATTATGTTTTGTCAAATTTACGATAATTTTAACCGATTTGTGATGCCGATAGTGTCGTTGTAGTGGATGGGATAAATCTCACATCAATCGATGGGTTAAATCCCATCGCTATAGTATTTTGCGTGGTTGATTCTATTCACCATTCATAATTCATCATTCATAATTTTGTATCTTTGCACCTTCAAAAACGGACCGTGTCCTAGGAAACCACGTTAAAAACTAGAATATGAAAAACAGCGTAAGTGTAACCTTCATGCTGACAGGCATACTATTTACCGCCTGTCTTATCATCGCAAACATTGTAGCAGTAAAGATCGTCGAGGTGGGGCCTTTGGCATTGCCCGCTTCTATTGTTATTTTTCCAGTGACATACATCCTTAACGACGTGATCGCTGAGGTATGGGGATTTAAAAAAGCCAGGCTTATCATCTGGTCTGGTCTTGCGATGAATGCCCTTATGGCACTCTTTTTCTGGATAACGATAATTCTTCCATCCGCCTCTTTCTGGGCTGATCAGATGCCTTATGCTAGGATACTGGGATCAACTCCACGTCTTGTTGCTGCAAGTTTTGCTGCCTATCTTACCGGGTCGTTCCTTAATGCATTCGTAATGAGCCGCATGAAGGTCTTCCATAAAGGAAAACACTTTGGTGTAAGGGCAGTGCTTTCAACAGTAGCCGGTGAAACCGCCGATTCGTTTATCTTTATCACCGTCGCCTTCCTGGGGATCTTTGAAACCAGTGCTCTGTTGCTTATGATCGGCACCCAGGTATTACTGAAAACCATGTACGAGATCATCGCTCTTCCCATTACGAGCAGGGTGGTCAAATGGTTCAAACGCATTGAAGGAGTGGATGTATTCGACACTTCCGTTTCTTATAATCCCTTTAAAGTGAAGGATGTGTGATGACCTTTCACAATTGGTGCATCTGGCAAATCTCAAAGGTGGCACCAGTTGTACCCACACAATAAAACAGAAGAAAATTTTTAAATTAACGGCAAAATGGAAGAATTTAAGAATCTCGGGAAAGAATCGCAGATTAAGTTCAATTATGATAAATCGGTTCTTGAGACTTTTCAGAACCCACATATTCAACGCGACTACCGGGTAAAATTCAACTGTCCGGAGTTCACTGCCTTATGCCCCATCACCGGCCAGCCCGATTTTGCCACCATTTATATCACCTACATCCCCGATGAACGGATGGTTGAAAGCAAGAGCCTGAAACTATACCTTTTCAGCTTCCGCAACCA
>DATGYU010000106.1:0-2303 GCA_035297625.1 Prolixibacteraceae bacterium
CACCGATAGAAGTACAGATACCTGCAATCTCGTCTTCAGCCTGGAAGGTTTTAACACCCAGGTCTTTTCTTTCTGCCAACGCCTGCAGGATATCGGTAGCAGGGGTGATAGGGTAGGAGCCGAGGAACAGTTCTAGACCTGCTTTTTCGGCAGCAGCAATGAACCCCCAGGCAGTGGCATTATTGCCGTTGATATTTCGGTATACTCCTCTTTCAATAGGGGCTGGATGCACAATGTACTGCGGAGTGGTATGCCCCATGTTCATCCCGTAATTATACCCGGTATGCAATACCAAAAGATTGGCCTGGGCGATGGTTGGTTTCTTACCGAATTTTGTTTGAATAAACCTTTCAATATAATCCAATGGACGATCAAACATCCAGCAGATCAGTCCAAGGGCAAACATGTTTTTACAGCGCAAAACACTCTTGTTGTCCAGTTCCAGATCTTTTAAACTTTCTTTGGTAAGGCTTGTAATAGGTACAGGAATAAGGTCGAAATCCTGAAGGTTTAATTCTCCAAAAGGATCGTTGGTTTTGTATTGGGCTTTTTCAAGGTGTTTTTCACCGAACATGTCCACATCAAATATGATGGAACCTCCAGGGTTCATAAAAGCAGCGTTTGCTTTAAGGGCTGCAGGGTTCATCGCTACCAGCACATGAGCCAGATCGCCCGGAGTTGTAATTTTTTTTCTGCCGAATTGTACCTGAAAACCCGAAACTCCGCCTACAGTTCCCTGGGGTGCCCGTATTTCAGAAGGATAGTCAGGAAAGGTAGAGATATCATTTCCCATCAATGCTGAAGTATCCGAAAATAAGGTTCCGGTAAGTTGCATTCCATCACCCGAATCACCGGAGAAGCGAATAGCCACTTCTTCGAGTTCTATTACCTTTGCGTCTTTCATTTGATGTATTGTTAATTATTCTGTCAGTTTTGCTTATAGTTTATTACTAAAACGATGTCGAAAGTAATAAATTGTAATTATTGGCTTTTAGTAGGCCCAGTTTAATTTTAATTTAAGGGTCAAAAATAACCAATATTTAATAAGACCAACAGGTTCAATCTAATTATTTAATTCTCAAAACAATCTATAAAATTGCTGAACTATTTGGTTGATAGGTCGATTGATTGGTTAATAAAAACTATTGGCTTCTGGCAAGCCCCATGGAGCAAAACATGCTTCGATCAGCGTTAATGTAAGATAATCGCAGTGCGGTTTTGCCAGAAGCCAGCAGCTAGTGGTCAGAATCTAGAATATTTACGATTTTCCGTTTAATTATCGTCCTTTTTACTGGCAGCTTGCATTACTTGCTATTCCTTCATGTTTTGTATCTTTGCTGTTCAATATAAGAAAATAAAGCTATGGCATTAGTAAAATCATTATTGGGCAAGACCCCTTCATTTGGAGAAAACTGTTTTTTAGCTGAAACAGCAACCATCATTGGGGACGTTGTAATTGGAAAAGGATGCAGTATTTGGTATGGAGCAGTTCTAAGGGGAGATGTTCATTATATCCGCCTTGGCAACAATACCAATGTGCAGGACAATGCTGTTATTCATGCCACTTATCAGAAGTCGCCTACCAATATCGGCAACAATGTAACCATTGCCCACGGGGCTATTGTTCACGGATGTACCATTCATGACAATGTGATGATTGGAATGAACGCTGTGGTTCTGGACAATGCCGTCATTGAAAGCAACAGTATTATCGCTGCCGGGTCAGTGGTTAGCAAAGGAACCCATGTTGAAAGTGGAGCCGTATATGGAGGTATTCCTGCCAAAAAGATCAAGGATATAAGCCCGGAATTGCTGGAGGGAGAGATACAACGTATTGCTGGAGCGTATGGGATGTATTCGGGGTGGTATAAAGAGGATTAAACAAAAAGCCTGAAATATAAACATGCCTGACTAATGCGAATAAAAGTTTAAAATTTAGAACAGACCAGTAAAGCCTGACCAATTATCTTTACAGCATGGACAAGGGGCATCGTTTGATGCTAAAGCAGGTTTACCACTTAGCTGATGATTTACTTCCCGCCAGGAATATTCCTTTTTTTTATCCCAAGTATTGCCTCCCTATTGCCCCTGTCTGATCGGTGTCTGTACTGATGCTGTACTAATAATATGATAACAGTACAGCTTCAGATCGGTTTCCAATCATACAATGGCAATACATGGACAAAGTTGACTAAAAAACAAGGGGATGTATTTTAAAGGATGATTGTATTGACATTCACTTTATTAAAACAGGTAGTTTGAATAAAGGGTGATAAGTGCTGGTTCATGCCTGTGGCAGATTG
>DATGYU010000107.1:0-34028 GCA_035297625.1 Prolixibacteraceae bacterium
GGTCCGTTGACTAAAGTCAACGGCAAAGGATATTGTTTTGAATAGGCAGTATTGCTGATTAGAGGCAAGGAAAAACAGCTTTGTCTTGGCAGTATTGCTGTTCAGGGCAATATCCTTTGCCGTCGGTTTTAACCGACGGACTGCAATCAATTACCTATTTCTATATCACAACGCAATTATTTCCAGCAACATATCATAAATAAAAAAATATCTTCTTATATTAGTGTATTCACCCCTAAATATTCTGCCATGTCATATGTTCAGATTTGGCTACATTGTGTATGGAGCACTAAAAACAGGGACTGTTGCATTGCCCGTGCTTTTCGCCCCGAACTGCTCAGGCATTTTAGAGATAATGCAAAGGATAAAAAAATTATCATTGATTATATAAACTGTCAGGAAGACCATGTACATGCCCTCATCAGTTTGGGAAAACAACAGAATGTGGCTACCATTATGCAATACTTGAAAGGAGAAAGTGCTTTCTGGATCAATAATCAGAAAATATGGACCCAGCAATTTGCCTGGCAGGATGATTATTTTGCAGTTTCAGTTAGCCATTCACATGTTGAAAGAGTCAGAAATTATATAAAGAACCAGGATGAGCATCACAAAAGAATGAGCCGGGAAGATGAAATGGAGTTGTTTATCAACAAATATGGTTTTGTATTGATAAAAGATTAAATTTGGCTCTATGTCCGTTGACTAAAGTCAACGGCAAAGGATATTGCGTTGAATAAGCAGTATTGTTATTCAGTGCAGTATTCTTGTCTTTGATTTGACCATTGATTAAAGTCAACGGCAAAGGATATTGCGTTGAATAAGCAGTATTGTTATTCAGGGCACTATTGCTGTTCAGGGCACTATCCTTTGCCGTCGGTTTTAACCGACGGATAATTATCTGCATGAATTTTATATTTTTGAGGTAAATAACAGTTTATCATTTTATAGCAAACAGACTCATCTAACCTAATATAACAACCACCCGTTATGAGAAAAGCAAGCAAATGGATTGTACTCTTTTTCATTGTAATATCCATTCAGGCAAAAGCGCAGATAGTCAATGAGATCATCTCCTATGTCGACAGCACAGAACTAATTGTAAATAACGGAAGAAAGTTTCTTTTGAACAGGATTTCAATGCATGATAATGAAAAAGCCAAAGAGGTTTACCAGTACCTGAACCACTTCACCAGGGATAAGAAGTATGCGGCCTTTGATTATTCAGAAGAGATTTATATTCAATTTTTAATGGGCGACTGGACGGCATTAACCTCCCTGATGGTAAATTATGAACTTAAGGCGAACCGGGTAACTGATCCTAAAAAGCAGGAGATCATAAGCACGCTGCATGAGAAAGTGGCTATGGCAAGCGATTCGCTTTTATTGGCAAGCCGCCGATCGGATCTGGATGATGAAAGCAAAAAGATAATTGAAGTTTTGTTAAGCCTTATAAAGGCAGGCTCTCCCGATTACCAATACAATAAACTACTCAAAGAATATCATAAAGCGTATAAGAAATCAGGGTACAACGACTTTGTAACTGGCTACCTACCCCCTTTAAAGGTTAAAAGCGCTTTGTCCTTTTCCTTGGGATCGGGCAGGATTGCTCTGACCGATCAATTAAAGAATAGCTTTTCATCCAATGCCTCCTTTAATATGTCGATGGATATTAACTACAATAGACTATTTACCTCTTTGTACCTCAACACCACGGCGCTGAAACTGCAAACTCCCTTCGATTGGATAAGCAGCACTGACACTGTTAGTTTTAAGAAAAACAATGCCTTTTCGTATCTCGACGGGGGAGTGAAAGTGGGTTATTTCCTGGTAAGAAGCGACCGGTTTCACATTGCTCCCTACGTGACAATTGGAGGCGCGTCACTGCAAAGCGATATTTATGAGTACGATCCTGCAAAAGATGCTGAAATTAAATTGCTCAATTCTTTTACTTTCGGCCCGGCACTTCATACCGAGGTTAAATTATTTGAATACAAGAGTACCGATGCCATGGGTGTTGCCCGCAGCAAATACTTCAGCCTAAAAGTAGAAGGCGGATACAATTACATTACCAATCATGACTATCCTGAGTTTAAAGGAAATGCAGCATATGTTACTGTTGCTCTGGCATGGGGATCGGGGTATTTTTAACAGGATATAATTGAAGGATTGAAGGACTGAAGGACTGAAAGACTGAAAGACTGGTCGCCGAATACTGATCAAGTCGTGCCATATATCTTTTCTGTACTACATTTTTACAGACCCAATTAAATTGTATTTTAGCCAGCCGGATTTCATCTACTACCATCATGAAAAGAATTCTTTTACTGCTATTGCTTTTAGGGAATACCTTTGCCGTTTTGGCGCAGGTAACTGAATATGAAACCAAAAATAATATTCAATATTACAATGAATCGGTCAACCGATCGGATGGCTATATCAATGAACGCTGTGTGCTGGATCTTTACTATCCTAAAAACAAGAAGGATTTTGCCACTGTAGTCTGGTTTCATGGTGGCGGGATGACAGGAGGCAGCAAGTTTATTCCTGAGGCTTTAAAGCAAAAAGGGATTGCTGTGGTGGCTGTGAATTATCGTTTGAGCCCTAAGGTACAAGCCCCATCCTACATTGAAGATGCAGCCGCTGCCATCTCATGGGTATTTAAAAATATCAATGCTTATGGGGGAGATTCGACCCTAATTATTGTTTCGGGGCATTCTGCAGGGGGATATCTTGCCCTGATGACAGGCCTCGATAAATCGTATCTGGCAAAGTATGGAATTGACGCGAACAGGATTGCCGCGCTGGTACCCTTCAGCGGACAGGCCATCACTCATTTTACCATCCGCAAGGAAAATGGAATACCGGATACGCAACCTGAAGTAGACAAGTATGCCCCCCTTTTTCATGTCAGGGCGGATGCTTCTCCCCTATTACTCATTACAGGGGATAGGGAAATGGAAATGCTGGGTCGCTACGAAGAAAACGCATATATGGCCCGGATGATGAAAATTGCCGGTCATCAACACACCACTCTTTATGAGCTCCAGGGTTTTGACCACGGTGGGATGGCCGAACCAGCGTTCCCATTGTTGCTTAAGGAAGTAGAAAAAGTAAAAAAAGAGAAGAAATAATCAATATTAAATAAGAAATATCCAATAAGGAATAAGAAATAAGGAACAAAAGAAAAGCATGTGTTTTTACATCCCTTGTTCCTTATTTTGAATCGTGTTATTTTAGAAACAAATACCAATTGGTTGTTGCAGGTAATCGTTTTTTTGTATGTTTGCATACCAGAACAGAACACCTTAAATCAAACCCATGGAGAGTAAGTTTCATTTTGCAGTTAACCCCCAGTCCAACTTGTTGAAGTTTCAGCAGCTGGTTGACGCAATTAACGAAGCTATCAGCCGCAACCTGTTGCAGGTAGGCGATCTGTTGCCATCGGTTAACCAGTTGTGCAAGGAAAGCTCCCTCTCGCGCGACACTGTCTTTAAAGCCTATGCCGAATTAAAGAACCGCGGGGTGATTGAATCGGTGCCCAACCGAGGGTATTTTGTTGCCAAAGCCACCACAAAGGTATTTTTGTTTTTGGATACTTTTAAAGCCTACAAAGAAGTGCTGTACGGCTCCTTTTTGGATAATCTGCCCGAGACGGTTGCCGTGGATCTTCACTTTCATCATTACAACATCGACGATTTTGAAAAGATCATCACCGAGAATTTGGGAAAGTATACCAAGTACATTATCATGAACTTTGACCATGAACGGGTGCCTGGGATCATCAGGCAAATCCCTGACAATAAACTTCTGGTGATTGACTGGAATATTCATGCACGACAAGGAGCCTCTTCCATCTACCAGGATTTCGGGCAGGCATTATATGATTCACTGGCAAGCGGTATTGACCTGATCAAAAAATATGAACGGTTTGTCTACCTCTATCCGTCCTTTACATATCATCCTAAGATATCAGTTACTTATTTTGAGAAGTTCTGTTCCGACTATAAGATCAGCTATAAAACCTTGTATGATTTCAAGAAGTTTGACCTGCAAAAGGGAGAGCTATATTTGCTGGTCAGTGACCGTACACTGGCAAGGTTCTTAGATCAGTGCGAACAAAAGAATTTGGTGCCGGGACGCGATGTAGGGGTGATTTCTTACAATGAAACGCCCATGAAAAAATACGTAAAGGATGGCATTACGGTCATCTCCACCGACTTTGAGCTGATGGGAAAGAAAATTGCAGAGTTTGTTGCTGCCGGGGAAAAGATAAACATGGTGATACCCAGCAAACTGAAGGTACGGAAATCACTTTAATTTGTCTTAATTGATGAATTGATGTTGAATAACAGCAATTCTTATTTTGAGATTGAATATAGATATTATAGATTTGTCAGGCATAACAGAACAGAACGGCAACAGAATATAATAAATCTAAATAAACGAAAGAATATGTACTTACTAGGCTTTGATATTGGGAGTTCATCGGTAAAGACATCGTTGATTGATGGCCAGAGCGGCAATTGCCTCGCATCGGCATTCTACCCCAAACAAGAAATGAAAATCACGGCCCTGCAGCCCGGTTGGGCGGAACAGGAACCCGAACAGTGGTGGGAAAATCTTAAACTGGCTCTGGCCGATGTATTGAATGAATCAAAAGTAGATCCCAAGTCCATTGATTCCATCGGTATTTCTTATCAGATGCATGGGTTGGTAGTGGTGGACAAAAACCAGCAGGTGCTGCGCCCTTCCATCATCTGGTGCGACAGTCGTGCCTCGGTGTATGGCAATAAAGCCTTTACGGAAATGGGCGATAAACAATGTCTTGCCAGTCTGCTTAATTCACCAGGAAACTTTACCGCCTCAAAACTAAAGTGGGTAAAGGAAAACGAGCCTGAACTGTATGCCAAAATTGATAAGATCATGCTTCCTGGCGATTATATAGCCATGAAACTATCGGGCGAGATAAAAACTACCGCAAGTGGCCTGTCAGAAGGTATTCTCTGGAATTTCAAGGAAAATGCGGTAGCCAATATGCTGCTGGATTATTACGGATTTGAAAAGTCTTTTATTCCTGAAATTGTTCCTACCTTTTCTGTGCAGGGCGTTGTAAATGCAAAAGCGGCTGCCGAACTAGGCCTTGCAGAAGGTACCAGGATCAGCTACCGTGCAGGCGACCAGCCCAACAACGCATTATCTCTTAATGTACTTAACCCGGGAGAGATCGCGACTACGGCAGGAACTTCAGGGGTGGTTTACGGGGTAAGCGGAGAAGTGAAATACGATCCGTTCTCAAGGGTTAATACTTTTGCCCATGTCAACCATAGTAATACAGCCAACCGTTTGGGCGTACTGCTTTGCATCAACGGCACAGGAATCTTGAATTCATGGCTGAATAAGTACGTTGGCAACAAAGCCTTCTCTTATGAGGAAATGAACCAGAAAGCTTCACAAATAGCCATCGGATCGGAAGGCTTAACCATATTGCCTTTTGGCAATGGCTCGGAACGTGTGCTTCAAAATAAAAATATTGGAGCCCAGATTTGCGGATTGGGATTCAACACCCATACCGAGGCTCATTTATTCCGTGCTGCCCAGGAAGGTATCGTCTTCTCCTTTAAATACGGGATGGAGATTATGGAAGAAATTGGTATTAAAGCCCAGGTAATTCGTGCCGGGAAGGCCAACATGTTCCTAAGCCCCATTTTCCGTGAGACACTGGCCGGGGTAACCGGTGCCACCATTGAACTGTACAACACGGACGGATCTGTTGGAGCAGCCCGTGGCGCAGGTATCGGATCAGGCTATTATGCATCAGAAAAAGAAGCATTTGCCTCTCTTAAAAAGCTGGACACCATTACTCCTGATGCTTCAAAAGCAGAACAGTACCAAAAAAGTTATGAGCAATGGAAGCTTGCTTTGAATAAGTTTCTATAATATTGAAGATCATATTTCAGTTAATTAAATCAATAAAATACTAATACTAAAATTTACAGCTATGACAGTTTTTAAAGGAAACAAAGAGTATTTCCCAGGTATTGATCAGATCAAATACGAAGGGCCACAGTCAAAAAACCCAATGGCATTCAAATACTATGATGCCAACCAGGTAGTATTGGGCAAAAGCATGAAAGAATATCTTCGTTTTGCAGTTGCCTACTGGCACACCTTCTGCGGCGATGGCGGCGACCCATTCGGCCCAGGGACACAGATCTTCCCATGGGTAGGTGCAGCAGACAAGATGACCGCTGCCAAAGAAAGAATGGATGCAGCTTTCGAATTTATCAGCAAAATAGGAGCTCCTTTCTATTGTTTCCATGATACCGACGTGGTAGGTGATGGTTCAGTTTTCGAAATTGAAAAGCGTTTGGCAAACATGATCGACTTTGCCAAAGAACGTCAGGAAGCTACCGGCATTAAGCTGCTTTGGGGAACTGCCAACGTGTTCTCTAACCCACGTTATATGAATGGTGCGTCTACCAACCCTGATTTCAATGTATTGGCCAATGCAGCCGTACAGGTAAAAAACGCCATGGAAGCTACCATTGCTTTGGGCGGAACCAACTACGTATTCTGGGGCGGTCGTGAAGGCTATATGAGCCTGCACAACACGGATACCAAACGCGAATTGGAACACATGGGCAAATTCTTAGGCGCTGCACGTGACTATGCACGTTCAAAAGGGTTTACAGGAACTTTCCTTGTAGAACCAAAACCAATGGAACCAATGAAACATCAGTATGATTTCGATACTCAGACTGTGATCGGCTTCCTGAAAGCCCATGGCCTTGATAAAGATTTCAAGATGAACATTGAAGTAAATCACGCTACACTGGCTGGCCACACTTTTACCCACGAACTGCGCATGGCTCGTGATAACGGCTTCTTCGGATCAATCGACGCCAATAAGGGTGACTATCAGAATGGATGGGATACCGACGAATTCCCAACCAACATCTACGAAGTAACTGAAGCGATGATCGAAATTATCCAGGCAGGCGGCTTTACAACCGGTGGTATTAACTTTGATGCCAAGACCCGCCGTAACTCAACTGATTTGGAGGATATCTTTATCGCTCACGTTTCAGGTATGGATACTTTTGCCCGTGCTTTGGTAATTGCTGACAAACTGCTGAAAGATTCAGATTACCTGAAACTGAAAGCTAACCGCTATGCTTCTTACGATTCAGGCAAAGGCGCTGAATTTGAAGCAGGCAAACTGAATTTCACTGACCTGTATAATGTAGCCAAAGAAGTTGGCGAACCAAAACAGACCAGCGGAAGACAGGAAATGTTGGAACAGTTGATTAACTGCTACATTTAATCCGATCTTTTGATTTACCAGATAACCGGAATGAGGAATTTCCCCATTCCGGTTTACTTTATTCCTAACAAAATCTAACAAAGGTACTTATGGCTTATATTGATACTTCTTCCAAATCAGCATCAAGCGCATACCAAAGTGGAAACCCGATGTACATTGTGCTGCTTACCCTGGTGGCTACTTTGGGCGGTTTGCTGTTTGGATATGACACCGCTGTAGTTAACGGAGCAGAAAAATCGCTGGTTGAATTTTACATTGCAAAGATTACCGATCCTGCTTATTTTGACTATGCAGTAAAACTTATTACACAATACAAAATAATGATGGTCCTGGTACTATACCTTGTATTTGGTATTATCTCCGGACAAATCGTAAAACTACTGGGTAAGAAAAAAGGCATTATTGGAACTGCCATCATCATGGCAATTCTATCTATTTGGGCAATTAGCTTTCTCTCTAAATCAATCCCTACGGATGCTGTCGCTCTGAAAGGATCAGTGGACACTATCAAAGGATTTGTGATTGCCAGCGCATTGATTGGCTGCGTGATTGGGGGGTCTATTGCAGGATTTGTTTCCCGTGCACTGGGTCGTAAAAACGGTCTTTTCATTGCCGCTGTTGCGTTCTTTGTTTCGGCTATTGGCGCATGGAAACCTGAGGCTTTTAATGTATTTGGCACACTGGATGTTTATTCTTTCGTGATATTCCGCATCATTGGTGGTATCGGGGTTGGACTGGCATCCATGATTTCGCCCATGTACATTGCTGAAATTGCACCTGCCAATACCCGCGGTAAGCTGGTTTCCTTTAACCAGTTTGCTATTATCTTCGGTATGTTGGTTATTTATTTTGTCAACTATTTTATTGCCAAGCAAGGTGACGAGCAGTGGTTGATTACCGATGGCTGGCGATTAATGTTCCTTTCGGGAGCTATCCCTGCCGGTATTTTCATCATCCTGCTTTTCTTTGTTCCTGAAACGCCAAGATATTTGGTCCTAAAGGGTCAGGAAGCAAAAGCATTACATGTGCTGGATAAAATTGCCGGTAAAAACCAGGCAAAGGTGATCCTTGAAGAAATTAAAGGCACCCTGCATGAAGCAAATGCTCCATGGCTGTCCTATGGATTTTTGATCATTTTTGTGGGGATCATGCTGTCTGTATTCCAGCAGTTTGTAGGTATCAATGTGGTGCTGTATTATGCCGGAAACATCTTCCGTAACATGGGCGCTTCTACCGACAGTTCTCTGTTGCAGACCATCATTGTTGGGGCGGTTAACTTAGCCTTTACTGTGGTAGCCATCATGACAGTGGATAAATATGGGCGCAAACCATTGATGATTATCGGCTCCATTGGTATGGCCATCAGCATGATTCTGTTAGGGTTCACCTTTTTTATGGGCCAAACCGGCGGAATGCTAACTACAGGACAAGGATATGCCGCCTTGGCTTTCATGCTCATTTACACAGCATCTTTTGCCATGAGCTGGGGTCCAGTTTGCTGGGTACTTTTATCAGAAATATTCCCTAACTCTATCCGTGCCGCCCTGTCAATTGCAGTGGCAGCACAGTGGATTGCCAACTGGATCGTTTCCTTAACTTTCCCGATGATGAATGACAATCTGTGGTTAACCGAACAATTCAATCATGGCTTCTCCTATTGGATTTACGGTATCATGAGTATTTTATCAGCCGTCTTTGTATGGAAAATGGTTCCTGAAACAAAAGGCAAGACGCTGGAAGAGATGGAAAAACTCTGGAAGAAGAAATAAATCAAGTCAAAATATAAACAGCATAGGGCCGCTGCTTCGAAAGAAGAGCGGCCTTTTTTGTTAATATGGATTCTGAGGATTGATACAGTTGATTAAATCATTTAAATAATCAAAATATATGCTTAATAAAATAGGATAAATAAAAAAAGTAGAATACATTTGAAATGCATTCTATATGATATAATATTACTTATAACCTCACAACATGTAATACCTGAGCAAATGAAATTATTATATCCCCATAAGCATCAACTATTTATATGGTCGATTTTTAAACAATCAATAAATTCAAACCTTATGAAAAAACTACTCCTCATTTTGCTGCTTTCTTTTCTTTTTATTTATCCATCTCAGTCAAAAGACTTTTCAATTGTCGGAACCTGGAAACAGGTAAGCTTCAGGATTATTAAAAATGGCACTACGGTATCAAAAGTGACAAATACTGGAAATGGAGAACAGTTAAAATCATGGTCAAAGGAAAGTTTCATTTTTGTAGGTAAAGCCATTGATAGGAATAATGTAAGCTATTCTTTTGGTAATGGAAATTACTCTTTGGATGGAAATCACTATACAGAAAAAATTAAGGTGCATGTAAGTCCATCCTATGAAGGAAAGAACTTACAAATGTATATGGAATTAAAAGGAGATACATTAATCCAAATATTTCCAGTTGGAACTGACTGGAGTTATGATATGAATAATTGCTGGATTGAAAAATTCATAAAAGTGGATTAATAGCTGCAAGGGTTGCCTTTGCTACCAGAGTGACAGTATTACTACTTGCAATTATTCCTGTCATTTCCCTTATTTAGGAATCATAAGCTGTTACACGAAGCTGCCCGGAAGTGAGTCTTGTCTGCTTCATTCATTAACTAAGAATTTTGATAAAAGCAATTCTTCCCATGAATTTCTTCAGACTTTCGAAGATGGATGAAGGACAATTCGCTTGAAGATATTCAGTTTTTGGAAAATAGATGGGCAACTAATATCCCCAAACAGATAACAGCACCCAACGATGACCTGCTTCAACTTATTTCCACCAAAGTAGGAAGTCACAAAGTACTTCTATTTACCCGACAGGTATATGTGTTTTGAACGTATAATAATAAATCAAAATGTATTATATTTGATAACAAATAGTTAACGGGTAAAATTAACTACGTTCCTTACATACATATTTCAGGATTAATAGCAATGGAAAGATGATAACAATGATAATTTCTCCAGAATTAAAAGCAACCATCTGGGGCTTGGTTTCCGGATCAGCATTAATTATTGGAGCTTTGATTGCTTATTTTATAAAAGTACCACGAAAACTGATTGCTTTTATTATGGCATTTGGCAGCGGAGTCTTAATCTCGGCGCTTGCCTTTAATTTAATGGATGAAGCATACAAACGGGGAGGTTTTGATTCAACAGCTATTGGTTTTATTTTAGGAGCGGTCCTGTATTCGGGTGCAAACTATTTCCTGAATAAAAAAGGGGCAAAGCACAGGAAAAGGTCCGGGGAACAACAGGCAACAGAAGACAAAGTTTCCGGAAGCGGAATAGCCATTGCTGTAGGATCCTTATTGGATGGAATTCCTGAATCTATCGCCATTGGAGTAAGCATGATTGAAGGAGGGGTGGTAAGTTTTACGGCTGTAATTGCAATTTTTCTTTCCAATATTCCTGAGAGTCTTTCCAGCACCTCGGGCATGAAACAGGGCGGTAGGAGTCCTAAGTATATTTTCAGCATCTGGATCGGTATCACTTTCATCTCAGGCCTGGCTTCATTTTGCGGGTACACAATCTTCAAAGGCTTCTCCCCGGATATTGTGGCAGCCACAGTGGCAGTTGCTGCAGGTGGAATTCTTGCCATGATAAGTGATACGATGATACCTGAAGCTTTTGAAGTAGGTCATGATTTCATAGGGTTAATAACGGTACTGGGATTTTTATCGGCTTTTATTTTAACCAAACTTGAAGCATAAGAGAAGAAGCTCAACGAATAGAACGAAGCGATTCTTCTGATCAGGCACAAAATAAGAAACGAAACAAAATCTGCTACAGCCGAATATATTTATTCCGGGCTATTAAAAACTTGCAGAGGGAATATTGCATTATCCAAATTCTTTTAGTTTCAGACTTTTTTCTTTGTAATCTTCTTTTTTTTCCATTTCTTTATCTCCCAAGCAATAAGCGTGTGTATCTGCGAGAAGGATTTACTTATAATAAGCACCAAATCAATTTTAACATTATCAATGGCTTTTAAGAATGTCGCTAAGAAAATATCCATCAAGGAATTCGTTATTCTGTTGATGATATTGTTTTTAGGCGCATTGTATGTATTTTATATCTGGATGGATACCAGGAACCAGAACATCAACCAGATGATGCAGGTGGCCGCTTCGGTGGAAGCCAGTCTGCCTAAAGATGAATTAAAATACTTAAGCCAACAGCCGGAAGACCTGAAAGACTATCAGTTTCAGCAGTTAAAAGCTGCCCTTCAAAAAGTTATTGCAGTAAATAAAGAGGCACAATTTGCCTACCTTTATATTGAGCGGGGTGATAAACTCTATTTTGTAGTGGATTCTGAACCTTTAAACTCACCCGATTATTCTCCTGCCGGACAAGAATTTACAGAAGCAGCCCCCATCGATAAAAAGCCTTTTACTGAAGGGAAGCCTTTGGTTACCCAACCGGTCACTGACCGTTGGGGAACATGGGTAAGTGTAGAAGTGCCCATCATTGATGAGGCCTCAGGAAAAGTAATTGCTGCCTATGGAATGGACTACAATGCCAAAGTATGGGAAAACCGTATTCTCTTTGAAGTAACAGAATCAAGTTTATTGGTGATTATTATCCTGATCCTTGCTCTTGTCACCCGGCGCAGTCATCATAAGAACTTCCTTCTGGAAAAAGAAATCACGCAAAGGATAAAAGCTGAAAAAGACCTGAAAGAATACGAGTTAACCCTCTCGAACCTGATCAGTAATCTTCCCGGTATGGTTTATCGCTGTAAGATGGACGAGCATTATACCATGAATTTCATGAGTGAGGCCTGTACCCGAATTACAGGTTATACACCAGAGGATTTTATCGGTAATAAATTGATCTCTTTTAATGACCTCATCCTCCCTGAATACAGACAGCTTATTTGGGATAAATGGCAAAAGGTAAGGACTGATAAATCGGTGTTCGAATCAGAGTATCAGATTAAAACTGCCGCAGGTGAAACCAAATGGCTTTGGGAGCGCGGCCAATGTATTTTCGATGAAAACGATCAATTGCAATTTTTGGAAGGTTATATCGAAGACATCACCGAAAAGAAAAGAAATGAGATAGAATTAATCCGCGCCAAGGAAAAAGCAGAAGAAAGTGATCGGTTAAAATCTGTCTTCTTAGCTAATATCAGTCATGAAATACGCACCCCTATGAACGGTATATTGGGATTTGCCGAACTGCTCAAAGAACCGGATCTTTCAACTGAAAACCAACAGGAATTTATCAATACCATAGAAGTCAACCTTTACCGGATGCTCAATATTATCAGCGACCTGATAGAAATATCTAAAATTGAGGCAGGAGAAATAGTTGTAAGAGATTCCGCTACCCATGTTAATTCATTACTGTACAAGTTGCAGGATGAGTTTAAAACAAAAATAAATGCCAAAAACATTCAGTTGATTATGCACTGTGGCCTGCCCGATGAAAAAAGCATTATTGTGACAGACAGCACTAAGCTGAATCAGATCCTATCGAACCTTTTAAAAAATGCACTTAAATTTACAGAAGAAGGGGAAGTGTCGTTCGGATACCTCAGGAAAGACCGTGGACTTGAATTTTTCGTAAGGGATACAGGGCGTGGCATCTCCCCTGGTGAAAAGGATTTTATCTTTGAGCGGTTCATGCAAGCCGATCAAGGCGCTACCAGAAAATATGAAGGTATAGGCCTTGGGCTTACCATTTCGAAAGCCTATGTCGAGCAACTGGGTGGAACCATAAAAGTGGAATCAGAACCGGATAAAGGATCCACCTTCTATTTCGAGTTACCATTAGCTGTAAACTGCTAATCTTTTCATGTAGCCAGATCCCTGAAGGTATTGACTTTATTAATCCCAGCTTGTTTTTATCCGGCTGCCTGTCTCTTCATGATTTTCTATTCTTAAATGAGTATCAATCTCCTGTTGCATCTCTTCAACATGTGAAATCACTCCTACTATTCGGTTCTCTTTTCTTAACGATTTCAGAGAATCGAATACTACAGCCAGCGAATCCTTGTCCAGTGAACCAAAGCCTTCATCCAGGAAGAAGAAGTTCTGATTGGAATCGGTGATCTTTTGAATGTTATCCGCCAGGGCAAGGGCCAGCGATAAGGCTGCCTGGAAAGTCTGTCCCCCGGATAGGGTTTTCACACTGCGAAGTTTTCCCCCGTTCATAAAATCACGCACCTCAAAACTGTTGTCCTCTGTTATTTCCAGGCTTAATTTCTGCCGGGTAAGTTGAAAAAACCGCTCATTGGCAGCATTGCACAAGTTTTGAAGATACACAGAGGAGATAAAATTGACAAACCCACTGCCTTTAAAGAGTGATTTCATCACCCGTATGTTTTCTGCCCTAAGTTCCAGTGCCTGGTATTGCTCCTGCAACAGGGCTTTATTTTCCAGATCGCTTTTAAGCTTTCTGAGCAACTCGGCAGCCCTTCCCAACAATTGATTTTTTTGATTCAGGCTTTCGGTAACCGTATAAACTTCTGATCTTATTTTGCGATGCTCGTCCCCATCGTACGTGCGGTTATCGATATCCTGCTGCAATTGCTTGACCTGGCTTTGCAGGTTAGCCAATTCATGTCTGAAATCGTTGAGCTTTTTTTTCTGCTGGTCAAGGTTCATTTCCTGGGCCAAAATCTTTCTCACATCCTGTTCGCTTTCATAGCCCGCCTTTTCCAGCATCACAGAGAATTTCTTTTGAAGCTCCGCATTGTTTTGCTGTTCCTGCAAAAGCTCTTTACGATGGGCCTCCAGACTTCCACCAACCGTATCCTTTACTTTTCTAAGCTGGTTAAGCTGATTGGTCAAATCGTTGAACTGTTTTTCCAAACTGGCATGTTTTTGCAGCAACATCAACTTCTCTGATTCAATTTCCATATCATGTCTTGAATGATACTCCTCTTTTTTCAACAGGCGAATCTGCTCAGAAAGTGTCTTTATTTCCGTTTGACCAATGGTCAGGGAGGTTTGAATCTTTTCTATTTCTTTTTGAAAACGCTCCTTGTTTTGATTTTCTTTTTCAAGTTGAGCAGCCACTCCAGCCAGGGTCATTTCCTTTTGCTTGATTTCCTTTTGAATGGTTTCTGCTGCCATGAATGCCTGGCTTACCTGGCTTTCCTCTCCAAAGCCGTTCCACTGAAACTGGGCCTTATGCGCTGAAAGCTTATTTTCCAGCTGTGTGATCTTATCATTAATTTCCTTGATCTGTGGTAAATTGAATTTGGATTGGGTAGCTAAATCAGAAAGCTGCATGATCTGCTCACTGTTATCGCTCATCTGTTTTTCAAGCAACTGCTTTTGCTTAAGCACGTTTTCTAAAGTATGGGCCAGACTCTCGGCGCTAAATACAAGCGGATGTTGTAGCGAGCCGCAAAGTGGACAGGCCTCTCCATCTTTCAGGTTCACGGCATACTCATCTAGCTTTGCCTGAACCCTTAAATGTTCAATTTCGTGATCCAGTTTGGCTACCTGTTGTTTTACCTGGAGGATGTGATCCTTTAAAAACTGAACGGCATCATGAATGGCAGCGTCTTTTGGCAGGGCGGCTAATACCGCATTGTTAAAGCAAGCGGCAACAGATACATTGATCCGCTCTCTTTCCTTTTCATGTTTCTGAATATCGTTCCTTAAAGTGCCCAGCTGATGTACAAGGTTATTGTTCTCCACATGCCAGGTCTTTACTTTGGACAACATGGAAAGATCGGGAAGCTGCTCCTTTTGTGATTTTATCTGCAAGTCCAAATTGTCCTTTTCCCTTTTTAGTTCTTCTGCCTTTAAAAGGGTATTATCAAGCACTGAGCGCCCTTTTGTTAGTCGAACCTCATCATTGACCACGTTTGCAGACAAAACGTTTAAACGGGCTATTTTCACCAACTCATCGGCCCTTTGTTTTAAAAGATCGCGCCTGTCATATTCACTTTTTAACTGTGCAAAGGTGGCTTCACACTTTTGTATGTCATGTTCTGATTGATTAAATTGAGCGGTCTCCTGTTCAATCTGATTGCTTTTTTGCCCAATACGCTGATTGCTTAAAGTTAAGGCATCGACCAGACTCTTGAAATAGATGATACATTGCTCATAATTGAATATAGACGCCTCCAGGGCAATATAGTCAGGCTCTTGTTTCTTCAACTCGTTGAAATGAAGCTGGGCATCCTCCATTTTCTTTACCAGCTGCTGCAACTTATCCAATTCAGCAACTTTGTTTTGATAGGCTAACAAGCTCTGGCTCAACTGATCGATTTCCTTTTTGGACTGAATAATCTGCCCCTCATACAGTTTGACCTGCTCCTCATCAACCGGGCCAAGCTGCTGCAGTTGCCCTTCAATATTTTGCTTTTGGGCATTGTTCTTAAATTCAAGAGACGTGACCTTGTAGAACATCTCGAAGCGCTCCAGGTTAAACAGTTCCTTCATCATCTGGGTGCGGTCCTTATTGCCCAGCTGTAGGAATTCCTGGAATTGCCCCTGTGGTATGATGATGGTACGTTTGAAATTATCGTAACTCAGCCCAATGGCTTTTTCCAATGATTCCACCTCAATTGGAATCCAGCTGCCTTCTTCCTTGCGGTAAGCGGTGCGGTCCAAGGTCCTTACCTCTTCAAATTTCTTACCATTACGTTTACCTCTTACCACCACCTTATAAGCGGTTTGCGTTTTACCGGTTTCAAAATCAAACTCTATCAGCAGTTCGCTTGATTTTAAATTCATCATGTTATAATTTCGGTTATCGCCCGTAAGGTTCAGCCGATCGGTCTTGCCGTAAATAGCAAAAGTGATAGCCTCCAGTATGGATGATTTCCCGCTTCCCACAGATCCAAAGATGCCAAACAAATTAGCACTTGTCAGGCGGGTAAAATCAATCACCTGTTTTTCCTGGTAGGAATACAATCCTTGTATGGTAAGTTTTATAGGTATCATGTCTGTATTTTCCTTCTGTTGGAATATCTAATTAATTTAAGGTACTCGTTACCGGCATCTGCTTATTGGCCTCTGGCTATTGGCAAGATCAAGCAGATATCGTATTTCTCGTCCTTTCAACGAATCATTTTGCCAGTAGCCAATAGCATTTTTGTTAATCCCTTTCTTTTGGGTTACCAGTTTGTTTTAACTGGCAACTTGTGTTCATTAATTCTCTTCGTCCTGCGCAAGCATTTCTTTAAACAAGGCCAGTAAATCCTCGTTGGGTGCCTGTCCTTTTGCCTGTCGAAAATATTCACCAAACAGCTCTTCCATTGTTTTGGTTAAATCAATATTTTTCCCTTTTCCCGATGAAAGCCCGTCGGTATCTTTTACCTCAGGAATGATTGTTACAATGCCATCGTGCACGCTGCTCAGCAGCTTCCGGTCGGCGGCAGTAAGAAAAGACTCGGTTACAATGGTCAGTTCTATAAGGCATTCGGGATTTTCTTTTAAAAAATCCAGGGCTTCCTCAATGCCCTCGGCACGTTTACGCAGCAGCTTTTTACAATCGGTAAGTTCAATTTCCTTTAGTTTGACTGCCTTACCCGGCTGAGCATCCACAACGATCACATATTTATTCTGATTGGCCTCGGCGAAACTATACGACAGCGGACTGCCACTATAATAAACCGGGCAAGGCGTCTCTGCTATTTTTTGCTTTCGGTGCAAATGGCCCAAAGCGGTATACTGAATTTGTGAAGGGATATTTTCCGTATAAATCATTTGCGCCCCGCCCACATGCAAAATGGGCTTCTCATCGGCAGGCTCTTCCGGAATCTCTTCCCCTTTTTTTATTACAAAAAGGTGAGTAACCAGCAGGTTTACCCCCTTGGAATCACAATATCTCTCAGCCAAATCGTTCCATTTATTTTGAAGCACCGACCTTAACTCCTGTTCACTGTCTTCAACGCCAAGGTATGCCTTCAAACGAAATTCATTGGCATAGGGCGTTAACAACAGGCGCAAGGGAGTTTTACTGCCGGGCAATGTCAGCTCCAGGAAACCCTCTTCTGCACTTGTCACTTTTAACCCTGATTCCAATTCAAAGGAAGGAACCCTTGAATTGGGATACCCGGCAAAGATTATCCCGCATTCACGGGCCAAAGGATCGGGCGCCTCGATACGATCGGGCGAATCATGATTGCCGGCAATGGCAATAACAGGCCTTTGCCCGTTGTTTGCCAAACGCTTTAAAGTCTTATAAAACAAATCCACCGCCTCGCATGGAGGATTGAATGTATCGAATAAATCGCCGGCAATGATCACCGCATCCACCTGTTGCTGCTCGGCAATTTCGCAGATTTGGCCCATCACCCGCTCTTGTTCTTCTATTCGGGGAAAATCTTCCAGCCGTTTACCCAAATGCCAGTCAGAAGTATGCAGGATTTTCATTTATCAGTTATTGGTAAAGAAATATTTTTCATGAGTAACAACCCATGTCGTTTTAGATTGAATAAAAACCATCACTTCCTATACAGTACAGGAATACACGGATTATTCGCTCTGGTTAATTATCAATTTTTGACTTTCAACCTTTCCATCTTTAAAGGCAGAAACCAGGTAATTTCCCTTGGATAACGCATTCAACCTGATGCTTGTTGCTTTTGCAGTTGCCCTTTTGGTAATTAAAACTTGTCCGTTACTATTTGTAAGTTGAAGTATTACATTCCGGTAATCAGCCAATTCAATATTAAACAATCCGTTTTGAACAGGATTGGGATATACCTTTTTTAAAATGGAAAAGCCCGTATTGTCTTTCGGTTTTGGCATCAATCCTGTAGCCGCCAATGGCTCCACCAATCCTGGATGGGCATTTTTAAAGGCCAGCAGTCCCGCGCTAAAATCAGTCAAGCTGCCATTTCCGTCCACCCCGTTTGAAGTCCAGGGCATCAACCCTTTCCAGCCATGGTTGTAGGTAGCCAGAAACATCTGGGCCGGGGGTACTACCAGTGTTGGAGTGGCCCCGTCATTAAAAACCCCCTTTGCAGGATTCTCCCCAATCACGCAAGGACGGTCATTGATCCCGTAATTTGCCGGGGTTTTATCCACGGCAAAGTTGCCAAACCACTTAACCGTCCAGCCATAAAAATGAGGAGAATAGAAGTCCAACCTGGCGTTTTCCTTGTTGTATTGAGCTTTCAAATTGGTATCGCTCCAGTAATTACCTTCTCCTTTGGGGCTGTTCCATTTCACCGCGGCGCTTCCCAGGGTAACCAGCACCTGGCTGTTCTCGTGAATGGCCGAAGCTGTCCTGGCAACAAAATATTGCAACCTGTTCCAGGCAATTTTACCATCCGCCTCATCCTGGTTCACCCATTCAATCTCATTGCAGATGTCCACAGCCCATAAGTAAGGATTATCATTATACCTTTTGACAAAAGGAACGGCGTAATTATCCACAAATGAACCCACCTTTTCATCACTCAAAATCATGTTTCTCCACCTTTGATAGGTGGCGTTGCTGTTTTTGAAATGATCAAAAGAAATCAGCGTAGCCTTGATATATATTTTATTCTTTTTGGCCAGAAGAAACATGTCATCCAAATTGGACCAAAATGCCGGGGTCGCCCCTGTCACTGTTCCATCCGACGAAATGGTTATGCCCACTGTTCCGCTGCAGGTAATCCAGATTCGGGTAGAATTGCCTCCGGCATTTTTGATACGGGCAAATTCGGCATCCCACCATGCGCTTTTGTAATTTCCTCCAAAGTCATTCCAGTTGTTCCATGGAGTGTTGGCTCCATTCATGAAAATCTCTTTGCCTTCAACCATAAATTTTTCACCACTAACTGTAATGCGCTGTGCATCTGTTTTCTGGGCGCTGAGAAATAGCGATAGCATTGCAAGAAAAAACCAGGTCTTCATGATGATCTTTCTAAGTTGGTTAGTGAAAGACGAAGGTAGTAATTTTAACATTGCACATCCAGAATTTCATCCTGGCAAATAAAAAAGGCCGCTGATCTAATACCAGCGGCCTTAACATTTTATTTGCAAAAATTATTTCTTCACTTCCCAGGCACAACGCACGGGAGAAACAATTTTACCTTCAGCTTTTAAGGTATTCATGGCTTTTTCCACCACCTTCTTATCCAATCCCGATAATTCTGCAATTTCACCTGCTTTTACCGGCTTCCCTGCTGCAGTCATTACAGCCAATACTTTTTCAACGCTCATATCTTCAGATTTAATTTTTCAACCGCAAGATAATGAAAATTCAAATTAAAAGCGGTCTTCAATAACTTTCCAATCCAGCACTTTCCAGAAATCAGAAATATAAGCCGGGCGAAGGTTCTGTTTGTCAAGATAATAAGCATGTTCCCACACATCACAGGTTAAAAGTGGGGTATAACCATCACGAAGTGGATTGCCCGCATTGCTGGTCTGGCGAATGCTCAGTTTGCCTTCCGCATCTTTTACCAACCATGCCCAGCCTGAGCCAAATAGCGTGGTGGCCGCTTTGTTGAATTCTTCGATGAAAGCATCCAATGAACCATAAGTTACATGAATAGCAGCCCCCAGTCTTCCCTTTGGAGCCTGTTCCGGAATTTTAGAGAACTGTTCAAAGTAGAAAGTGTGGTTGTATACCTGGGCGCCATTGTTAAAAATGCCGCCTTCGGCCCTTCTGATAATGGTTTCCAGGTCAGCGTTTTCAAATTCTGTGCCTTTGACAAGGTTATTCAGATTGTTCACATAGGTCTGGTGATGTTTTCCGTGATGGAATTCCAATGTGCGGGCACTGATATATGGCTCGAGCGCATTAGTGGCATAAGGTAATTCGGGTAATGTAAAACTCATGGTGATTATCTTTTTAGTTAAACAATGATTTTTGTTTTTAGAAAGATAACGAAATCTACCCTTAAAAGGTTTGACAAATCTGCATTTCCAAAGTAATTTATAATAATTCTGAATAAGCATTTTTTGCAGTAAGCTGGTACTGAAATAAAAGTGTTGAATGACAACAACCCAATCTGCAAGTCTGTTAAATACGGTCGGGCACTGAGATAGGCATCATGGTCATGCACTGCGGCAAAAAGTTGGTAAATTCCCTTTATCTCCCCATGGCTTCCCATGCAGCTTGAAAATGTTGCCATTTTATCGCGTGCTACATAAACCCTTGCTCTGTAGGGCTCATAAAATCCAAATTACAATCCCTTTCTATTTCTTCTTAATTCCCAGTTTTAGTATCCTTTCAGTAATCTATTGGTAATGTTTCTGTATCTGGTATTACAGAAAGGTTACAGCAACCTTAGAGAAACCTTAGAGAAAGTGGCAATATTTAGCAGATAGATGAAGATTGTTTGTCCTCTTCATAAAAGCAATGAAATGTACTTTTTCCCTGGATTTTATGCTGAAAAAAGAAAGGTCATTGGTACAGCAGAAAAAGGATCAATCCGGTTTGTTGAGGAGGAAAAGAAAAGGGGCAAGGAGAAAGGGGCAGGAAAACCGGATGCCAATGGACAGTGTTCAGTGGACAATCCTTTAATCCATCAATCCTTCAGTTTTTGTAAATTGGATTTTTAAACTAAAAGCTCATATCTCTCCACAGGTTTTCCGCTTGGTCCCAGAAAAACAGGATTAATACTGATCGGCCAAGATAATGAATTCGGTGGAGGCAGGCCTGGAAGGCAGGCACAAAAAAAACCGCCCGGAACCTCTGTCCCGGGCGGAAAAAAACCAAAAATCAACTAACCTTTAAACCGTTTCGTAACTTCATCCCAATTAATCACATTGAAAAAGGCCTCTAAATAATCAGGACGTCTATTTTGATACTTAAGATAATAGGCATGTTCCCATACATCTACCCCAAGAATTGGCGTCCCTTTCACATCAGCCAGATCCATCAGTGGATTATCTTGATTTGGAGTCGATGAAATTACCAAACTTTCACCCTGCTTTACCAGCCATGCCCAACCAGACCCAAACCTGGTGAGCGCAGCTTTTGTAAAAGCTTCTTTAAAATTCTGATACGACCCAAATGTTGCATCCATGGCTTTTTGTAAATCACCCTCGGGCTGTTTAGCCCCTCCCGGAGTCATAATTTCCCAGAAGAAGTTGTGATTGTAGAATCCTCCGCCATTGTTTCTTACTGCAACCGGATGAGCCGAAATATTTTTTAGTATCTGTTCAATACTTTTTCCTTCAAGGTCTGTTCCCTGAACGGCAGCATTTAAATTAGAAGTATAAGCGCCATGGTGTTTATCATGGTGGATTTCCATTGTTTTCGCATCGATGTAGGGTTCCAAAGCATCGAAAGCGTAGGGTAAGCTTTGTAATTCAAATGCCATAGTCTAAGGTGTTATTGATTGTTTGATAATAAAAGACTATTTAATCTTTTATACAAACATAACACCTATTTAGACTTATTCCAAATAAGAAAAGCACTTTTTTAATCAAAATTATCTATCTCCCATAGATAGAATCAATGGTGGGAAAAAGCATGGACTGTTTTCGGGAAAAGAAAAAAATAAGGAACAAGGAATAAAAATAAGAAATGCAAAAGGATTGCTAGGCAATCGCTTTAATCTGTTATTCCTTATTTCTTATTCCTTGTTCCTTATTGGATATTATTTTTTAAGTTTTCTATCTTACCTTGTGCTAATAAGCAAAGCTGCTTCCTCCCAGAAACTCCCTGATAAGAGAAGTTGGCGGTATTTCAAGATCATCGATGGTCTTGAAATAAGAAAGGAATTTTAGTAGTCGGTTAGCCTCGCTGAACTCAGGTTGGTTTTCATTGACCGATTTAAGCAAGGGATCGGCATATTTCTTTAGCACTGCCAACTCATAGACTAAAGCAGAGTTAAACATCACATCGGCATTTTCCTGGTAAGGGAATATGTTTTTATCTTCACCCGAACGTACACTTGGCCAGCGTTTGATGGTATCCTGTGCCGAGTAGCCCCTGTATTTATGATCCCTGATCATCCTGCGTATCAGCCTGTTGTCAGTAGTGGAGATATGGTTCTGATCATCCATTGAAATTTGTGTCAATGCCGAGAGGAAGATCTTATAAGTGTTGTCAGGATTAATCTGAGGGATTAACTTTGGATTCATCCCATGGATTCCTTCCACGATCAAAATGCTGTGAGGGCCCAGTTGCAGCAGTTTCCCCGAAGGCAATCGTTGCCCAAGGGCAAAGCTAAAACGGGGCAATTCGATGGCCTCCCCATTGAATAGCTTAAGCAGGTGTTGATTAAAAAATTCGACATCGATGGCCTCGATAGCTTCGAAGTCATATTCTCCAAATTCATCCAGTGGGGTCTTTTCCCGGTCAACAAAATAATCATCCAGGGAGATCATCACAGGCTTCATTCCATTAACAGCCAGTTGTACTGCCAGTCGTTTGCTAAAGGTAGTCTTTCCCGATGCCGAAGGCCCGGCAATCAGTACTACCTTCACCTTCTCTTTTTTGGCATAAATGGTATTGGCAATTTCGGCCACTTTCTTTTCATGCAAGGCCTCCGATATTTTAATAATCTCGCCCCCTTCATTATTTAGGGTACGTTCATTCAAGCTGGCAAGGTTACCAACCTCCAATATTTCCACCCAGTCCATGTGTTCCTGGAACACGCCAAACAGCTTATTCAGTTTTCCATAGGGCTGCACCTGGCTGAATTTGGCAGGATCGGGAACCTGTAACAGCAAACCGTCATAATATGGCACCAGATCAAATACTTTAAGATATCCGGTTGACGGGACCATATATCCATAGAAATAATTGACAAGGATCCCCAGGAAGTAAACGTAAGAGAACAAGTCCCCCTGCTGTTCGAGCAGCCTGGCTTTGACAAACAGGTTCTGCTGCCTGCAAATTTCTACTGCCTCAGGGCTTGGCAAACCCACCTTTTTAATGGGAATATCCAGTTCTACCAACTGGCGCATTTCATTTTTAATAGCGAAGATATCTGATTCCGTAATTTCACGCTGAAGGCCGGTAAGCTCACAATAGTACCCTCTGGAAATGCCATGCATCATCTTAAGCTTTACCTGCGGAAAAACTTCATGAACGGCAGCATAGAGCACAAAAAACAGGGAACGGATGTAGAGCCGCATTCCGTCTGGATGGGAATAGTCAATAAACTCAACCTTTTTGGTCTTTACAAAAACAAAGGAAAGCTCTTTCACCTTGTTATTTATCAATGCCCCAAGCACGGGGTACTTTAACTTTATTCCAAAATCATCCTTGATTTCATTGAGGGTGACACCCAAGGGATACGTTTTTTTAGTGTTCGTATTAACACAATAAATATCAATTGTATTCATTCGGCCTAACTTACTTTCTTGATTGGATAAAGTTAACAGTTTATAGTTAAAGGCCGCAAAATGTCAACAAATACTATCAACATGGGCAAACAACCATTTCCCTTATTCATTTGAAATTATTCTATCTATGATTTAATTCGTCTTTAAGATACTGGGCAGTAAATGACTCTTCATTTAAGATCACCTCTTCAGGAGTTCCCACGCAGACTACCCTGCCCCCTTCTTTTCCACCTTCAGGGCCAATGTCGATGATGTGGTCGGCCACTTTTATCACATCCATATTGTGTTCAATCACCAATACCGTATTTCCCCTGTCTACCAGTTTGTCGAGTACTTCCAGCAGCACCCTTATATCTTCAAAATGAAGCCCGGTGGTAGGCTCATCCAAAATATACATGGTCTGCCCGGTATCTCTTTTGGAAAGTTCGGTAGCCAGCTTTACCCTCTGCGATTCTCCACCGGAAAGGGTGGTGGAGGACTGCCCCAGGGTGATATAACCAAGGCCCACATCCTGGATGGTCTTTAATTTATGAGAAATGGAAGGGATATGCTCAAAGAACTCCACCCCCTGGTTAATGGTCATATCCAGCACATCGCTGATGGATTTTCCCTTATACCTTACCTCCAAGGTCTCCCTGTTGTAACGCCTGCCGTTGCAGGTATCGCAAAGCACATAGACATCGGGCAAAAAATTCATCTCGATTTGTTTTAACCCGCCGCCCTGACAATCTTCACATCTTCCACCCTTTACGTTAAAAGAAAACCTTCCCGGGGCATAGGCCCTTATCTTGGCTTCAGGCAGCTGGGCAAAAAGGTTACGGATATCAGAAAACACCCCGGTATAGGTGACAGGGTTGCTTCTTGGAGTGCGTCCCAAAGGAGACTGATCAACCTGAACCACTTTATCGATATGATTAAGCCCCATCACTTCCCGGTATGGAAGCGGATCTTTTACCGAACTGTAAAAATGCTGGCTAAGAATAGGCTGCAGGGTGGAATTGATCAAACTGGATTTGCCACTGCCCGACACCCCTGTAACGCAGATCAGTTTTCCCAGAGGAAAGTCGACGTCCACATTTTTAAGATTATGACCTGTACATCCTTTAAGGGACAGCACCTTACCGTTGCCTTCCCTGCGCTTTTCAGGAACTTTAATCTGCGCCTCGCCCAGTAGATATTTTGAAGTCAGGGTTCCTGCATTCAGTATCTGCTGAGGCGTTCCGCAAGCCACCACGTGCCCGCCGTGCCGACCTGCAAACGGGCCCATGTCGATCACATAGTCGGCATTCATCATCATTTCCTTGTCATGTTCCACCACCACCACCGAATTGCCTGTATCACGAAGCTGCTCCAGGGAGTTGATCAGTTTCAAATTATCGCGATGGTGAAGTCCGATACTTGGCTCATCCAGGATATATAAAACATTGACCAGTTGGGAGCCAATCTGGGTAGCCAGTCTAATGCGCTGGGTTTCTCCTCCCGACAAAGTTCTGGAAGTCCTATCCAGGGAAAGATATTTTAATCCCACATCCAACAGGAAGCGGATACGGTCACGTATTTCCTTGATAATTTCAGTGGCGATCTTTTGCTGGCGGTCACTCAAACGGTCTTCAAGGCCCTCCAGCCACTGGCTAAGCTCAGAGATGTCCATGCGGGCCAGTTCAGATATGTTCTTTTCATCGATTCTGAAAAAGAGCGATTCTTTTTTCAGCCTTTGCCCGTTACATTCAGGGCAAGGGTTCTCCCTGACAAACTGATTGGCCCATTTCTGCGCCTTTTGGGAAGGATTATCATCCTTCTGAAGATCAATGTATTTAATGATCCCTTCATAGGTCATCATGTAATTCATTGACACGCCCAGGGGTGAATTCTTTAGCTGAATCCGTTCGTTGGTTCCAAAAAGGATGGCATTCATCGCATCTTCGGGAATGTCTTTAATAGGAGTTTTTAGATTAAAACCATACATCTCTCCCAAAGCCTCTAGTTGCCAAAAAACCAGTGTGTTCTTATGAGCTCCAAGGGGAGCAATGCCCCCGCTCTGGATACTTTTAGTATTATCAGGAACAATCTTTTCAATGTCAATCTCCGAGATCATGCCCAGCCCGTTACATTTGGGGCAGGCCCCTTGCGGGGAATTAAAAGAGAAATTATGCGGGGCAGGCTCATTGTAGGAAATACCGGTTGTGGGACACATCAGCTGTCTACTGTAATATTTGGCCTCCTGGGTTTGATGGTCCAGGATCATACAGATACCCTGTCCGTTTTTCATGGCAATCTGGAGTGAATCCTTTAAGCGCTTATCGCTGGCATCATCCACTACCAGGCGGTCGATGACAATCTCGATAAAGTGATTTTTATACCGGTCAACCCGCATGGCTGCCTTCAGTTCGGTAACCACCCCGTCAATGCGTGCATTCAGGAAACCCTTTTTAAGGATCTGTTCAAACAATTCCCGGTAATGTCCTTTACGCCCCTTCACAACAGGTGCCAGGATCAGGATTTTCTTACCGGCAAAGGAAGATTTAATCAGTTTCAGGATCTGATCGTCGGTATATTTCACCATCTTTTCTCCCGTATTGTAAGAAAAGGCCTCCCCGGCCCTTGCATACAACAGACGCAGAAAGTCGTAAATCTCGGTTACTGTACCAACCGTGGAGCGGGGATTCTTATTGGTGGTTTTTTGCTCAATGGCAATGACAGGGCTCAGCCCGGTGATCAGATCCACATCGGGGCGTTCCATATTGCCCAAAAAAGAGCGGGCATAAGCAGAGAAAGTTTCTATATAGCGGCGCTGTCCTTCGGCATAAATGGTATCAAAGGCAAGCGATGATTTGCCGCTGCCGCTCAGCCCGGTAATGACCGTTAATTTATTGCGTGGAATTTCAACGTCGACATTCTGCAGGTTGTGTACACGTGCCCCGTGAACAACAATCTTGCCGTCTTCTTCTGTTAAATCTTCCGGTGTATGTATCGATTCGTTTTTTTGTATCATCAATTAATCCCTTGTCCGGAATCCTTTCTCCGGTATTTTTATCTTGTAAGTTTTCATGGTGGGATTCTTTAAATAAGTTTCCCTTATCCATGGATTAAACATTTTAAGCACCTTATAGTTGATGCCGTTATCCAATGCAAAGGCTGCCCAATCAGTAACCGGTCGCTTTACTTCCACGATATTGGTTTTGATAATAGGATAAAGTTGATCTTTGGGGATGTAAAAACCATACTTTTCAGGATCTTCCATTACTAGTTTAAAGGCCAGAATACGAAAAACATACCGGGTAGTTTCTTCTCCGAACTGCAGGTCGTAATAACTCTTTACTTTTTGGTTTTCCAGCATCCTGGAAATAAAACCTCTCCCGCTGTTATATGAAGCAGCCACCAGGGCCCAGCTTCCAAATTTCTGATAGTCGTATTTAAAAATGCGACAGGCCACATCCGTTGCCTTTTCAATGTTAAATCTTTCATCCACCTCCGAATTTACCTCCAACCCACTTTCTTTGGCCGTTACTTCAATCAACTGCCATAAGCCGGCCGCTTTTGCCGCTGACACGGCACGGATATCAAATCCACTTTCGGCCACACACAAGTATTTAAAATCCTCGGGTATCCCATAAGATTTTAAGATAGGCTCGATGATTGAAAAGTAGCGCGGTGCATTCTTGATATAACGGATGGTCTGTGAATGAAAGTATACAGTCGACAACAATTCCCTGTCAAGATTCTCTCTTACGTCGTAGTATTCCAAAGGAACATCTTCGCCGGCAAAGGTTAGTTTTGAGGGGAGTTCTACGGGTGTAAACATATGGGTACCCACAGAATCAGTCATTTGCATTCCGCTGCTGGAACAGGCGGCAATGGGTAATATCAAAAAGGCCGGCAGAGCAATTACTCTGATGGTGAAACGGATATATGGTCTAAAGTTCATAGGATTTTTTCAAAAATTATCAATTCGCAAAAGTAAGGCTTTTAATTTCCTTGATCAACATTGGCTGAATTTTATTGGCAAGAAAAAACTGAAGTTAACAAATGAACCAACTTGAATATAAATATCACTTACAGGGTAACAATAATCAGTTTTTTCAATAAATGAATAGCATTAAAACTGGTATTCGTAAAATGCTGCCATTATTACATCCGATATATTTAAAATGGTAAATCCATCTATTCCTTTTACACTTGATTACTTCCTAAGGAGCATGTATTATTTTCATAAAAATATTTCTTTTAATCTTTTATTAATATTTAACAATTTTATTTACTATGAAACGTTAATTTTGAAATGCTTTACAGCCAGGGACTCAATTAAACCATTTTTATGAATAAACCAATCTTATTGCTAATCCTATTGCTGCTTGCGCAAATCTGCTTCTCCCAGAATTACACCATCCGAGGTTTTGTTTCAGATGCAGGCAATGGTGAACGATTATTAAATGCCAATGTTTATGAAAAGCAATCTTTCCGGGGAACAATTACCAATAACTTTGGATTTTACAGCCTTACCCTACCCAAGGGCAATTATTCCATAGTCAGTTCGTATGTAGGCTACCAAACCCAAATACTTACCATTTCTCTTCAAAGGGATACAGTTATTAATTTCAAACTGGGAATAAAAGCTGATTTAAAAGAAGTAACTATTATTGGACAAAAGGAGGAATCTCAGCTCAACAGTACCCAAATGAGCCGATCGGAAGTCTCAATGGAACAGGTAAAAAGCCTGCCTGCTTTTCTAGGAGAGGCGGATGTGATAAAAACCATCCAACTGCTGCCCGGTGTACAATCCGGATCGGAAGGTACCAGCGGATTATATGTAAGAGGCGGTGCCCCAGACCAGAACCTGATGCTGCTGGATGATGTTCCGGTTTACAATGCGGAACACCTGTTTGGCTTTTTCTCGGTGTTTAACCCCGATGCCATCAAAAGCGTTTCCTTTTTTAAGGGAGGATTTCCGGCCAGGTATGGTGGAAGGCTTTCTTCCGTTTTGGACATCAGGATGAAAGACGGCAATGAAAAGGAAATGCATGGCAACTTCTCCATTGGACTTATTTCTTCCAAAATAAACCTGGAAGGCCCTCTCATAAAGGATAAAACCACCTTTAACTTTTCGGCCCGCAGGACCTACGCCGATCTTCTGGCGAGGCCTTTAATTACCAAATCATCCAACGGAGAAGAGGTTGCCGGGTATTTCTTTCATGACCTGAACATGAAGATTACCCATAAATTCTCAGAGCGCAACCGTATTTATTTAAGTGCATACAATGGCCGGGACAAAGCTTATGCACGCAATGATTCCAAGCAAACGTACGATAATGAAACCCATCAAAATAAGGATAATCTGTCCATCGGCTGGGGAAATATTACTACCGCTTTACGCTGGAATTATATCTACAGCAACCGTCTTTTTGCCAATACTACCCTTACTTACAGCAGGTATTTGTTTGATGTAATGGAAAGATCATCCAAAAGAAACCTGACAACAAATAAGAATGAGAATATCTTTGGACTTAATTATAAATCAGGAATTGAAGATTTTGGAGCAAAGATAGATTTCGATTATTACCCTGATCCCAAGCAAAGAATTAAATTCGGGGCTAATGTTATTGATCATACCTTTAGGCCAGGTATCGTTGCTTACAATGAAAATGACGCGGAAAATACCACAAACGTGGACACCGCATTTGGCAACCTACCTATCAGTGCACAGGAACTCTACGCCTATTTTGAAGACAATATTGATTTAACTCCACGAATATCTGTCAATTTAGGTCTTCACACTTCAGTATTCTATGTCGATCAAAAAGCATATGCCTCCCTGCAACCAAGGTTATCGGCACGGTGGCTGGCTACCCGCAACCTTTCATTTAAGGCAGCCTATTCAAAGATGAGCCAGAACATTCATCTGCTGTCCAGTACTTCCATCAGCCTGCCCACTGATTTATGGTTGCCTACCACCCGAAAAGTAAAACCTCAGAACTCTCACCAATATGCCGTTGGTGCAGTTTACCAAATCAACCCCGCCCTTGACTTTAGCGTGGAAAGTTTCTATAAGTCGATGCATAACCTGCTGGAGTATAAGGAAGGGGCTTCCTTTGTAGGAGCAGGCAGCGATTGGCAGAATAAAGTGGAAATGGGCAAAGGCTGGTCATATGGCACCGAAGTGCTGCTTCAGAAGAATACCGGCAAAACCACCGGATGGATAGGCTATACCTGGTCCAAAGCCGAACGTCAGTTTGACAATCTTAACTTTGGCAGGAAATTCTATGCCCGTTATGACCGCCGCCACGATGTCAGCTTTGTGATGACTCATGAGTTTTCCAAACGTTTTGATGTCGGCCTCACCTGGGTTTATGCAACCGGGAATGCCGTTACCCTTGGCACTCAAAAGGTTGATGTAGCTTCTATCCCATACGGTAACGGATTTTCAAATTCACCACAGTATACCTACCGATTCGAATATTACGATCAGCGCAACAATTACCGCATGCCAGCCTACCACCGTATGGATGTGGGGTTTAATTTTCACAAGCAAAAGAAACATGGCATCCGTACCTGGAACTTAAGTTTCTACAATGCCTATTCCAGGCAGAATCCCTACTTCATGTATTTTGAATCCACTTATCCGGAAGAGTTTACTCAAACCGGCAAATATAGGAAGTTAAAGCAATTGAGTCTTTTCCCCATTCTTCCTTCCATTTCCTACAGTTATAAATTTTAAACAGCCCACTCCATGAAAAAATATATCTTCCTGAGCCTGATTCTTGTTTCCTTTTTATCGTGTATTAAAACCATTGATTTTAATGATGAACAATATGCCAATCAATTAATTTTGAATAGCATCATTTGGCCTGACTCTGCATTTCAGGCATCGCTTAGCAAAAGCACATCCATCCTGGAAAATGATTATGGACCTGTCTACCAAATCCCTGATGGGGCAATGGATATCTATGAAAACAACCAGTTACTGGCACACCTGAGTTCATCCACAGGCAAATTTCGGGCAGCAAATATAAAACCAAAGGCAGGAAATACTTACCGGCTTGTTGCCACTTCACAGGGCAAGCAGATTGAGGCAGAAACTATAATTCCATTAAAGGCGGAGGTCGTCTCAATAGATACGTCCCTGGTTAAAAATAACAGTTATCAAAAAACCTTGTTTTTTGATTTTAAAATTAAGGATACACCCGGAGAAGACTATTACAGGATCGTTTTGGAATATGAATATTTGGCCCAGATTACATCTCGGGATATAAACAATAAAGAAATAAAAATATATCAACTTCCCAGGAATATCAATTGGGGAAAGATTTCAGATGATCCTGTATTCAAAAGCGTGTACAGCAATTCAGGAGGGGAAATATTTGATATGGCCCCTGATAACAGATACAATATTTTCCCCGATGATATTTTTAATGGCAAGGAACGCTCCATCCAGGTGAAGGCAAATTTCACAACTTATAATCTTCAAAATTACGGCAATATACAGACCATCTATGACCGTTTCACCCTTCATATACAGCATATCTCAAAAGACCTGTACAATTACCTGAAATACCTGGAATTGTATGACTATTACCATGAAAACCCCATATCGGAACCTGTACCCGTGTATTCAAACATAAAGAACGGGGCAGGCATTTTTGCCGGATTCAATGATGATGCCAGCTATACATTTGAAAAAGTATACATACCCTATTCTATGGACACCATCAAAATTGAAGGCAGCCCGGGGTATGGCGGATATGTATATTAGAATTACATTGCTATTAAAAAAATCAAGCCGGAACAATTTTCTTGTCCGGCTTTTCTATGAGAGGGTACCACAGAATTCAAAGTCCTATGAATAGGGCTTGGTTATGTCATTTAACAACAGGAATCGTGCCAATTTGTTTAATATCCTGTATATTTTTGTAATCATAGAGTAAAAATCCATCTTCTCCAATCAGGAAAAGGTAATTGCTCATCGGAATGATATCATAGGCATGAATGGAAGGGAAGTTGGCAATCGGGTGATCTGTTATTGCCAAAGGATCGGCGGCATTGTATATTTTCAATCCCGCATACCCGTCGCAAATAAATAAAAGGTCGCCATCCATACCAAGGCCATTGGGCCCATACATCAGATAACTTTTCAAAAGGCTAAACTTGGAATATCCATCACTCATTTTAACGACATCCAGCTGGTTAAGCGTTCCGCCGCGGCAGGTGGTCCCCCCTTTCAAAGTCACAAAGGCCAGATCACCCTTGATAACCACCGGGTCGCAGGAGGTCATATGGGCGAAAGTACCAATCTGTGTAGGGCGCTCAGGCACCTCCAGCGACTGAACAATCAGCCCATTCTGGGTGCCTAAGAATAAATGTTTATCGGCAATGTATATCGTTTCAACGTTCCATCCCACGTATCCGGTATTTATCAGCGAGGCCTCCGATGATGACTTCAGCTTAAAAGTCATCACACTGCTCTGATTGACGATGTATAAAAGATTTTCATACAGGGCAAATCTGGCCATGCTGCCTCCCACGCCATAGGTAGTGCTGCCTGAGGCTCCGCCAATTCCACCTGAATAGGAAGCATCGTCCAGGGCATAATTTCCTTTACTGTAATAAATGGGATAGTAACGCTGCTCTATTTCCTGGCGAATGCTCTTTACTTCCCATCCGACAACTACCCCTTTTTCCTGTTCTATCTTGCCAATGGGATAATTTGGATCATAGACCGGCAGAGTATAAGGAAAAACCTTTTGTACCCGCCCCGTCTCTGTGACATTGTCAAAGTTGGAAACATCAATGGATACCAGATCGACATAACTATCGGCATAAAGAATGTTGTCCTTAATGGCAATATCCACGTTGCCCGGTATTTCAATAAAACCCTTGTTCTGCGGATTGGCCGGATCGCTCACATCAAATACATGCACCCCTTCCATCATTTCATTGATCAGCACATACTGGTCCTTGAAATAAATCTTCCCTGGTTTTTTTAAATCCCTTGGAGCGCTCATCTTAACAGCCGACCGAAGTTCCTCGTAGCTCATATAAACAGGAGCATTGGCCGTAAAAGTCTCATATATTTTATCGGTGCAGGATGTCATTGCCATAAGCAGTAACATCAGCCCTGAAATGATAGATTGTTTTTTTTTCATGGCTTCGATTATTTAAAGATGAACCCTATTTTCAATGACAAGCGTGAAAAGTTGGTCTCCAGCTTATAATCATTCACCCCTGAATAATTCAACTGATGGTACCGGTAGCCAAAAGCAAAGAACCAACCGAAGTTATTGGAGGAGAAATGCTCAAACCCCAAGGAAGGGTTAATCATATATCCCCCTTCAGCATCCAATTTGGTATTGACATTCGGATAAGGGTAGAAAGATGAATAGTCATAATAGATAATCTGGTTACGGCGGGCATCTTCCAGGGGCACCATGTAACCGGCCTGCAGGTTAAAAAAGGGAGTAAACTTTGAATCTCTGAACCTGCACTGCAGCTGTCCGAAGGCGGGCATATAGGTCTCTTCCAAAAACTCAGCTCCTGCCCCTGCCCCCAGGTACACGTTACCCAGCAGCCTGATATTCAATGACGACATGAATGAAAAAGGAGCATGCTTCTGATTGCTCGAATTACCAATCAAGGCTCCCGCAGAGGCATCCATGAAAAAGCCCTGCTTATACCCATGCGCATTGTTTTCACTTGCTGTCTTTGTCCTTGAGAATCGTGAAATGCTGTCAACCTCCTGGTTTTTGAAAACCCATTCGTTCCCTTCAGAGTTGATCTTTACAATTTCAGCATCATGGGTAATAAGCTGGCCTTTAATAATTCCTCCCGAGTGAAGGTATACCACATCTTTCTTATTTCGCTGGCCAAAAGCCGGGATGAGGAAGATGAGACCTATTAGTATAAGCAGAAGATTCTTCATTTTACCAAAGGGTTTTTAAAGTTGATGATGGTCCGTTTTTTAAATGGAAAGCCACTTATGCGGTTGCCTTTTATACAAGATGAGGCCTAAGGCCGAAAGGTTGCGTGCCGCTCAACTAAAATAAGAAGTAAGAAGTGGACAAACAAAATAAATACAAAGGCACGAAGACACAAATAATTATAAAAATTCTCTTTGTGTCTTCGTGCCTTTGTGTTTGAATTAGAAATAAGGCAATATGCGCTCTCTTTATTTTGCCTTAACCTCTGCCTTTTTTACACTCAGCTTGCTGTCGGTATAAAAATCGCGGCAATTATTTAACAGCACATCGCTCATCCCCGGGTTAGACGGCGAGGCAGTCGCCTTCACGCCTGTCAGTCTTAACCCGTTTACATTGACGGCCTCAAATGCGTTGGTATAATGTTTTTTGTCAATGTGCTTATCCCAAATCACTGACACCTGGCTGAACATCACGTTATCCGCATTCTCAACTAAAATGGCCGGGATATCCCTGGCAAAAAGTTCTTTTCCCTTAACCGTATTGGGCCTTA
>DATGYU010000108.1:0-14290 GCA_035297625.1 Prolixibacteraceae bacterium
AGTTTAGATCCAAAGCAGAATATTTTTGGAATAAAAATACTAACGTTTTGAGAACTGGAATCTTTTGCGTGCTTTTGGCTGACCTGGTTTTTTACGTTCCACTTCACGTGGGTCACGGGTCAAAAATCCAGCTGCTTTTAAAGCATGTCTTGATTCAGGATTGATTTCCAGCATGGCGCGGGAAATTCCTAAACGCAATGCTTCAGCCTGTCCGGTGATACCACCACCATCGAGGTTTACATTGATGTCATACTGGCCGTTCACACCTAACAGATTCAACGGTTGCAACACTACATACTGTAGGATTCCGGTTGGAAAATAGTCATTCAAATCTCTGTTATTGATGGTGATTTTTCCCTTGCCTTCGCTCATATAAACTCTGGCTACCGCAGATTTCCTACGACCTAACGCGTTTACTACTTCCATTAGTTATTATTTAATTGTATCTAAATCAATTACTCTTGGGTTCTGGGCTTCCTGCTTGTGTGCTGGTCCTACGTACACTTTCAGGTTTCCATAAATCTTACTTCCCAGACGGTTTTTAGGTAACATCCCTTTAACTGCTTTTTCAATCAGTCTTTCAGGATATTTAGCCAATAACTCTGCGGGTGTCTGTTCTCTCTGACCTCCGGGATAACCTGAATAACTTAGATAAATCTTGTCATTCAGCTTGTTTCCTGTCAGACGAACTTTTTCTGCATTGATGATAACCACATTATCACCACAATCAACGTGAGGAGTGAAGCTTGGCTTGTTTTTACCTCTCAGGATTTTAGCCACTTTACTAGCTAAACGACCAAGAACCACATCAGTGGCATCAACAAGAACCCACTCTTTTGTTACCGTAGCTCTGTTGGCTGAAACGGTTTTATAACTCAGTGTATCCACTTGCTTATTTTTAAAAATTAAACACTAACTCGCAATAATTTTAATCTCAATGCTTTATGCGCATCTTTTTTTATCAACCCGGAATCGTTGATAAGTTTTGCAACACTCAACATTTTCAGTTATTTACATGAACTGCAAGTAAGGACAATAATCGGACTGCAAAAGTATTTTCTTTTTTTTAATTTCCAATAATATATTTAAAGGAATGTTGATATTTTTTGTAAAGTTTTTGATCTTTGTTGAATGAGTAACCGTCTTTCACTGAATTTCTTCCTGCAGGGAGCCCTTGAAATGGCCCCCCAGCTTTTGGGCAAGATACTGGTACGCCAATATGAAGATGGCCGGATTGAGCGATACCGTATCAATGAAACCGAGGCCTACTGTGGCATCGAAGACTTGGCCTCCCATGCTTCGAAAGGCCGCACTTCCAGAACTGATGTGATGTTTGAGCAGGGAGGCACCGTGTATGTCTACCTGATTTATGGCATGTACTGGATGCTTAATATCGTTGCCGGAAAAGAACACACCCCGGAAGCTGTTCTGATTCGCGGGGTGGAAGGAGTGGTAGGCCCCGGCAGGGTAGGTCGGCTATTAAAACTTGACCGCACCTTTTATGGTGAAGACCTTGCTACTTCCTCAAGAATTTGGATTGAAAAAGGTGAGCCGGTATTAGATATCAAAACTTCCAAGCGCGTAGGCGTAGACTATGCCGGGCCTGACTGGGCTGAAAAACCATGGAGGTTTTACTACTGACCAACAATTCGGGTTAACTTTTTATCCTGAAAGGTATTAAATTACCTTCTGCCCAAATTCTTCCTGCAAATTGTCCAGTACCGTTAGGCTGATCTCATCTGATTTTACGATCTCGCTGCCATCATAATCAAAGGGGTCTTCCATATCCTTGATCAGAAAAAGAATAGAAAATATTACAAAGGTGAATATGCTTACCAAAATCAGGCCTCCCCACCAGGGCTCAACATCCAGAAGGCAATAAACACTCAGGAAAATAAAGGCGATGGCCTTGATGCAAATAAAAACAGAAGGGATAAAATCGGTGTTCTTGATGACCGATATGCGGTTAAGGGTCTTTTTCAGCGAGGCAATTTCTGTTTTCATGCGCATCACGTAATTGGGCGCGGCTCCTTCCTTGCCAATTTCAATAATGTCTTCGGATAAGGAATCCAGTAGTTTTTTAAGTTCATCATTTTGATGGACAAAAAAATCATTCTTCAGCGTTGGAACAAAGCGTTTGATTTTCACCATCAAAAGCTCTGCGGTCAGGGAATGGGAAACGGTTCTCAAATAATCGGCCTCCTGCCAAAGGGCATACAGGGAAGCGGCTATCTCGTTGGGAATCTTTTCACTTTCCTTGTAATCGGTTACCACCCCGGCCAGCAGAAAACCAAGGATAAAGATGATTCCCGTAAGGATGCTGGGAAAGAAAGAGGTCATCTCTTTGGGAATCATTTCCCACCCTAAATGATGGACGGCCACTTTAAATATCCCCACAATAATTACAACGGGTAAAACCGAAAACAACAGGTGATACTTGCTCTTTTTGATGGTTTGAATGATCTTCATTTGATGGTGTTCTAAAAGGTTTTCATGGTTAAAATATTAAGAGACAAAGAAAGCCATATGCATGATTTTTTATCCTTTTATCTCCTGTTAAAACATGCGATTTCTTCATTTATTAAACTTGTAAATAATTCAGGCAAAACTTTATCTTTGACCTTGATAACCATACGTGACCTGATGAAAACGCTTTTAACCATTTTATTGCTGCTGCCAGTATTTACCTTTGCACAACTGTTCCCTAAGGTAGGCGATTTTAAAGGCAATATTCGTAAAGTCACCGAGAGAAGTTATGGCAAGGAAATGAATACCTATAAAAAAGATTCCGGGGTTTTCAGGCCCAAGGTTTTTTCGGGATGGGAATACATTTATGATTTTGACAAACAGGGGAAGCTAATTAAGCGTACCAACAGGATTAACGGGGCCCTGGATGCCGCTTATCGCTATGAAAGGGAAGATGCCGGCAACCGCAAAATAGAAAGGGAGATCATCCTTGAGGATAGTAAAAACAGAAAAGGCGATTATATTGAATACGAAAACTTTATCAATGCTCAAGGACAGATTGAAATGGTAAACTACTGGTCGTATGATGCCCGGGAGAATAAGCGCGAGCTTTTCCTTGTAGAGCAGAATGCCGAGTACGATAAAGATCGGTTAATTTCCTATACCCGCCATACGGTTACCGAAACAGGTGAACTGGACAGTGGCGAAAAGTGCAGCCTTTTCTATAATGCCCGTGGCTGGCTGATACGTATTGAGCGCCAGGACATTGTCAGCGGCTTTAAGACCATCCTTTATTACAACTATAACCGGAGCGGATCGGTGAGCCATTTTAGCATTGATTATCTTGTGGGCCTTCGCAATGACCAGAATACCCAAAAACAGGATGTGTATTACAAATACGACCGCAAAGGCAACTGGACTCACCGCTACTGGGTTGCCGACAAGAAAAGACGACTGGAAGACAAGCGCAAGATCAAATACAGTTAAGATTCAAAAAAGAAAATAAATAAGTGCTATGGCCGACAGGCTCATGAGGATTAGGGTAATGAAGCCGACGATATTTGAATACCTGTTGTTGACATTCTTTTTCATGATCTTTTTATTGTTGCCAATATGAAGGATAACGCCAATCAGTACAGGGGCTGTTACCCCATAGGCAATGGCCGTGTAAAGCAAAGCATCTATGGGACTGATATCCAAAAAGTCAAGTGACAATCCTACCAAAAGAGAGATAATAACAGAAAGGTAAAAAGGCTTTGCCTTGGTGAATTTTCTGTCCAGTCCCGCCTTCCAGCCAAATGTTTCTGCAAGCATATACGATTGAGATCCCGCCAGTACGGGAATAGCCAGCAAACCGGTTCCCATTACCCCAAGGGCGAAAATCAAATAGGTAAGCTTGCCTGCCAAAGGCTCCAGGGCTTTTGCTGCCTGCTCCACCGTGTTAATATCGCGGATTCCTCCATTGAATAGAACACTTCCGGTGGTAAGGATGATAAAGAACATGACCATATTGGACAAGAGCATGCCAATGTCTACATCGATCTTCATATTGTCAAGCAATCTTTTGTCGACCATTACTTTCGAGCTTTTTTGTGCAATCTCTTCCGCTTCCATGGTGGCCTGCCAAAAAAACAGGTAAGGAGAGATGGTAGTGCCCAGTATGGCCACAATAATGGAAAGGAAGTCTTTATCAAAACGGAGGGTGGGAATAAACGTCCTTTTCACCACCTCAAGCCAGTGCTGGTGTACCAGGAAGGGAACGATGATGTAAAGCAGCAAAGTAAGACAAAGCCATTTTAAGATATCTGCTATGGCCCGGTAAGAGAAATTAATGATGACATACATCATCACACCTGTTATGATAACACAATAAACGGAAACCGGTATTTTTGGAAAAATCATGTGGGCTACCGCTCCCATTCCTTGTATATCGGCTCCGATATTGAGGGTAATGGCCGGAAAGCTAAAGATCAAGGCCAGGTACAGGATGCTTTTGGGATAATGATTTTTTAAAGTCACCGTAAGGCCCTTGGAAGTGACCATCCCAATGCGGGCACACATTTCCTGGATCGCGGCCATCAAGGGAAAGGTGAGCAGGGCCGTCCACAGGGTGGCAAATCCAAATCTGGCCCCTGCCTGCGAATAGGTGGCAATGCCCGAAGGATCGTCATCACTGGCTCCGGTAACAAGTCCGGGCCCAATGGTTTGCAGTACTTTTTTTAACTTTTTTGTATACGGTGACGATTTCATATCCCTGGTTTGTGTTGCTAGGACGCTCTATTCTCAAATATAAGATTTTTTCTTGTTATTTTTTTAATATTTAACGGTAAAAGACAATATAAAATGCCTGTTTTGTAACTATGTTAATTAATGGTTCGTATCAAGAATCAGATCCAAAATGTATTTCATTTTATAAATTCAAATTCAATGAATAGGAAATAAAGGAACCCAAAGAACCGGAAGAATTGTAAATGCATTCTGGCCATGGATAACAATGAAGAAGGTACCTGAAGGAGGATTTATGGATCTTGTTTTTAGTTACTAACTTTAAATAACAGACAACTGGCATGAAAACACTTCGAATGGTTTTTAGCATCGTATTGTTTGTTTTATGTGCCCTTCCTTTCCAGCTATGGGCCCAAAACAAGGAAATTCCTATTACTACCTCATCCAAAGAAGCGTTGGATTACTTCCTGCAAGGAAGAGATAAACTTGAAAACTTCGAAAATACGGCTGCGGCCCAACTTTTTGACCAGGCCATCGCGGCTGATTCCAATTTTGCAATGGCTTATCTTTACCGATCTCTTGCAGGAGGGGGACTCGAGGTAAGAATGTCCAATTTGGAAGAAGCTGTTGCTCGCGCCAAAGATGTATCTGAAGCAGAACAGAACTACATCTCAATGGTGCAGGCAGCTTATGTGGGTAATAGCCTTAAACAGAATGAATGCTTGAATAAGCTATTAACAGATTTTCCCTTTGATAAAAGAGTCCGGTTAGAAGCCGGCAATTATTATTACAACAACAAAGACTACCAAAATGCCCTTGCCCAGTTTGCCAAATCTGCAGAGCTTGATGCATTGTTTGCTCCTGCCTATAATATGATAGGTTATGCCAATTCAAAGCTCTCCAATTATGACGAGGCCGCCAATGCCTTTAGAAATTACATTAAACTGAACCCTAAAAGCCCGGGCGGATATGATTCCTATGCTGAACTTTTACTGACCATGGGCATGTATGACAATTCAATCGCTCAATATAATAAAGCATTGGAATATGATCCTGATTTTTCTTATTCTCTCATCGGATTAGGCAACAATTATGTCTTTTTAGGTGATTACGATACGGCAAGAAAATACTACCAGCAGTATTATGACAATGCTCCCACCCCGGGAGCCAGGTATGATGCCTTGAACCTGGAAGCGGTATCTTACGTTCATGAAGGAAAAATTGAAAAGGCTCTATCGGTGTATCACCAGTATGGCGACCTGGCACAAAAGGAAAATGATGCCTACCATCAAGTGATGGGTTTGGCAAGCCAGGGCATGATATATGCCGAATGCGGTAACCCGCAGGAAGCCATGAAACACTATGATGAAGCCATCGAGTTATTGTGGAAATCCGATATAAATCAAGCTGCCAAAGAAAATTTGATGAACTCTTCCAAATTATGGCATTTGTATGCCCTGGGCGCCAATGGTGAGTTTAAAAAAGCAGAAACAGATGAGAAAGTGTGTCTGCAAAATGCAAAAATGAGAAATAATCCCCAGGAGATGGCTTTCTTAAATTCTGTTTGTGGTTACCTGGATTACAAAAAGGGCGATATTAATGAGGCTTTAAAGCATTTTTCAAAAGCAGACCCCGAGGATCCCATTACCCAATATTACAATGCACTGTGCTTTCAGAACAAGGGAGATGTGCAAAATGCCAACCGGTTGTTTCAAAAGATTTCCTTATCAAATGTCAATAGTTTAGACCTGGCACTTGTTCGAAACAGAGCTTTTAACAGGCAGATGAATAACATGTCGTATTCTGTTAAATAACTTAAAACGGTTGTCTTTAAATGATCCGGCAAGTGGTATCATTCTTTTTGCGTGAATATTTTTAACAATATGAGAATGACAACGCTTGCCGGATCTTTCATCGATCCACATCCGGGGAAACCTGTTCTGAAACCAGGTATCTTACGAAAGATCAATTTAAGAATGAAGGATCAAAGGCTCATCAACCTTTCAAGGCAGGTCCCACCACCTTCATATCGTGATCGGCAAAAACTTTGACAATCTCTTCTTGGGTGGGAGGGTGCGTCCATTCATTGGTCGCTTTGAAAAAGTCTTCCATTTTACCGGCAGGCAGGTAGGAAACAATCACCCTGGCTTTTTCCGTCAGTTGCATAAAAGCATGGGGTACCTGCCGCGGCAGGAAAATAGTATCTCCTGTTTTCAGTTCATACTGATCATCACCCACCTGAAACAGATATTCGCCTTCCAGCACATAAAACCATTCATCCTGAAAGGGGTGAACATGTAATGGAGGTCCTCCATTGGGCGTCAATCCGGTCTGTTCAAAAACCGCCAGCTGACCATCGGTATCCCTGGCCGATATTTTTATATCCAGGTTATTTAAGGTAACCCCTTTCATTTTGTAATGAGTGCCAAAACGTGCTTCCCCGGCTCCGACCTTAAAGCCTTTCCCCGGGCGCGCGGCAATCGCTGGTTTCACCTGAGCGAACATCGCCAATGGCAGTGAAACCAGTATTCCTATAAGGCTTCTTCTTTTCACCCGTGTATGTTTTTTAGGTTGATATAATTAATTGTCATCAACTACTACCGTTGCAACGGAAGAGGAACAGGTATAAAACCCTTTTTAATTGTAATTGTTTTAAATAAATGATGCTAATGGCCCGTGTCTTTCGTTAGGAATGAAAATCAAGGCGCAAAGTGTTATCTTTGAAGCAATGCAACAATCTGTTGAATATGGGAACCCTGTTACAGTTTGAAACAAAGCGTCTGCTACTGCGTCCTATAGAAAAAAGCGATGCCGAGGCTGTTTTTCATTACCGCTCCGATGCCCGGGTCAACCGCTACCAGGGATGGATCCCGGCCTCTATTTCCGATGTCCATTATTTTATCAATTATAAAGTATCGCGGGAGATGAACCTTCCGGGCACATGGGTGCAGTTTGTCTTGATCCACAAAGATCAAAATCAGATCATCGGCGATATCGGCATCCATTTCCTTTCGGCCGATACCTTTCAGGTGGAGATGGGTTGTACCTTAGACCAATTGTACCATGGAAAGGGATATGCCAGCGAAGCATTGAAACAGATGATCCATTATTTGTTTCATGTATTGGATAAGCGAAGAATCATCGCATCGATTGACCCTGGGAACGAATCTTCCATCCAACTCTTTGAAAGGCTGGGCTTTCGCAAAGAGGCTCATTTTCGCGAAAGCATCTACCAGAATGGCCAATGGGCCGATGATTTGGTGTATGCCATTTTAAAAAGTGAATGGAAAAATGAGTTTTTATAACCTTTGATAATGAGGCATATACAGATTAATTTAATTGTAATGGGCAAAATATACCAGGGAAAAGTAACAACCACACGACTGTATTCGTATACCGCACTATATTCAACTGCTATCATATAGTTTTGTTACTAAGTAGTATTTGGGTTCAAAGGGGCTAGCTTCGAAAGAAATTAACCCCTTTGTTTTTTTATCCCCCGCATAGGTAAGGATCTAAGGAAAGAGGATCATCTGAAATATGGGGTAGGAAAGGCATGGAACATATAGCAAGTACCATGATGATCAAAGAAATAAATTACTGGCCATAGATTACTGACCATTGCAAACTTTTCTGTACCTTATAATCCACAGTCCTTTCATATGTTTCCCAGCCGACAGACATCAGATAAACCTTTTAGAAAATACTTTAAACAGTTACATTACAAACTGTATGCATCCAAATGTGAATAGAAAATCATTAGAAAGTTATTAGAAAATCATAAGAAGATTATTCGTATTTTTAACAATAACCTTCGAACGACCTTCGAACGACCTTCGAATCACCTTCGAACCATTTTTGGTTTCATAGGGTCCCGGTAGTAGGTTTTGACTATAGTTTTCTAAAGAGAAAAAGGACTTTTATAGGGGGGAGATTTTTGATGATTTTTATTTTTCAACTTAATTATAGGTACAAGGGCAGAGCCGATATTTCTAAAAGCTCATGGTAATAAGGGATGAATATTTTTTGTTTTTGAAGGAGCTTCTAGGCTTCTGCCTGTATAAAGGGAAAAGGCCAATTTTCAGACTCCTTATTTTCAGCACAACTGGAAACCATGGCAGCAAGTCCAAGAGAATAGATTAAGATATGGCTTTGGTGTAATTATATTGGTAAATTAAATGCGTACGTTTGATATTGATTATAATCTTTGTAAGTAGATCGTTAGACAACTTGTTTTTTACATGAAAAGGAACTTTCAAAACATCTCCTTGGGAATAATGCTGTTTGCAGTATTGCTGATACTGCTTTACAATATTTACAGGTGGGTGGATTACCCGAAAATAAAATCCATCAATTGTCTGAAGGGCTATTCTCAAAAAGAATTGATTTTCTTTACAGAAGTGGGATTTCTTTTTCAGGATAAGGCCTGTAAATGGGAAGAGGACATCCTGATTTCCTTAAAAGGAGAACCTTTTAAAGAGGACGAATCTATAATTGACAGTATTGTACAGGAGTTAAGCCCGTTGATTTACCCGGTGAAAATCAGCAAAACCAACGGGATAGGCAACCTGGTGGTAAATTTTACGAAAGATACCATCGACCGACAGTTAATGGGTTTTACCGACACCAAAAAAATGTCGTTTATGGGTGTGATCAGCCAAATTGAAATGGACATCTTTTCAAAAGTTACCGGACAGGCCCGCCAAGCTTGCATTCGCCATGAGTTTTTACACGCTTTGGGCCTGGAACATCCAATTCATAATAATACAGGCACCATCATAGAATCGAGACTTGATTACATTAATTTTTCAGACAGTGTGAAATTATTCAGGTATTCCGCTTTGGATAAATCCTCGCTTAAAATACTTTACAGTGATTGCCTGCCCGCGGGATTAAAAAAGAAAACCTTTGTAAAAGAGATTGGATTGAAAAAAGAAAAATAAACTTTCATAACATTTTCTTACAAAAAAATCATATTCTATGATCAGATCTAACTTTAATCTTTATCTTAAAGAATGAAACTTTTGTTTGGGAAATTAGTACTTTTGAAAAAAGGAAAATTATGAATGTATCTGACTTAAAACTAGAGATATTTAGGCAAATTGATTCTTTAGACAAAGATCGTTTAGAAGAGATCTATGGTGTTTTGGTCAATTTCCTTCATTCAAAAAATGATTTTGAGGATTGGGAAAAGTTAACTAAAGAGCAGCAACAGGGCATTACAAATGCCATAGAAGAAATTGATAAAGGCAAAGGGATTGCTCATCAAACTGTAATGGATAATATTCGAAAGAAATATACAAATGTCTAAGCCAATTATTTGGTCTGACTTATCCGTAAAGGATTTTGAATCTATTCTAGATTATCTTCATTCCCAATGGAGTGGAAAAATAATGAATCAATTTATCGAAGTTGTTGATTAATTGATTTTTCAGATATCAATTAATCCGAAGCAGTTTCCATTCATTCATAAAAGAAAAAAGGTAAGAAAGTGTGTTATAAATAAGTATAATACTTTATATTATAGAGAGGAGAGAGTATTGATATTCTCAGAATCTACGATACCAGGCAATCACCAAAAAAACTAAAATTTCAATAGGTCCTTTTAATCCTTGATTACTTTTTCCAGTACTTCCTTTGCCTTTTTAACGCTACTGACCTTATCAAAGGTAAGCGACAGCTTGTTGTTGCTTTCTTTCATGCGGCAGGTTTGGTGATGCATCTGCACATATTGCAGCACTTTTCCAAAAACAGGCGACTGATAAAACGGGGATTGGGGGTTGGAAATAAAATGACATACCATTTTCTGATGCTTCAAAATGATGCGTTCCATTCCCAGTTCCACAGCTACCCGGCGAAGCCTTACCACCTCAATCAGTTCAAGGCTTTCAGGGGGAAGTTTGCCAAAGCGGTCGATAAGGCCGGCTTCAAACTGAAGGAGGGCTTCTTCGGTTTCCAGGTTATCCAGTTCACGGTACAGCAACATTCTTTCCGAAGTGCTTTGAATATATTGATCCGGGAACAGCAACTGCATGTCGGTATCGATCTGGCAGTCGTTGCCAAACTTCATATTTAAAAAGGCTTTGGAGCTGTCTTCTTTTTCATCTTTAAAGACCTCTTTGAATTCATCATGTTTTAATTCCAGGATGGCTTCATTCAAAATACGGTGATAGGTCTCAAACCCTATATCGGCAATAAAACCACTTTGCTCAGCCCCCAGGAGGTTACCTGCGCCACGGATATCCAAATCCTGCATGGCAATGTTGAACCCGCTTCCCAATTCAGAGAACTCTTCAATGGCTCGCAGCCGTCGGCTTGCCTCAGGAGTTAAGGTTGATAGCGGGGGAGCGAGCAGATAGCAGAATGCTTTTTTATTGGAACGGCCTACTCTTCCGCGCAACTGGTGCAAATCGCTCAGCCCGAAGTTCTCGGCATGGTTGATAATGATGGTATTGGCGTTGGGGATGTCAAGACCCGACTCGATAATGGTAGTGGCAATCAGTACATCGAATTGGCCGTTGATAAAGTCCATCATCAGCTTCTCCAGTTTGGCCCCTTCCATTTGACCGTGGCCCACCACAGTTCGCACACCAGGTACTATTTTGCGGATGACAGCCTCCACCTCATAGATATTGGCTACCCGGTTATGGATGAAGAATACCTGTCCGTCGCGGGCCATCTCATACTGAATGGCTTCGCGGATGATGTCTTCACTGAATCCATGCAGCTCAGTGGATATGGGATACCGGTTGGGCGGGGGCGTTTGAATGATGGATAAGTCGCGGGCCCCCATCATCGAGAACTGCAGGGTCCGGGGAATAGGGGTGGCGGTCAGGGTTAGGGTATCGACATTCAGCTTCAGCTGCTTGAGTTTTTCTTTGACGGCAACCCCGAACTTTTGTTCCTCATCCACGATCAGCAGTCCCAGGTCTTTAAACTTGACTTCTTTTCCCACCAGCTTGTGGGTGCCAATCAGGATGTCCACCTTGCCGGCCTTGGTATCATCCATGACCTGCTTGACGTCGGTAGGTTTGCGCAACCGGCTGATATATTCTACCCGGGCAGGGAAATCTTTAAGACGCTCTGAGAAAGTTTTATAATGCTGTAAGGCCAAGATGGTAGTAGGTACCAGCACGGCCACCTGTTTATTGTCAGCGGCAGCTTTAAAGGCGGCACGGATGGCAATTTCTGTTTTGCCAAATCCCACATCCCCGCATACCAGCCGATCCATGGGAATTTCTTTCTCCATGTCTTCCTTCACGGCAATGGTCGATTTCATCTGGTCGGGCGTATCCTCGTAGATAAACGAGGCCTCCAGTTCAGTCTGCAGGTAAGAGTCGGGCGAAAAGGCAAACCCCTGTTCCTGGCGGCGGGCGGCATACAGCTCGATCAGTTCTCGGGCGATGTCTTTAACCTTTACCTTGGTACGCTCCTTCAACTTCTGCCAGGCGCCGCTACCCAACTTGCTGATGGAAGGTTCCGTACCTTCCTTGCCTTTGAATTTTGAAATGCGGTGCAGGTTCTGGATGCTTACCAACAACACATCATTGTCTCGGTAGGTAAGGCGGATGGCTTCCTGCATTTTGCCATCCACTTCTGTTTTTACCAGTCCTGCGAATTTACCAATGCCATGATCGATGTGCACCACATAATCGCCCTGGTGGAGCATGTTCAGCTCTTTGATGGTGATCGTGTCGCGCTGCGCTTTACGGGATTTTATCTCATAGCGGTGATAGCGTTCAAATATCTGGTGATCGGTATAGCAGCAAATCTTCAGGTCGCGGTCAATAAATCCTTCCTGCAGGGTAAAGTTAACAGGCCGGAATTTGACATCCAGGCCCTTATCCTCAAAGATGGCCTGCAAACGGTCGGTCTGGGCAGGGTTGCTTGCCAAAATATAATTGGTAAAGCCGAAATCCTGGTAGTCCATCAGGTTCTCGGCCAGCATATCGAAGTTCTTGTGGAAGACAGGCTGGTGTTCGGTCTGGAAAGTGACTGTCTTTGAATGTTTGAAATAATGCTTCTGCCCAAACTCGGCACAGGTAAACGGCTTGATCTCTTTGGTAAATGCCTGTCCCGAAAACAGGCGGTTGAACCATGCCTTGCGCTCATCTTCCGTTTCTGCCTTTTCGATGGTCTGGTTAAAGTTATAATCCATCTGATCGGCCAGTTTTTGAATATCGTTCATGAAAAGAAGGGCATCTTTTGGGATAAAATCCACAAAGCTGATACGCTCTTCATTTTGCAGGTTTTCATGAATATTGGGGATGATGCTGATACGGGTAAGCGATTCCTTGGAGATCTGGTCGTCGATGTTAAAGCTGCGGATTGAATCCACCTCATCGCCAAAAAAGTCTATGCGGTAAGGGTCCTCGTTGGAAAAAGAATAGATATCCACGATACCCCCGCGGATGGAATACTGGCCGGGTTCATAGACAAAGTCCACCCTTTCAAAGCCATATTCATAAAGCACCTCGTTGACAAATTCCAGGGAAAGCTTGTCGCCTTTGGATACCTGGAAGGTGTTTTCTGCCAGCCCTTCACCTGAGATGACCCTTTCAACCAAGGCTTCAGGATAGGTAACCACGATTATGGGATGGACCTCTTTCAGGCGGTTGAGCACTTCGGTACGCAGGATAATATTTTCCTGCTCGATGGTTTCATAATGAACCGACCGTTTATAGGAAGAAGGGAAAAATAATACGGGGGCATCTGCTTCCAGGGTGATCAGGTCGTCATAAAAATAGGCGGCTTCTTCCTTGTCATTCAGGCAGATGATAAAATCCCTTTTGATATTTTCACAAAGCAGGCTGGTAAGAATGCTTCGCGAAGAGCCGACGAGTCCCTGCAGGTGAATCTTTTCACCCGGGGTATTCAACAACTGGCACAACTGGCTGAGCAACTCGTGCTTTCTGAAAAGCTTCCTGAATTCTTTGCGCTCCAAAATCAAATAATTTGAGTACAAAGGTAAAGAAATAGTATTTACGATTGGACGATTTACAATTTACAATTTGCTGCTGGCCATTGATCGGTCGCCAGCAGTTCAAAATATAATTTGATTTAATGGTGGTTATTTTGTAATTTTCATTGTTAATAATCATCCTGTAAATTCATCATTATCATGGCTGAAGCACCCGAAAATGAACAGACCAATTCAAATGGCAATGTTCTCATACACGTAGAGTCGAAGAAAAAAGATCATCGTACCATTAAGGATAAAGTTTATATGAAGGAGCTTCACAAGCTGGAATTGGAACTGGTGAAGCTTCAGGAATGGGTAGTGTATAAAAAGCTAAAGATCGTGGTTGTTTTTGAAGGCAGGGACGCTGCCGGGAAAGGGGGAGTGATTAAACGGATTGCCACGCCTGTCAACCCGCGCGTTTGTAAGATAGCCGCCCTGGGGACACCTACGGATAAGGAAAAAACAGAATGGTATTTTCAGCGTTATGCCGCTCATCTTCCTTCCGCCGGGGAGATCGTGCTGTTTGACAGAAGCTGGTATAACCGCGCCGGGGTGGAGCACGTGATGGGCTTTTGCACCGAGGAGGAGTACAATGAATTTTTCATCAGTTGTCCCCAGTTCGAGCAAAGCCTTATG
>DATGYU010000109.1:0-3152 GCA_035297625.1 Prolixibacteraceae bacterium
TCTGATGCTAATGGTACCGCTTTCGGGCAGGAGTTTTTCAATTGAACTGACTTTCCCCTATTTGGTATCATTGTTATATTTATCCTTATTTGGGTCCATAGTGGCTTTCACCCTTTATTTGAAACTTGTTGGCGATATTGGTCCTGATCGTGCCGGGTACACTACATTGGTAGCCCCTGTGATTGCTTTGGTAATTTCTTCATTTTTTGAAAATTACCAATGGGGAATGATGGCAGCCATTGGTGTTCTTCTATTGTTTGCAGGTAATATATTAGCCATGAAAATGAAAACTTTAAAAACACAACGACTATGAAAACCTATATAAATCCGCCTAAAGATGATTGGCAAGCGTTGCTTCAGCGTCCGGCTTTTAATATTCGTGAACTGAGGGATCAGGTAGAATTGATATTGGCCGATATTTCTAAAAATGGGATTGAAGCCATCAGGAAATATACTGAGCGCTTTGATGGTGTTACCATCAATGAAATCGCAGTAACTTCCAGTGAAATTGAAGAAGCATCTTATTTGGTGGATAATTCTCTTAAGCAGGCTATCCTTGTTGCGGCTGCCAATATCCAAAAGTTTCATGAATCACAAATACCGGTCACCCACCAGATTGAAACAGTTCCGGGAGTCACTTGCTGGCAAAAGGCAGTAGCCATTAATAAGGTTGGATTGTATATTCCGGGAGGATCAGCCCCCTTGTTTTCTACCGTTCTGATGTTAGCCATCCCTGCAAAGATTGCAGGTTGTAAGGAAATTGTGTTGTGTACTCCCCCCGATAAAGAAGGTAAAATTAATCCTGCCATATTGTTTGCAGCTCAGCAGGTAGGAGTGACCAAGATATTTAAGCTGGGAGGAATTCAAGCTATTGGCGCCATGGCTTACGGGGTGGATAGTGTTCCAAAAGTAAATAAGATATTTGGCCCGGGAAATCAATATGTCATGGCAGCCAAACAATTGGTTAGCATTAATGATGTGGCCATAGACATGCCTGCCGGTCCTTCAGAGGTTGCGATTTTAGCTGACGCTACTGCCAACCCTGCTTTTATAGCTTCAGATTTGCTCTCCCAGGCAGAACATGGACCCGACAGCCAGGTGGTGTTGGTAACCAATGATGCGACGCTGATTGATAAAGTTAATTTTGAACTGGAAAAGCAATTGAATGCACTTTCCCGTAAAGGCATCGCTGAAAAAGCGCTGGCAAACAGCCAGGCCATTGTGTTGAACAGCCAGCAGGATATGATTGAAATGATCAACGATTATGCTCCCGAGCACTTGATTATTGCCATGGAGAATTATAATGAAGTGGCAGGGCAGATTACCAATGCCGGATCTGTTTTCCTTGGAAACTATACTCCTGAAAGCGCAGGAGATTATGCCTCTGGAACCAATCATACCTTGCCTACCAATGGCTGGGCAAAATCATTTAGCGGGGTGAACCTCGATAGCTTTATGAAAAAAATTACTTTCCAGGAAATTACCCGTGAAGGAATTCTGAATTTAGGGCCGGTCATTGAAACGATGGCTCAAGCAGAGCTGCTGGATGCCCATAAAAATGCGGTGACAGTTCGGTTAAATGAAATTAAGGGACAATAATTAAGATACGCGATGGATTTAGAAAAATTAGTAAGAAAAAATATAAAAGCCCTGAAGCCCTATTCTTCAGCCCGTGATGAGTTTTCAGGAGAAGCGGAGGTTTTCCTTGACGCCAACGAGAACCCTTTTAACAATCCCTATAACCGTTATCCCGATCCATTGCAATGGACATTAAAGGAAAAGATTGGCGCTATTAAAAATATTGATCCCAAAATGATCTTTCTGGGAAATGGCAGCGATGAGCCTATCGATATTGTCTTTCGTGCTTTTTGTGAACCGGGGATTGATAATGTGGTGTCAATTGATCCAACCTATGGAATGTACCAGGTAGCAGCCGACATTAACAATGTGGAAGTACATAAGGTAAAACTCAATGAGGATTTTGGGTTTAGTGCCCAAAAACTATTGGATGCTGCCAATATTTATACCAAAGCCATCTTTCTTTGTTCGCCCAACAATCCAACGGCCAATTTACTGGACAAATCAGAGATGATAAAGCTGATTACTAGCTTTGATGGACTGGTGGTTGTGGATGAGGCTTATATTGATTTTTCTCCCGAGAGCAGCCTGTTGCCTGAATTGGGAAAGTATGAAAACCTAATTATTCTTCAGACTTTCTCCAAGGCATGGGGGATGGCAGGGATCCGTTTAGGGATGGCATTTGCGCAACCTGAAATCATACGTATTTTCAACAAGATAAAATACCCTTACAATATCAACATTCTTACCCAGGAAAAAGCCCTTGAACTGTTGGATCATGCGGAAGAGAAAGAAACGTGGGTAAATACCATAGTGGAAGAAAGAGGTAAAATGATTCGCAAATTATTTAAACTGCCTTTCGTTCAGGTTGTTTATCCTTCGGATGCTAATTTTATTTTGGTAAAGATGCATGATGCAAGAGGCATTTACGAGTATTTAACCGAGCAGAAAATCATTGTACGCGATCGTTCAAAAATTGCGTTGTGTGATGATTGTTTAAGAATTACCATTGGCTCGCCGGAAGAGAATAAGAAACTGAGGAAAGCATTGAAGGAGTTGGTTTAAAAAAGTTGAAAGGAATAAAAAATAAGGAATAAGAAACAAGAAATAAGGAATAAGAAATTACAAGAAAGCAAGATCGGAGCGCCCGATTTACATTTCTTGTTTCTTATTCGATATTTCTTATTTAATTTTTTGATTCGGAAAGAAGATTAATCATTATGAAGAAAGCATTATTTATTGACCGTGACGGAACCCTGATCATTGAACCTGCTGATGAGCAGATTGATTCACTCGAGAAGCTTGAGTTTTTGCCCAAGGTATTTCGTAACATGCATTTTATAGCTAAAAATTTAAGCTATGAACTGGTAATGGTCAGCAATCAGGATGGGTTGGGAACACCGAGTTATCCGGAAGATACATTTTGGCCGGCACACAATAAAATGCTGAAAGCTTTTGAAAATGAAGGGGTTGTTTTTGATGACATCTTAATTGACCGTAGTTTTCCAAAAGATAACCTTCCCACCCGTAAACCCGGACCAGGTATGATGGGAAAATACATGGACGGAAGTTAT
>DATGYU010000110.1:0-5356 GCA_035297625.1 Prolixibacteraceae bacterium
TTGAGCAGGAGCTGATCTATTATTTGGAAAAGCTGGATATCAATGAAGAAAAGGTTCGGCTGACCAATCACTGCAGCTATTTTACCGAAACAATGAATGAGGGGGAACCATCGGGAAGAAAGCTTGGTTTTATCGCCCAGGAGATAGGGAGAGAGATCAATACCATCGGTTCGAAAGCCAACGAGAGCAGCCTTCAGCGTATCGTTGTCCAGATGAAGGATAATTTGGAAAAGATAAAAGAACAGGTGTTAAATGTGCTGTAAGATAAAAGATAAAAAACAATAATACCCAGATTAAATTCCTGTTTATGTAGCATCTTCTGCATGGAGATACTGGGAATTTGGAATCTGGAACTCGAAACTTTATGCAAGGAAAACTAATCATATTCTCAGCTCCTTCGGGGGCCGGGAAAACCACTATTGTAAAATATTTACTGGAGCAGGATTTAAACCTCGAATTCTCTGTATCGGCCACCAGCCGTGCCCGAAGGCATACGGAGATCGATGGCAAAGACTATTATTTTCTCTCTGCCGAAGAGTTCCGACGCAAGATTGCCAATAATGAATTCCTGGAATGGGAAGAAGTGTATGACGGCATTTATTACGGAACCCTCAAGTCAGAAGTGGAACGTATTTGTGCTAAAGGCAGCAATGTTGTTTTTGATGTGGATGTGGTGGGTGGCTGCAACATTAAAAAGTATTACGGCAATCAGGCCCTGGCCATCTTTGTTCAGCCCCCATCGGTTGAGGAATTGCGCAACAGGCTTATCTCCCGAAGTACGGATGCCCTGGAAGTGATCGAAAAGCGGGTAGCAAAAGCAGCTTATGAATTAACCTTTGCCAACCAGTTCGACTGTATCATCGTAAACGAGGAATTGTCATTAGCGTATAAGGAGGCTGAAAAGTGCATAAGGGAGTTTATTGCCGGAAGCAAACAGCCAATAGCCGGAAGCTAAAAATTAAAGCATCATACACTTGAACCCTAACCTATGATCAAAACTGGACTCTATTTCGGCTCGTTTAACCCCATACACGTGGGGCATATGGCCATTGCCAACTATATGGTCGAATATACCGAGATTGATCAGTTGTGGTTTGTGGTGAGCCCTCAGAATCCTTTTAAGAGCAAGCGCTCGCTGCTGGATGATTACCAGCGCCTGGAGCTGGTCAACAGGGCCATAGGGGATGATCTGCGTTTTCGCGCCTCCAAGGTGGAGTTTAACCTTCCCAAGCCCTCCTTTACTATAGATACACTTACTTACCTGAGTGAAAAATATCCCACCCATCAGTTCTTTATCCTCATGGGCAGCGATAACCTGGACAGTATCAATAAATGGAAGAATGCCGATATCCTGCTTGCCAATTATGATATCATCGTTTACCCGAGGCCTGGCTTTGACCCAGAAAGTGCCAAACAATATGCCCGGGTACAGGTGGCCAATGCTCCTTTAATGGAGATCTCCTCCACCTTTATCCGTGAATCTATCAAGGCAGGTAAAGATGTGCGCCATTTTCTGCCTTACCGCACCTGGGACTATATGCAGCAGATGAACTTCTATAAGAAATAAGAGTTTAAAGTTCAAAGTTTCAAGTTTCAAGTTAGGCATGCGTAGAGTAATCGGTAAATTGCTCACCAAGAACTCAAGGTTTTTAAAGTTTTTGAGGACTTATCTTGGAGCACCCACTTGAAACTTGAAATTTGAAACTTTAAACTCTCCTATTTCTTTTTACCCTTCATAAAATACCATGCAGCTCCTCCACCAACTACTACAACAGCGGCGATAATGGCATAAGTGGCAGTGTTAGACTTTTCTGCGGGAGCTTCTTCTTCATAAAACTTTGGGTCCATATTGTCAATAGAGATCGTATCTTTTGGTTCGTCCAGTGATACTTCAGTTGAATCTTCTCCCTGTGCGAAGATGACAGTGGGTGCTCCGATAAACAACAAACCCAATAAGGCAATAAGAATGAATTTTTTCATTGTTTTAATTTTAAACGATTATTTTATAGCGTTAATTAATTGATCGTATTTTCTGGCCACATCCGGCTGTGACTTCCTGTAGGTATCGGCCAGCGCTTTTAGGGCAGGCTTATACCTTGAATTTACATTCAGACAATCCTTCAGTACCTTACGGGCCATGTCCACGTTGGTTTCAGCATAGAGCCCGGCCAGTTGCACATAGGCATCCAGGTATTTCCTGTTGGCCCTGATGGTCTTCTTATAATAATTAGCAGCCAGGACATAGTCATTTTCTATCTGCGCCTGGGCCGCCAGCATCATTAACGAAGGCTCAAATTCAGGATTGATCGTAAGACTTTGATTAAAGGCTTCTACCGCCTGTTGGTTCTTACCCTGAGCTGCCAATGACTGTGCAAATTTATAAATGATCCATTCATTTTGAGGGTCCCGCTCAATAGCTTTTTCTAATAAATACGCAGATTTAATGTTGTCGCCCTTATTCAGTTCCCTTAATCCCAAAAGATCATCTTTGGTAACACGCTCTAATACAGCACAAACAGGTATCCCGTCAGCTGTTATGGTATAGATGGTATTGGCCGGGGGCCATGTTTTGTTCTTAAGCTGAACCGGAGGAATATAACTGTTGGCAATAATGGCGTAGTCCCAGTCATACTCGCTGCGGGTCTGGTAAGGGATGTAAATAAACTGGATGTCTTTATCCTTTCTGAAATACCATTGAATGGGAAAGTTTCCTCCCACAATGACTTTCTTGCCTGTTGGATGGTCTTTTAGGTGCTGTTCCAGCCACTCTGCCCCGGCACGCATCGAATGGTAGTAATAATCGGTCTCATAATTGGTATAAGCCCCTTTTAGCCCTCCTGTGAGCTCATTGTAATAAAGGTAATAATATGGGTGATTGGCGGCCATAAACCTAATAGGATGAAAGGATAAGGCCAAAAACAGTACAATAGTAACGATACGTGTGATCTTACTTCTTTTCAGAAGCGCATGAAAGCCTAGAGCCGAAAGTAATATCATTCCGGGGTATACAAACAGGAAATGTCTCCACGAGCCATACAAGTTGGATTGCTTAATCAGCACAAAGACAATGGGAAATATAATGGTAAAAACGACCAGCATTAACTGTTGTTTCTGATCTGTAGAAAAGGTCTTTTTACAAACGGCTATAAATGCTGCTATTCCTGCAAATACTATTAAGGGAATGGTGATGAGCATGTATTTGGGAAGATAATACCACGGGTGGTAATCCGACCAGTCATAATGGCCTTCAAATATTTGCCGCACGGTAGTAGGAAAGCTGGTCATCACCTGGTAAGATTTCCAGGTATGAAGCAAAGGATTTTGAAGGGCATAAGGCCACAGCACAAGGCTCAAAAGGAATCCTGAGATGCTTACTATGGCAAAAATAACCAGGTAACTTTTGATCTGTTTGACTTCGGCTTGTTTGTACTTTATCCAGTGTACAGCTGTTTTCAAAAACATGAAAAAGCCTAGGTAAAAGACTACCAACATGCCCCCGGGGCGGATACCGATGGCCAGACCAATGCTCAGTATTAGTAGGATGATATTCTTTTTGCCGGGTTTGCCTTCCGAATAAACCAATTTCAGCGAATAATAAATGCTGGCAATATAGGCCAGTGCAAAGGGAATATCTTTAAGGTTGTTTTGACTGTGACCTAAAAAGGTAGGGGAGACCATAAAGAGCAAAAGTACCACTATCGCTGCCCCGTAACCTGAAATGTAGGCAGCAAACAATGCTGTTACCACAATGGTAAGCCATCCGGCAATGCTGCTCATCAAATGGCGGAAAGCATAGATATCCTCAATGCCCAGCCAGTGAATCAGAATGGTAGTCAGGTTATCGTAGGCCTGACCGTAATACTGAAGATGGGTCTGGGGGGTATTGACTGCTGACTGATCTTCCCCCAGGGTTTTGAAATAGTTATAGACCATTTCCGATTGCAGGTAATGCACCTCCTCGTCGCCCGAAATACCGGCATCACGGCTTACCAACAACAATCCAGCAAGCAGGAGTGCTGCCAAAATCCAAAATGTGATCTTTAAGTGTTTTTGTTGCATTTACAGGGATTCGGCGTCATAAAACTTCTTGATTAAATACAGGGGCCTTCGCTGCGATTCCTTGTAGATACGGTATACGTATTCTCCTACCACTCCCAAAAATATCAGCTGGATGGAGCCCAGGAAATAAATGCTCAACACCGTGGAGGACCAGCCATAAAGGGCAAAGCCCATGATCTTGGCTGTCAGTACATAAATACCGGCAATCATAAATACAATGGTTCCTATGATGCCAAGGGTCAGGCATACTTTAATGGGGAAGTTGGAAAAAGAGAAGATGGCATCTGTTCCCAGCATGATCAGTTTTCCCAAAGACATCTTGGGTTCTCCTCCAACGCGTTCTTCCCTTACATATTCAACAAAGCCATGGTTAAAGCCAATGAAGGAACGCAAACCGGGCAGGTACCTGATCGATTCTTTCATCTTTAGCAGTGCATTGACTGCCGCCCGGTTCATCATGGAGAAATTACCCGCGTTTTCCATGTCTTCCATCCTGGCCACTTTCTTAAAGAAGGCATGAAACAGGTTGGTGGTCACACGAAGTCTTTTGCCTTTGCGGCCAATCCTTTTGCCACTGACAATATCAAAGCCTTCCTCCTTGATCTTGTTATACATCTCACCCAGCAGTTCAGGCGGATCCTGCAAATCGCCGTCCATCATGGCCACATAGTTGCCAAGGGCCATTTCCAAACCGGCAGTAAAGGCTGCCTGATGGCCAAAATTCCTGGATAAATCGACAATCTTTATTCTTGAAGAATGTTTGCGTGCTTCCAGCAGCTTTTCAAGGGTGGTATCTGTACTTCCGTCATTGATAAACAGGATCTCATAGTTGGCAACAAACGACTCCACGGCCTTAACCGTGCGAAGCGTTAGTTCTTCAATAATATCCTCTTCATTATATACCGGAATGATCAGTGAAAACATAGTTTTGGTTTTTTAGGCAGCGTCCTTTAAACTATCGGGCAGATGCTTTATAAATTAAGGTTAAAGATAAAGAATTTGCTTGTCATTGAACCACCCCCGGGCGTTCAATCTGTAAAGTTCTTAGAATACTCAAAAGCAGACTTTAAAGTCCTTAAGGTTTCTAAAGCCTCCGGCGAAATTGCTCACCCTAATACCTGTCACTTTAAACTTTGAATTTGAAACTTTAAACTCAAAAAAGACTGCCAGCTCAGAGAATGGTTGGTTCCCTTGCCGGCAGTCATTGGTTGGTTTAGAAAAGTATCCCGGTTAAAGGATGAAAAAGCAATATAATAGGTTAATTCATTAAATGTTTGGTATTCTCCATGGAGCGCGG
>DATGYU010000111.1:0-13663 GCA_035297625.1 Prolixibacteraceae bacterium
GGGGGCAAAATGGTCACCTCCATTTTTTTCTCTGCCCATGTCCCGTAACTGTTGACTGCTTTTATCCGGAATGTATATTTACCCGGAGGAACATTAAAGTAGTAAGCCCTTTGTTCTGAACTGGTTGGATGCCAGCTGTTGTCATAGTTTTCCAAGAAATAAATCAAGCGGTTTTTCTTTGGATTGGCATAATCAATTGCTGCAAAGTCGAAGGAAAAGATATTCTGATTATAGCGCAGCACAATTTCTTTCTGTTCTGAAAGCCTTCCTTTTAGAGGTCCCCCTTCCCCGGGTTTTACAGTATGGTCGGCCAGACGAAATGCAGTAAATACAATTTCCGGGGCCCTTAATTTTTGGGTTAGTTCAGCGGGTGAAAAAGAAAAATATCCGGTGGCATCCCCAAAATAGAGGACTCCGTTCAAGCCTTTGTAGCTTGCCTTAAAGGTCAAAGTATTTTCACTGATTCCATAATTTATACCAAAGGTGCTGGTTTCATTACGCTGCGGATTTAATCTCACAATTCCTTCCTCAGAACCGATCCATAAATATTTTTGATTGTCTTCAACGATGCTCATTGCATTTGAAATTCCAGCAGGGGATCCAATGTCACTGTAACGAATAAAGTTATCAACCTCGCGATTGAATCTATAAAGTCCGTCAAGACCACCTGCCCAAAGAACGCCATCGGAATCCTCATAGAGACACATCATACTTGTTCCCTTAAGGTAGTTTTTAAACGTCCGGGTCTGTGGGTTAAATAAATTTATTCCGGTATAATTCCAGGACGACAACCACATTTTGCCTGTTTTATCTTCCAAAACAGCGGTGATGGTATTTAAACCAAAAGTTGCGGTATCCGCTGGATTTAAGAGATACTGAGTAAATCGCCCAGTTGCGCGGTCCATCAGGTTCAACCCCCTCAATGTTCCTATCCATAGATTCGAGTGGCGGTCTTCGTAGATTTCAATTACATTGTTATTGCTAAGGCTGTTACTGTCCGCAGAATCATGTTTGTATTGAATGAATTTTTCATTTTTTTTATCCCATAAGTGTAACCCGAAACTGCTTCCAATCCATAAGTTGCCCTGTAAATCACGTTTAATTTTATAAACGCCCTTTGGATTCATCAGCGTGGGGTTATTATCCACTAAATATTTTTTTGTTACGCCACTGGTTTTATTAATTTGTATAAGTTCCTGGTTGGTACAGATCCAAAAAATACCGTTAGGTTCTTCATAAAAATTATTGACAGGGGCACCTGCAATCAAAGTATGAGAGATCTTCTTGAGTAAGGGATCGATGTGGTAAATATTGCCTTGGGTACCACCGATCCAAAGTACACCATCGCGGGAGGTGAAGGCCTTCCAGGCTCCATTGTCGGTAAATCCTGCAGCAGGATTAACGGACACCTGGTAATGCGCTATTTTTCCTACCCCGGGATTGAAGTAATAAAGTCCTGCATCCACGGTCCCAAACCAGTAGCTTCCTGCAGCATCCTGGGTGAAAAAAGTGATGTGCTCGTAGGCAGTGGTTTGCGGGTTTATAGCAGGTCCGCTAAGCTTTTCAGGGTGTGCCGGGTCAAAAACCAGCCGTTCGAAAGTACCCTGTTGCCGGTTCATTTTGTGTAATCCATTGCCCGAAGTTCCAATCCAAAAAATGCCTTGTCGGTCTTCGAAAATAGCGCTCACTTTGTTGCTTATCAGACTGCTTTGGTCATTTGGATTATGAAGATAACGGGTGAAAGTACCTGTTTTTTTATCCAGGCGGTTCAATCCTCCATCTTGAGGCCTGCCTCCATTGTCAGGATAGGGACTGCCCGTTCCAATCCAAAGGATACCTTGCCGGTCTTCATAAATAACACGCACTTGGTTATTGCTGAGGCTGGTGGGGTCATTTTCCTTGTATCGGTAATGAATAAATTGCTTTGTTTTGGGGTCAAATTGGTCAAGACCCCCATGAGTGCCAATCCAAAGGGTTCCTTGCTTATCTCTTAAAATGGCTGTAACGGTGTCATTGCTTAAGCTTGAAGGATTGTTCGGCTCAGGGCGGAAATGAGTATAATTTTCACTTTCGGGGTCAAAAAGATCAAGGCCTTTGCCTAAACTGCCCAGCCAGATAGTGCCATCCAAATCCACGAAAATCGTTTCCAGAAAATTGCTCAACAAAGAATTTGGGTTTAAGGGATTGTTTTTAAACGAGGACAATTGATTCCCATCGTACCGATAGAGCCCTTTTTTAGTGGAATACCACATGATACCGTTAAAATCCTGAGCAATACCGGTGACAAATTCAAAATTTAATTCATCCGGGGGTAGCAATTTATGAAAGGTAATTTGCTGGCTAAAAGCCGGGATAGTTCTTATAAACAAGAGAAAAAGTAAGAGGGCAAAAATGGAGAGTTGAGCTTTCATTGGATTTCCTTGTATGTACTAATGACCCTATTTTAACAAACAGCATGGTAACAAGTTAAAGAGGTTTATTGTTTCTGTTAACCGCTCATTAACAAGATGATAAACACAGAGCCTTCCCCTTCTTTGGTTTCCACTTTTAATTCTCCCCCATGCGCTTTGATAATATCATAGCTCATGGATAAGCCCAGGCCTGTTCCCTGTCCGCTGGGTTTGGTGGTAAAGAAAGGCTGGAAGATTTTGTCCAGTACTTTTTGAGGGATACCTATGCCGTTATCTTTTACTCTAAGTTCAATGTTCGCGTTTATTTTTTTAGTGCTTACCCAAACTGTTGGCTTATAATCATTACCGGCTAGTTTCTTTTTCTCTGTAACGGCATAAAAGGCATTGTTGATTAGATTGAGAATCACCCTTCCCATATCCTGGGGAATGACATTTACAGGTTCAAGGCCAGGGCTGAAATCCGTTTCCATTGTAGCTGTAAAGGATTTATCTTTTGCCCGCAATCCATGGTAGGAGAGGCGCAGGTATTCATCGGCAAGGGCATTGATATCGGTGGGTTCTTTTTTTCCTGTTGAAGAGCGTGAGTGCAGCAACATTCCTTTTACGATCGCTTCTGCTCGTTTGCCGTGGTGGATTATTTTTAGTTCGTTTTCCTTTAAATCTTTCAGTATAGTAGCTTCATTTTCGAAATCACGGTTTCTCTTTTTTATTTCTTCTTCCAATTCCGCAATTAATTCCGCGTTTACTTCTGAAAAATTGTTTACAAAATTGAGCGGGTTCTGAATCTCATGGGCTATTCCTGCGGTAAGTTCTCCCAAGGATGCCATTTTTTCAGATTGAATAAGCTGTGCCTGGGTAGTACGTAATTCGTTTAGTGTTTGCTCTAATTCCTCTTTCTGGTTTGTAAGTTCAGCCGTACGTTCGGCAACTAATTCTTCCAGCTCAACTTTTCTCCGGGCAATGGCCATGTTAATTTCATCTTCCTTCTGTCTTTTTATTCGTTCTTTCTCTGCTATTTTGATCTGCCTGTATTGAGTAAAAAGTATAGCCACCGCCCAGATAACAGAAAGCAATGAAGCAGTATTGAAATAATTGTTCTGCTGGTTATAAAAATCCTTGCTTATTACCTCTGTTAAATCCTTCATAACCGACACCAGGACATATGGTGCAAATGCCAGTAAAAACATACGCATGGCACGCATTTCGTTCTGTTTATAAGCAAAAACAATAAGTGAAATTAGAAGAATATGCCATATCCACCTGGTAGAATTGGAAGCCGAAAGAATTGTTTCGGAAACAAACAGGAATATGGAAAAAAACTTGGCATATCTGAACATTCTTTCCCATTGCGCATGGTTGTTTATCTTTGAAAACCGTAATAAACGCTGAGAAATTAATAAGCTGGATACGAATAGACCAAAAGAAGGATGCATAGGAATTTATTGAATTAAAATTATTGGTTTTCAAGAACCTCTTGCTGTGTAGCAAAGATTTTGAAGAGGTTCGAAAATCCGGATATCCTGAAAATTTCCTGGATAGCCGGTTGCATGTTGCATAAATACAGCTTTCCATTTATTGAAATTGCTTTTTTTTGTGCAACCAGAAATATCCTTAGCCCGGAACTACTGATGTAGTCTACTTCACTGCAATTGAAAATCAAATTCTTTTCACCATTGGCAAAAAGCTGGTTAACCTCACTCTCCAAAGCAGAAGAGTGGACTGTGTCAATTCTCCCCTTGATTTTTAGAATGGTATAAATTCCGATTTTTTCTTTATTTATATTCATGTGTTTATAATTTGTTTTTTAATTGTCACATGGAACTCGCCCAATTCCGAGTACTCGGGATTGTCCTGCAAGAGAAGACTTTCTCATGGCTCGTTTCATGTTAAATACTTTTGTTTAAAGTTAAAATATTTTGATCTTTGTGCCTGGTATAATGCATTTTATCCATAATCTGAGAGATCAGAAAAATACCAAGTCCTCCAACGGGTCTTTCCTCAGCGGATAAAGTAATATCAGGTTGTTGCTGCGACAAAGGATTAAAGGGAATACCATCATCTGTAATTTTAATCCTGAGTATGTCATTATTTAGCATTACCGAGACCTTGATTTCATGTATACCCTTGTCAGGGAAAGCATAAAAAATAATATTGGAAAGTGCTTCTTCAATTGCCAGGTTAATATTAACGGTAATTGCCTGCGGCAATTTCCATTGTTTGGCCAATTCCATCATTTTCTCAGCCATATCAGTCAGTTCCCCAATCTTATTTTCAATAATGAAATGCTTAATTTTCCTGTTTCCCATATTCAAAAGGTCTTTTAATGATTTTAAACTGAAGCCCCCGAGTACTCGGGGCCAGCATTTTCCGCAGCCAGTTGTAATAAAGGGAAATGTATAAAAATGTACTCATCAGCCATATAATGGCCACATTAAATGTTAAGGTATTAACAAAATGGCCCATAAGGTTTTTTTGGGAGGCCAAAAAATGCGCCCTTCCGTAGTTAAAATCGGGATCCTTGTATATTGGTGCTATTTTTTGCATATATCCATGTGGAGTTTCGCGGTAAAACTGTTTTGCATCAGAATTGGTGACCAGCACTTCAAGCGATTTGTTATGAAATTTCATTTTTTGGTCCCATAGAAACTGATCGCCTTTTTCTTTGTCCAGACGGTTGATCAACTGGTCTTTCTCTGATTTGACCTTGAGATATTGTTTATTATAAAACTCCTTGAGATTATTGAGGTGCATTTTTGCAAGTTCAGCTATTTTGTCATTGAATTTTCCAAACACCAGGCTATCGGTAAACTTAAATTTAGGCAACACTTTTGCATTATCCAGTTTTATAATTTCATGCTGAATGATCTGCAGCTTTTGTGAATTGTTATTTCCGGATTTATTAAGCCTTGTTAATCCATTCACCAGCTCCACCTGCCCTATTAATTCAGTAGTGAGTATTTCAGAACGATAGCGGGCTTGTGCCATTTCTTTCTCCATGTCAAAGAAATGGGCCATGTACCTGTTATTTTTAAACTGTTCGACGGCAAGGGCCTCAAAAGCCCATCTCGAAGCCATTAATTCTCCCACCAAGGGTACCGCGTCCTTGTCTGCATTTTTACTTTGTAAATCGTCAAATTTTACAATAACCCCGCAGAGAAGAATTTGGGGTATCAATAACAGGGGAATCAGAATGTAGATCGCTTCCACCGAGTCGAACGCCGATGATATATTTAACCCAAGAAAGTTGGAGAAAACTGACACGGAAAAGAGAATAAGCCAATAAGCCAGCGTCATGTCATGAATTTCCAGAATTAGGTTGGCGATATATACAAAACTGAACGTTTGAAAGGCTGAAAGTAACACCAGAAACAGGATTTTTGAATTGATATAACTGAACCGGCTCAGGTTGAGAAATGATTCACGAAGCAGGATTTTGCGGTCTTTAATAATTTCTTCAGCGCCGAGGAGTGTACCCATAAGCAATACCACGATGACAGCCATGAAAAGGTAGGAGATGATACTTTTATTTTCAAAGAAAATATATTGATCCCCTTCCTTAAAACGGGTGAACCAAGCCACCATTACAGCCAGTGCCGGTGCTTCCAGCAAGTTGATCAGCAGGTAGGAACGATCGGTGATTTTTATGCGCAAGTTCCTTTCGAAGAATATGCGGAACTGTTTTGCCAATCCTGGTTTTTTTGAATCCTTAGGGGGTAAGGTGGTTGCCCCGATTAACCGGGGCTCTGTTTTTACCTTTGTATTTTCCCGATACTTTTCATACCAGTATTCAGGAGAAAATCTGCGTTCGGGAAGAAGGTTCCCTGAATTATCTATTTTTTTTGATTCTATAATTTCAAGTACCTGTTCCGGGTTTACATTTCCACATGTCACGCATTCGCTGGCTCGGGCGTTCACCTGGTTAACCTCTGTTTTGAAATAAATGATGGCATCGAGCGGGTTACCCCTGTAAATAATGTGGCCTCCTACATCCATCACCCACAGTTTATCGAAGAGTTTAAAAATGGCCGATGAGGGTTGATGAATATTGACGATGAGCAGTTTGCCCTTGCGGGCCTGCAGCTTTAACAGCAACATCACTTTTTCGGAGTCGGTAGAGGATAAGCCCGATGTAGGTTCGTCGACAAAAAGAATGGATGGTTCCCTGATCAGTTCAAGGGCAATGTTCAGCCTTTTTCGCTGGCCCCCGCTGATCATTTTATTGACGGGACTCCCCACCTTTAAATCTTTCATTGAAGAAAGCTCGAGTTCATGCAACATTTTTTCCACTTTTTCCTCCAGGGCCGGGTGGGATAGATTATCGAAACTGAGAGAGGCACTAAAATAAAGATTTTCCCAAACAGTCAGGTCTTCAAACAAAAGGTCATCCTGCGGGACGTTGCCTATCAAGCCCTCTGTCTGCTGTCTTTGGTTATAGAGTTCTATTTGATTGATTTTTATTTTACCATGCTGAACCGGTATGTTTCCATTCAGTATATTGAGCAAGGTGGATTTTCCCACACCACTTCCGCCCATAACGGCAATAAGCTGGCCCGATTTTTCAGAAAAGGAGAACCGGTGTAAACCAATGTTGCCGTTTTTGAACTTATATTCGATTTCCTCTGCTGAAAAGATAAAGAATGGGTTCAGGTTCAACTCGATAAAGCCGGTAGCAATGTCGGTATAATAAACCGGTGAAATCCTGGGTCCCCGAATAATGCTTCCTTCCCTGAAGGCATAAAAACGCCCGGGAATTACAGGGTTACCATCAATGGTTAGGTATTCGCTGCCATGAAAAATAAAGATATAGTTGCTGATGATTGAACAACGTAGAAAAAGCAGTTCACCATCGATGTTTTTTTCATAAATATGCCTGTATTTGTTTTGATTGGGTGAATCATTGTTGTTAATCAATAAAAAGTCGGGGCTATTAACCTCATTGATTGTAGGGTAATAGATAAACGCGACAAACAGATCGACCTCGTTTTTAGTGATTTCAAAGACATTTGCCAATGTTTCAAAAAGCACTTTTGCTTTGGATTGATTCCCGGTTTTGACCAGTTCAAGCAGACGTATCAAAACCATTACCTGTTCCTCTTTTTTTAGCCAGCTTCGGATATTGGTACTGATTTTGGTTGCTTCCTCAATCATATCAACAGGAAAGGCCCCCGAGGACTCGGGGTCAATTCCGTAGATGTCAAGCAATTCTTCGAAAAGATTCAGGTAATCATTATTGTCAGAAATGCCAAAATGCTGATGCAGGTATAACGAGAAATTCCTTACCGCATCTTCTTTTTTCGATTTACTTATGGCCGAGAATAACGCGAATAAATTGATAAGGGCATTTAGGGTAATCTCGTTCATAGGTTTGATAGTAAGAAAGAGTTCGATATAGGTATCGGTGTCATCAAAGTATAAACAATAGGGTTACAAAGTAGCAAAGAGCCAAAGTACCTTAATGTGTGATTGCTTTAATTTGTCACTTTGGTACTTTGGCAACGCGCGTTCTTTAACTTGCCGGATTGCAGATTACAGCTATTTTTTCAATATATTTTTCCTGACCGTTTCCATCAAGGGGCCAATTTGCGCGAGTTCCTTTTCTGTAATTTTCTCATTATTTTCAAAGATGGTCACCACAGGTTTAAACTGTTCATAATAAGGTTTGATGGTTGCATCCCCCGACATCATTTCAAGCAATGTAAAGACCAGTTTTACCCTTTCTCGTTGTCGGCTCAAAATGTCCAGCATCTTCGCGTTGTTTTTTGCCAATAGCGTACTCTGGCTTAAGATGTATAAACCTTCCACATTGGAACCAATCACCGACAGCGCGTACACATCGGGCTGGTTGCCACTGGCCATTTGTTGATTAAAGTGGTTGATGTTTTGCGTAACCAGGTAATCAAGAGAATCTTTGTTGTTGCTATTGTTTTTAATCCTTCCCAAATAATTTTTTGAGCTTATCAGTTCATTCCTCAACCCCAAATTATCGATGAGCTGTTCGGAAACCTTGCTTATTTCTGTGGCTTTGTCTCCACGGTTATAAACAGTTGCATAAAGCAAATCGAAAGAATAGGCACCTAACCCAAAACTTTGATCGGATTTGGTCATCAGCTTATCGGCCTGCTCCGCGGGAACGGTTAAATCAAAAATGTAGGAAGCGCCTGCTTCATTCAACAGGGTGGCAATTTCCTTTTCACTGGGCATTTTGCGAATGGTCTCCACAATTTGATCCTTGATTTTAACCGCGTTAAATTCTTCAACCTCAACATATGCTTCTTTTCCAGTGGAGGTAGTACCTTTTTTTTCTTTTGTTGTAGTATTGGAATTACATCCGGCCAACAGAATGATTGCCATGCCAAGAGACAGAACATTTTTTGTGAATAGTTTTTTCATGTGAAGTTGATTTTTGAATGATTAATAGGTATTTATTATTTAATTTTGATTACGGACTGATTGCCTGAGAATTTATGTGTCTGATTGCCAAAACACTTGGGCGTCTGAGTGCTTTCACTTTGTTGCCCAGGTACTTTGTTGCTTAGTTACTGGAGCAATACCCATTTAATTAGGTCAAACTCAGGTTATTATTTAGTATGTTAATAAACAATCAGATATAAAAGTTGTTTTCAGAAAGGATTTCTAAAGACAATCGTTTACTAAATATACGAAATAAAAATTTAAAAATATTTTTATGGGTCAATTCCTGGAAACGGCAGTTAAAATTTTGGTTGTTGATGATGAAACCGATATGGAGCCGATGATCCGGCAGAAGTTTCGTCGTCATATACGTGATAAAGCCTTTAATTTTGAATTTGCATTCAATGGGGTGGAAGCTTTGAAAAAAATTACAGAATTTCCTGAAATTGGTATTGTACTTTCAGATATCAACATGCCGGAAATGGACGGGTTAACTTTGCTTTCAAAGTTAAAGGAACTGAAAAAACCGGAGTTGAAAACTGTTGTGGTATCAGCCTACGGGGATATGGAAAATATAAGAACAGCCATGAACCGGGGCGCTTTTGATTTCATTACTAAACCTGTTAATTTTGATGATCTGGAGGTGACCATTAATAAAGCCATTGGGGAGTTTTTATCTATCCGGCTATGGATGACAGAACATGATCAACTGGTTTCAATACAACAAGACCTAACTATCTCACGAGAGATACAGCAGGCCATCCTGCCCCAAAAATTTCCTCCCATGCCCGATGAGCCCAATTTTGATATTTATGCCTCCATGGTGGCAGCCAATGAAATTGGAGGTGACTTCTACGATTATTTCCTGATCGATAAGCACCGGCTTGGGTTTGTTATCGGGGATGTTTCGGGGAAAGGAATTTCCGCGGCTATTTTTATGGCCGTCAGCCGAACACTGATTCGTGCAACGGGGCTCAAAGGCGATTCCGTAAGTGAATGTATGGGTTATGTAAATAATCTTCTCTGTCAGGAAAGTGTTTCTTCCATGTTTGTAACCGTTTTTTACGGAGAACTCAATACGCTAACCGGTGTGATTGATTATGTGAACGCGGGCCACAATCCGCCTTACATACTTTCGTCCAACGGGATCCGTGAAGTTGAAATGACAAATGGATTACCTCTTGGAGTAATGGAAGATTTCAAATATGAGTCCAAAAAGATTCAGCTGAATAATGGTGAGCAGCTTTTGCTCTTTACCGATGGAGTGATCGAGGCCATTAACCTGGAACAAGCCGCTTACGGAGAAAATAAATTTGAAGCATTCCTGATTCAAAATCTCAGCCTGCCGGTTGAAACAATTATTAAAAAATCGTTTGCAGAGGTGTATGATTTTGCCGCAGGAGCGCCACAGTCGGATGACATCACCCTGTTGGGCATTACTTTTAAAGAATAGGAACCCCGAGTACTCGGGGGATCGAGCGGATTAAAACGGATTTAAAAAAAGGTTAGAGAAATCTCTTATTTGATCCGTGTATATCCGCTCGATCCGTTCAATCCGCGTTCCTAATTATTATTTTTATTATTATCCGCGTTTTAATCTTTTCCTAAGAAATTATCGAGGCATGGGATACCCCTGCAGCTTGGCTAGATTGGCCTCTATTTCATGTTCCGGGTATTCATAATCGGACAGCTGACCGGTCATGTATTTGTCGTAGCCTACCAGGTCCATCAGGCCATGTCCGCTGAAGTTGAATAAAATCACTTTTTCCTTTCCTTCTTCCTTGGCTTTTAAAGCTTCACGAATGGTAGCTGCAATCGCATGGGTAGTCTCAGGAGCAGGAATGATCCCTTCGGTTTTGGTAAAGAGCAATCCGGCTTCAAAACATTCGCTTTGGTGAATGGCAATAGCCTCCATCAGACCATCGCGCAGTGAAGCGCTTACAAGAGGAGCCATACCGTGATAACGCAGTCCGCCGGCGTGGATGGGTGCCGGGATGAAATTATGTCCAAGGCTGTGCATGGCCATCAGCGGGGTCATTTTAGCCACATCGCCATGATCGTAAATGAAAGGTGCCTTGGTCAGTGTAGGGCAGGAGGAAGGTTCAGCCCCGATGATCTGGATGTTGGCGCCATGGATTTTTTCATACATGAACGGGAAAGAGATCCCGGCAAAGTTACTTCCCCCGCCGCAGCAGCCGATCACAATATCCGGGTTTTTTATCCCCACTTTGTTCAGCTGCTTTTTAGCTTCCAGGCCAATGATCGACTGGTGAATCATTACATGGTTCAGAACGGATCCAAGGGCATAGCGGGTTTTTCCGGATGGATCGCTTACCGCTTCCTCGATAGCTTCCGAGATGGCAATGCCAAGGCTTCCGGGGGTGTCCGGGTACTGGGCCAGAATATCGCGCCCGGCCTGGGTCTCCATACTTGGTGAGGCTACACACTGGCCGCCCCAGGTCTGCATGAGCATTTTGCGGAAGGGCTTCTGGTTGAAACTTACGCGAACCATGTATACCTTGCATTCGATTCCACCGATCTGGGCACAGGCGTATGAAAGGGCAGATCCCCACTGGCCGGCACCAGTTTCAGTTACCAGCTTTTTGATGCCGAACTGCTTGTTGTACCATGCCTGCGGCACAGCAGTATTGGGTTTGTGACTTCCGGCAGGGGATACCCCTTCATTTTTATAATAGATTTTAGCCGGGGTGCCCAGGGCGGCTTCCAGCTCGTAGGCACGGATCAGCGGACTGGGTCTCCACTGGTACAATATCTGCTGTACCTCGTCCGGGATGTCAATCCAGCGCTCCTGCGATACTTCCTGCTCGATAAGGTTCATCGGGAAAACAGGGGCAAGCATTTCAGGTCTTACCGGATTTCCGTCAGGACCCAGCGGCGGATTCATCGGTGTGGGTAGATCGGGTGCAAGATTGTACCATTGTCTGGGCATCTCCGATTCATCAAGATAGATCTTTTTTTGTCTGGCCATTTTGCTTTGTATTTAATGTTTTTGGGTTAAAAAGAAAAAGGGATATACTGCGTAAACAATATATCCCTCTTTGAGTTATGATTTTCTTATGCTTCAGGCATAATTGTTTACGGGTGACATTCGAAGGAGCGCCACCAATACCAAGTACCAAAAGCAAATGTTAATTTCATCTGAAAAAGATTTTATGGGGTAAAGCTAATACTATATTTTAAGTTTTCAATAGCAAAAAACGATAAATTGTTAGTTTTTATTCATTCTTAATTACAAAAGGGAGAATTGAAATGATTTTTATTATACTTGCTGATAGAATTGGGTGGTTCTATATTAAGTTTTGTTAAGCCAGCATGAGGCATTTATTTATCCGATTTAGGATAGTTTTTATTTGTTTTAAACGTATAACAAAGAATAACGATTAAGGATGGGGCAATTGAAACACAAAGGTTTTGCCGGATCAGTGTTTCTTAGCAATGAGGATGAAGTCTTCGTTGGGAAAACCAAAGGTATTAATGATCTGTCTGCTTTTGAAGGCAGTACCAGGGAAGAACTTGAAATTGATTTTCTGTCTGTAGCTGACAATCACCTTAATGATGCAGGAGAATAATCCCCTGTTCTTTTGAATTGAAAATAGTTAAATGTATTTTTGCTGCCCAATTGAATCAGAACAAAAAAATGAATAAACCAATTGTTGTTAGTGGTATCAGGCCTACAGGAAATTTACACCTCGGGAACTATTTCGGGGCAGTACGCAGCTTTATCAAGATGCAGCAGGATTATAACTGCTATTTTTTTATTGCTGACATTCATTCGCTTACCACGCATCCCACTCCCGCCAATCTTCAAGCAGGCGTGAAACAGGTGCTGGCCGAATACCTAGCCTGTGGTATTGATCCCGAGAAAGCTACTATTTTCATTCAGAGCGATGTAACCGAGGTACTGGAGCTGTACACCTTTTTAAATATGAACGCCTACCTGGGCGAGCTGGAAAGAACCACCTCTTTTAAGGAAAAAGCACGCTCGAACCCCGAGAACGTTAACGCCGGGTTGCTTACCTACCCTGTTTTAATGGCGGCCGATATCATCATTCATAAAGCCAGATTTGTGCCCGTAGGCAAGGATCAGGAGCAGAATCTTGAAATGGCCCGTAAGTTTGCCGGGCGTTTTAACCGCATGTACAACCATGAACTGTTCCCGCTGCCCCAGCCTTTTACTTTTGACGGCAAGGATATGATCAAGGTTCCGGGCCTGGATGGTAGCGGCAAGATGGGAAAATCTGAAGGCAATGGTATCTTTCTGTATGAAGACCCCAAAGATATTCGTAAAAAGGTGATGCGTGCCGTTACTGATGCCGGTCCCACAGAGCCGAACAGCAAGAAGGCGGAACCAGTGGAAAACCTGTTTACACTTTTGAAAATTGTATCCACTCCTGATGTGGTAACTCATTTCGAAAATGCTTACAACAACTGCGAGATCCGTTACGGAGATCTGAAAAAACAATTGGCAGAAGACATTGTTGGTTATACATCGCCCATCCGCGAACGGATTATAGAGATCTTGAAAGATGAGGCCTACCTTGGAAAAGTGGCCCGGCAGGGTGCTGAGAAAGCCCGTGAATCTGCTCAGGCTACCCTAAAGGAAGTAAAAGAAATTATTGGTTTCCGCAGACTTTATTAGCCTTTGTGGCGTTTATAATATACAAGCTTACTAACAGTTAAATCAATATAAATAAAACGAATTCAATGGGTATTAATTATCCTGATGGCTGTGGGGATGATCAACTGCAATAAGGAGGATGACCCGGTTTTGGACAGTAACAATAGTATTGTCATTAATGAAATAATGCCCAAAAATACCG
>DATGYU010000112.1:0-2139 GCA_035297625.1 Prolixibacteraceae bacterium
TGGATAAAATGATAAATCATGCGAATCAATGGTTGAGCAGGATGTGCTAGAAAAATCAACATGGCTGTTAATGGAGGCATCCATCTGTTCCAATAAATAATCCAAAGCTTACCATCAAAGTTCAGGATAAAGTAATATCCCGGATGGATCACATTTGGTATTGGAGTACTACTTATATACTATTGTAATACTAAAATAAAAGTTTTAGTATTACAATAGTACTTAAATAGTACTTAAATACTGAATGTGATCCATCCGGGATATTACTTTACCCTTAACTTTGATGGTAAGCTATGGATTATTTATTGGAACAGATGGATGCCTCCAATACCAACCATGTTGAGTTTTTTAGCACATCCTGCTTAACCCTTGATACGCATATTTCCAACATTTCAAACCCTTTTAACATTTTCAACAATAGAAACATTTCCAGCCCTTCCAACTCTTCAAACAAAGACACCCCTTCAACATACATACCACGCTCCTAAAAACCTGACTTTCCTCACTTTTTACATTAAAAATAATCAGCTATATTTCGCTGCTTAAAAAACAAAGGATAAAATGAAAAGAATTGTTACAACTGCAGGACTAATGGCATTACTTGTGATTGCCAGCCAGGCCCAGAATATAAGTAAAGGAAAAGTAATTATTGAAGATAAAGGAAAAGGTTTTTATACCGAATCGATTTTAAAAGATGTGACTGCCGTAGAGGAAAAACAGGCAGAGAAGGAGCCTTTCAAACGGTTTATAATGGATCAGACGGGAATGGATTTACCCAACGACCCTTCATTGTACAAAACCGTTTGGAGCAATGCCACTGAGTCGCAGGGAAATGCAGGCACCTGCTGGAGTTTTTCCACCACATCGTTTTACGAATCGGAAGTGTTAAGGCAAACGGGTAAAAAGGTGGAGATCTCCGAGATCTATTCCGTCTATTGGGAATATGTTGAAAAAGCACGCCGTTTCATTGAGAAAAGAGGGGATTCTGAATTCTCGGAAGGCTCGGAAGGCAATGCCTTGGCCCGGATCATGAAAATGTATGGTGCAGTGCCTGAAGAAGCCTATACAGGCTTAATCGATGGCCGTAAATTCCATAGCCATGCCAAAATGGTGGAAGAGATGACTGCCTTCCTCAAATCGATGAAAACATCCAACGCATGGAATGTGGAGTATGGCATCGAGACCATTAAATCAATCATGAACCATTATATTGGAACACCTCCCACCCAGTTTACCGTTGAAGGTAAAACCTATACCCCGCTGACATACCTGAAGGACTACCTGAAGATCAATCCTGATGATTTTGTGGAGATTCTTTCTTATAAACAGGAGCCCTACTGGCAGCAGGTCGAATATAAAGTAACGGACAACTGGTGGCACAACAAGGATTATTACAATGTTCCGCTGGATGATTTCATGGCTGCACAGAAAAAGGCAATTAAAAGCGGCTATTCGTTAAGCATAGGCGGTGATGTTTCAGAACCCGGCTTTAGCCGTGAGACCAACTGTGCCATGGTGCCCGATTTCGATATCCCGTCTGCTTATATTAATGAAGATGCCCGCCAATTCAGGTTCTCCAACGAGACCACTACCGATGATCATGGCATGCAGATGATCGGCTATCTTGAAAACTATAAAGGATCCGGCAAAGACTGGTTTTTGATTAAAGACTCCAGCTCAGGATCCAGAAACGTGGGAGAAAAGAGTGCTGGTTTTGGCTACTATTACTTTCATGAAGACTATGTAAAGCTTAAAATGATGGGCTTTACCGTTCATAAAGACGCGGTTAAAGATCTGCTAAAGAAATTCAAATAATTGACAATGGCCGTTACAGAACAAGGTGTAACGGCCATTTTTTTTTTAATATTAGAGGATATACAGTTCATCATTTTGTCCCATGACTCCATCATGGGCTAAGTTACATAGCCACTAACGTGGCATATTGCCCTGAACAGGAACTATCGTTAACAGATGGCCAATCAATGCAATCATGATGATAGTAGTGCCAGGGCTGTAAGCCCGCTTTAGCCTGACCCATGGTAACGCCATGGGGTAAAAAAAACCACAGACCCTCAACCATTGATCATCTATTATTTTGTCCCTCCATCATGGGCTAAGTTACATAGCCACTAACGTGGC
>DATGYU010000113.1:0-14998 GCA_035297625.1 Prolixibacteraceae bacterium
GAGATTTTATATTCTATTTCACCAAAGCCTGAAACTTCATCGGTAGTAAAGGGAAGCCGGTAATGGCCACCCATTTTTATTTTCTGTTCATAATTGAAATGCACCCAGTCGCTGCCAAACTTCAGTTCAGCGGCATCGTTAAGGAAATAACTAAAGCCTATTTTACTTTGAACCATGGTTTGATTGGTTACAATATTGTCATTGTTAAGATCAATATCCTGTTGATCAAAGTTGAAAGCAACGCCAGACTTTAGCATCCACTTTTTGCTTAGCAAACTATTGTAGCTATTGTTAAAGTATAAATTATTGCCCACAAGATTTACCTTTTGATTGATATCCAACTGGGTATTGGGATAGTTTATCGCGCTGCTGTTATTGCTGAATGTGAGGAAAGATTTAAACAGCCCTGTTTTACCGGTCTTTTGACGAAACATCAATGTCCCGTCAACTGCAGAGGGTTCTTTTATCCAATCCACCTGTTGTTTATTGATCAGGTTGGACAGCCTGGTTGTAATATAATCACCGCTTAGGGATAGGGAAGAATTTTTCCATGCCTTTGTAGTAGAAGCCATAACACCGACAGTCATAATGGAGAGACTTGATTTATTTTCTGTTTCCGGAGAGTTGGTTTTCATATCCACAATGGATGACAATGCCTGTCCATATTCTGCAGAGTAGGCGCCGGTGCTGAATAAGGTTCCGCTGAAGAGAAGAGGGGAGAACCTTCCCCGAGTGGGCATATCGGGCATTTTCGACATATAGGGAGAAGCGACTTGCAGTCCGTCCATAAAAGTTTTGGTCTCATAACCTTCACCGCCCCTTACGAATACCCTGCCGTCTTCTCCTACTTTTTGTACGCCCGGCAAGGTGCCAAGTGCTCCAAAAATATCACCCTGCGCACTTGGAGTAGTGGCAATATCGAATACCCTCAGAATGACCATTTTCTTCTCATCGCTTGCTTCAAATGCCCCTGCATTGATGGTGACTTCTGCAATCTGACCTTCTGATTCCTGCAATGCAAAGTTTATGGTTATAGCTTTGGCGCTATCCAAATTAACGGCAAGCACCGATTGTTTGTACCCAATGAAAGTGGCAGATAATTGCTGTAATCCTTTCTGATTGGTCTTAAAGTTGAAATGTCCTAAGCTGTCGGCTGTAGCACCATCATAGGTATTCAGTAAAAATACATTCGTTCCCGGAAGCGGCAGTTTATTACGATCTGTTACCTGCCCCGAAATGCGAACCTGAGGGTAAGCTTGAAGGTGAACCAGTAAAAAGATAAATAATAAAAAGGTAAAAGTTTTCATGACGGTCTTTACTTTTTTCTCCAAAGTAAGGGCAGTATTGGATGGAGAAAAAATATAATTAACCGAACTGTAGTTATTTTAGGATGAATGGTAAAATGGGAGGATGAATTGTATGTGAAAAAGAGCAGTATTCAAGAGAAAACCGGGAATACATAGGGCAAAAGTTTAATGTTCCAGGTTCCAGTGTATTAAGATTGAAGGATTGGTCAGGTATCATAGCGTCCCATGTGTCCCAATTAAGAAATAAGAAATAAGAAAACCAACCAACCCTGTGTAATTCCTTAAACTTCTGTTTCAACAACTTTTTCCTTTGGAGTAAAAAACTTCTCAATGAGGTTAGCCAGATATAATCGGATTTCTTCTGAGTTATTGGCAATCATGTTGGTAATGCCAAAGTGGGCAAATACCCTTAAGATTCGTGAAAAGAAACCGCTTTTGGAATCGGTAAGGATCTTTTTGGCTATATAGCCGGAGAGCAATGAAAGTAGGGTATCGAAAAGATTGTTTTTCACTTCAACAGAGTAAGCCAAATCGCGTATGGTGCTTTTGATGATATTGGCAGGTTTAAGGCTTTCGTAGGTAAGCTTGAATTGTTCTTTGAATTCTCTTCCTTCTTCGGCTTGCCTGATTTCAAGCAGGCGGATGGATTCTTTTAGGGAGTCGGCAGCGTTAGGTTTTCTCATGATCATTATTCGAGTACTTGTGAGATAATTGAATTGTTGACAGGCTTTTTTATCAGCTTTTCTCTGAAGACGCCGAAAACAAGGGCGAGCAGCCCGTAGAAACCGGCAACAACAAAGAAACCCAAATATTCTTTGCCAAGCAGTTCGCCTATCCACAATGCTATCCCAATGTTTAAAATAAAGAAGAACAATACGATTAAGACAATGACAATGATCCATGATGCCAAGGTCGAAGTTACATCGGCTGACTTGTCGAGCGTCTTCAGTTTGATCAGTTCAAGGGTCGTCTTTCCGTATTGTTCTCCTTTTTCAATTAGGGATTCAAATAAATTCTCCTGTTGTTCCATGGTTTAGTTAGGTTGTAAAAATATTAAAGCATTACATAGATGAAGTTTTCATATCTTCAACATTCGATTTGGCTTTGTTGGCCATATCGTTTGCTCTTGATTTAACATCATCCATTTTCTTGGAGAGATTGTCAACCATGCCATTGAATTTTTCTTTCACCTGGCCAGCATATTCATCGCTCTTTTCGGCTATTTTTCTGCGCGTTTCTGTTCCCTTATCGGGTGCAAACAGAATACCAAGGGCGGCACCGGCGGCTGCGCCTGCCAGAATCCCTACTAACATTTTTCCTGCACTCATGATACTAACATTTTAATTGTTTATGACTATTGTTGCAACAAAACACCTCATTTTTGTGTTCGTTGAATTAATGCAATATAACAAAATATTACAACAAATCCAAAGAAAAATCAGCTGATTTGCATGGTTATAAACATCTTTAAAAGCACTTTGGTTTTAAATGGTTGACAAATTATTCAATATCTCTCCTATTATTTTTTGCGCATTCGCCTTACCAGTTTATCCTGGATATGCTCTTGTTCCCTGTAATTAACTTCTTCACCAAGTAGAAAACCATATGGTTTTAATGAATCAATGTTATCACACAATACTTTAGCCATTCCTGTCAAAGGCATACAAAGCACCATTCCCGGGATCCCCCAGATTAATGCACTTGATACCAAAACAATGATGGCAGTCAGGGGATTGATACTTACACTACTTCCCACCACATAGGGTGTAATGAAGTTATTATCCAGAAATTGAACAAAAATACATATGCCGGCAACCCCGAGGGCATAGCTCATTGAATCTTTCGTCAGGAAAGCCATTAAAATAGGTAAGGTGCTGCCAATCAATACCCCGATATAAGGAATAATGTTTAGTACAGAGGCCAGCACACCAAATAATATGGCATGTTTAAGTCCAAGTATTAAAAAACCTGCTGAATTTAGAACGGAAAGAATCACAACATCCAGAAATATTCCTACAAGATACTTCTGAGAAACAGTGGAAATCTTTTTTACAAGCTCAAAAGTTTCTTCATGTTGATCTTTATTGGAAATCAGGCGAATAAACTCCTTGAATTTATCTTTATACCAACTCAGGAAAAAGATGTAAATAGGAATAAGGGCAAAGCTTGCCAGGAAAGAGGTGGTAGCTGAAAATATACCTAATACAAGTACACCCCCTGTACTTGCATTTTCCTGTATCTTACTTTTAATCCATACCTGTTGTTCGTAACGGCTAACATTAAACTTTTCAGTAATGAACATCTGAAATGTTTCCCATTTCGCATTCATGGAACTTTTAAGTTCTGGCCAATCGTTGACAAAGCTTACGACCTGTGAATAGAAAAAATACAGTAATGCCATTAGTACTGATAAGGCAAGTAAAATACTGATCAATATTGAGACCGCTTTAGGTATTCTCCATTGCTGTAGCTTATTGGAAACTGGAAGCAGCAGGAAGGTAAAAACGATGGCTATTGTAAAAGGAATCAGTAGTTCCTTGGTCAAAACCAAAAAGGCAATTACCAAGGCCAGCAAAAAGAGCTGGATAGTAACCCTAACGTATAATGGCTGTTCTGTGATGCTCATAGTATTGAATTTTTGTGTGCAATAGTTTATGATATAAATTTACATGATTTATTTTGAAAAATGTAAATTAGACAATATAGTTTTAATAAAGTCTGCAGAATTAATGGTTTTATAGAATACCAAATATTTTGTTCACAAGATAAAAAATGTATTATAAGAATAAATAGTAATTTTCAGTTGTATAATGCTATAACAACAAACAGATAGTTTTTCTCAACATTTATAGAAATATTTTTGATAGATAGACTAAATTATAAATGTTAAATATTAATGGAAAAAGAAAAATAATAATTTATGGATTTACTACTATTTTCCAATTCTAATTGTATATTTGGTTGAATTTTATTAATCCATAAAAAAGCTATCGGGTTCAAATAGAAATAATCAATCAATTACCGGTAGAGCCTTTCAAGGGCAGGTTTTCCTGCCCTTGTTTTATATTTCTAAACCAAGTAAATAGACGCTAATTTTAAGGAACCCATGGGGTAATAGTTCCATGCCGAATGCTCGGGATGGGTTTCTGGAAATAAGAACGCTTGGTAAGGATTACTATAGGGGCTTAAAGTCCTTAAAGTTTTTAAGTTCTGCCACAATAATCCATCTTTGATAAGGGTTATTCCTTATTGCCAGTATCTGCAGGTTGTGTTATTCTGAAAATGTCCATTTTTGATTTGGGCCTTATTTCCTGCTGCCAGTTAAAGCCCGGCAATTTCTTGTCTCCCTCGTCAATTTCAGCCATCGGTTTCAACTCTCCATCGGGTGATTTTATCAGAGCGATTCTTGAAACCTTTCCCTTATTCATATAAATGGTTATATTGCTGCTTTCTGCCTTATTTAGGCCAATGATGCCCTTTTTATCATAGGCATAATAGTTGGATTGCCCATTTCCATTCACATCAATTTTATACAGTTCATTTTTACGTACATAACCAATCATGTTTTTTCCTTTAATCTGATTGAACCGGATGCTGTCATCTTCCATGCCAATAATAAAAGCATCTTCATTCATGTGGATCTCGTCAGGATCTTTTCTACGATTGATCATTTCAATATATTGAGCGGATATCTGGTTATTCTTTGACCAAATAACAGGTAGATTGAACAATTGAATGGTCGAATCCTTTGACCAGTATACCAAAGAATCACACTTACCCTGCATATCTTCCCTGAAAAACCTTACCTTATTATATGCCAGCACCAGGCGAGGGTCCTGTTTCTTCTCTCCGGAAGTGCTATCCTGAGCGGCCAGTGTATTTTCAACTTCCGCCTGAATGGTATCAGCATTGGCTGCCACAATGTCTTTAACGGTCGTTTTTAAGGTGTCCTGTGAAAGGGTATCCTTTGGATTTATTACCGGTTTTAATGGTAAAGCTCCTTTAAAGGTTTTCGAAGTATCGGGCAGTGTTTTAAGAATATCAGCATGAAGGAACAAGGAATCAGTTTCAGAGTATTGAATTAGCATGGCAGAATCAGTAGCTGTGGCTATCTTGGTCAGTTCATTGTATTCCACACGATTTCCGTTAACAATAATCTTATTTTCAATATCTTCTATTCTGGCATCACCCCGGGCCAATGCATTTCCTTTTCCCTTATCGTAAAAGATGGAATCTGCTTCCATCTTCTGATTGATATTCCAAATTCGGGGATTCTTGGTCAGGTTGACAAGGTTTTTCATACTGTCATACCACCCATATTCGGCATAAAGAGTGTCTTTTTCATTGTAAATATGAGTAGGGCCTTCAATAAATACCTTTCTGATTTTAGCGAAATAAATAAGTGTGTCCGACTTGATTTTATAATCTTTGGTAGTGCCTACAACGTTCTTCCTGAAAAAAGCCTTGTCCGTATTTACCTGGTACTGCCCAATTTGAGAGATTAATACATTGGCCGTATCTTTTACCATTCCCCCGTAATTATAATAAGCCATGTCGGTGTTCATGTCATAATCCAGGGAATCAGTGGTTAAGGTAGTCTGTTTATCGATGAGTTTTACGTTCCTGCGGGCCTTGGCAATCTTGGTATCCCCGTTATAATTAATAAAATCGGCATACATGTTCAAGGTATCCCCGCGCACAATATGCACCTTTCCAAAGGCATCCACCATATTTTTGTTGGTATACGAGTAAAGGCTGTCGCACCACATGTAAGCCCCGTCAACCAATATTTTCACGTTCCCGATAAGCCGCTGGGCATTGGATACAATTCTGGCATTGTATCCCCCCGAGTCGGTATGCAAAATTTCTACCTTCTTTCTTGTCTGAGAATATCCTTTAGCAGATAAAATGAACAAAGCTGTCAATACAAAAAAAACAATACGGCCCATTGCCTTAAAATTACTTCTTCTCACTCTTTATTAATTGAGTTAATTGATTCAATTTGCATATTGGATAATCTTTAATTATTCGCTTATCCATGCATAATTTGTACTAATAGATCCTATCAATAATTGTACCTCAAACAGCTTATTTCATTAATTCTGAGATAATATCTTCTACAGAAACATTGTCAGCTTCAGCCTTGTAATTTTTAATGATACGATGACGCAAAATACTAACTGCCACTTTACGGATATCTTCAATATCGGGGGAAAATTTCCCTTGAAGCGCAGCATGGGTTTTCGCGCCAATCACCAAATACTGAGAGGCTCGCGGGCCTGCTCCCCATTTGAGGTATTTATTGGCAATAGGGGCGGCCAAATCGGTATTAGGCCTTGTTTTTGACGACAGGCCAATGGCATATTTTAGCACGTGATCGTTAACAGGAACTTTGAGTATCAGGTCCTGAAAATAACGAATCTCTTCCCTGGAGATGATTTCATTTATATGGGCCGCGTAGTCTGAAGTTGTATTCTGAACTATTGTCAGCTCATCGTGAAAAGAAGGATAATCAAGCCAAATGGAAAACATGAAACGATCTAACTGAGCCTCGGGAAGTGGATAAGTACCTTCCTGCTCAATTGGATTTTGGGTAGCCAAAACAAAAAATGGATTACCCAGTGAATATTTCTGTCCGGCCGCTGTTACGGAATGTTCCTGCATAGCTTCCAGCAAAGCTGCCTGTGTTTTGGGAGGCGTTCGGTTGATCTCATCGGCCAGAATGATATTGGCAAAGATGGGGCCTCGGATAAACTTAAATTCACGATCCTTATCAAGGATTTCTGTTCCTATGATATCAGATGGCATAAGGTCAGGGGTAAACTGAATCCGTTTATAGTCAAGACCAAGCACTTCTGCAATGGTATTTACCAGCAGCGTTTTGGCCAATCCGGGAACCCCTATTAACAGACAATGCCCCCGGCTGAATAATGCTACCAATACCTGATTGATAATCTCATCCTGACCATAAATGCGTTTTTTTATTTCTGAACGCAGCTGATCAAATTTAACGCTTAACGCGTTAACAGCTTCCACTTCATTTGTATATGCCATCTTCTATTATTCTATTGAATCGTCTGTCAATTGTTTGCCGTATCTGACATCTATACTTACCCGATGTCCCACTTGAAACTTGAAACTCGAAACTTGGAACTCTATTACTTAATCCACCCTTTGTACTTGAAGTTACAATTCATGTAAGTTGGATCAATACGCACATAGGCTCCTTTTTGTTTTTCACGGATCCATTCATCCATTTTCTTTTCCTTCTTCGTTTGCATGTAAAGGTTGCTTAGTTCTACGTAATCATCCTTTAGAGTAGCTTTATGAGGACTGGTCTTGCTGATAAGTTTTACAATCTTATAGACTGGTCTTTGCTTATCATCAAAAGTCTTGAAGGGTTTTGATATCTCATTGATGTTCATCTGTGGAAGTATCTTACTTACATCGGGATCCAGTTCTGTCAGTTTCCATTTCGTCTCACTGGTTTCGGGATTAATTACCATTCCACCATTATTGCGTGAATTTTTATCATAGGAATAGCGTAAGGCTGCTTCCTCAAACTTAATATCCCCTTTACGGATAAAATCAGCAATACTGTCAATTCTGCCTTTGGCTTTTTCCAAGGCCTCGGGAGTTACTTTAGGCATCATGATAATGTGACGGGTCTTGATAAGTTCTCCTTTGCGGTCAATTACCTGGATGATGTGATATCCAAATTCACTTTTTACCACATTGGAGATTTTATCTCCTTTAAGATTAAAGGCGGCTGCCGCGTAAGCGGGATCAAGATTACCGCGTCCCATATAATCAAGTACACCGCCATCCTTTGCGGAAGCATCCTCTGAATACATGACTGCCAGTGGCCCAAAGGCACTTTCCCCGGCTTCAATACGGCGTTTCAATTCACGAAGGGTTGATTTGATACGCTCTTCTTCTTCAGGGCTTACGGCAGGCTGAACGGTAATCTGTGCATATTCCACCTGTGCGTCAATTTCCGGAATCTGATCTTCAGGCAGGTTTTTATAATGATAACGTACCTCGGCTGGAGAAATGGTTACCTGATCTAAGATCTTTCCCTGCATCTGGCTTGTCATCAATTGATTTTTTATAACATCCTGCATGTCTGCTTTCAATTCAACAATTGACTTCTTAAAATACGCTTCCACTTCCTTTTCTGATCCCAAATGAGAGATAAAATATTGTATGCGTTGCTCCAGATTCTGGTTGATCTGGCTGTCACTTACTGTAATGGTGGTATCCAATTCTGCTTCTGCCAGCAAAAGTTTTTCAACCAACAGGTTTTCAAGGATCTCACATTTCATATCGCCTTCGGTGGTGATACCCTGTGCCTGCTGCTGCATAAACATACTTTCAATGTCAGACTTCAGAATAATATTTTTTCCCACCACTGCTATTATCTGGTCCACTACTTTATCCTGACCAATTGCCGGGTTTAACACAACCGCGAACGCTGACAGGATAAATAAACCAACTAGTTTTCTGATCATAAACGATTATTTTTTATTTTAAATAGTTTCACTTTGTAATTATCAATACTTTCCAGATAAACATCTTTCTCAATGTGCCTTAAAAACTGAATGTTCTTTTCATTCAATATCAGGTTCCTGATATAATTTATCTGTCCAATGGGTGAATAAAGCCTTACTCACTTATTTTCATTCTACAGGCTCAATTTTACTGAGTACTTTTTTATTAACCTTTACAGGATACTTCTTTCTTAAAGAATCAATCCATTCTTTTTCCACTTGTTCCTGAAAGTCGGAAGAATATAAGCCCCAGGCATCCTTCAAACTCTTTTGTTCGTTCTGAACAACTTTACCGTGGACAAAAGTAGTTGTTTCATCAAAACCTGCGGGCTTTGGGCCACTCCAAATGTAATAATCTACTACAGGATCTTCTCCTTTTTCAACAGCCACCTCTGTAATCTCCACATTATTAGCGGCAGGCGTATTAAATAAATCACTAATCTCCTGTTTTGAAGTGTTTTCTTTTTGATCCAGTAAGGTTTCTACTTTTAACCGTGTATCATTATCCTTTGCCCTGATAACCCACCCTTTGAACCGATCGCCAAAATAATATTTCTTTGCAGTGGTGTCATAATAATGTTGTAAACGCGCGCTGTCAGTGGAAGCAACATCCCAAACCTTGTCCTTGGATATGTTGAAAAGAAGAATTCCATCATGGTACTCATTGATGACACGTGCGAATTCTGGATATTTTTTCTCCAGCTGGCTGTCTTCGTAATTGATAAGCTCCTGATTGATATACTTATTCATTAACAAATCCATTTGTTGGGCTGCATTGCCTGCCGCGGCTGAAAATTTCTGATCATTGAGATAAGTGATGAAGTTACCCACAGTACGCGATTGATTGGCAAATTGAAAAAGTGCATTGTTTTTCATTGCATTTGATGCCTCAGTCCATCCTTTTGCCTTGATACTATCGCCTACCAGGGGTTTCAGTTGATCAAGATTTCCCTGGTTGATCTTAAGCTGATATTCTGCCCTTAGCTTATGGTCGAAGGCTTCATCGCTGTATTTACTGATAGCGGGATTTTGTTTGATCTTAGACTCAAGGTCTGCACGTATCTTTTCAAAAGGCTGGGTAGTGCGCAGTTCAATACGTTTAATGATATGCCAGCCATAAGGGGTACGAATTACCGGTGAAATATCCCCGTCCTTTTTAAGGGCAAAGGCAGCATCTGCAAATTCAGGTACCATGTTGGTAGGAGTAAACCAATTCATCACTCCACCTTCTTCTGCCGATCGCTTATCGTCTGAATATTTTTTTGCTAGCTCGGCAAAGTCCTGCCCGCTGATGGCCAACTGATAGATGCTGTCGATCTTTACCTTCAGGTTGTCAATAGTCTCCTGAGAGGGCTGCCTTGGAAATATTTTCATGATATGGGCTACTTTTATCTCACCGGGTGTTAGCCTTTCATCCTGAACCTTTATGATGTGATACCCAAACCTGGTACGAATAATGTCTGATACCTGGCCAACAGGGGTTTTGTATGCCATGTCTTCAAAAGGATAAACCATCTGGAAGGCGCTGAAATATCCCAGTTGTCCTTTGTTTTCTTTTGCTGATGGATCTTCCGAATATTTAGATGCCATCTCGTTAAAGTCGGCGCCATCGATGATCTGTTTGCGTAAATCTGAAATCTTGTTCCATGCTTTGAGTGTATCGGCAGGCGATGCTTCCGGTGATACCAATACCAGCAGATGGCTGGCCTTACGCTCATATTGCGTGCGGTGATAAGCTGTCTTTACCATCTCATCATTATAAGTAACATCCGTCAGATAAGGCCTGGCCAATTCTTTCCGATACCCTTTTAACTCATCTACAAACGTACGTACGGTATCATAACCCAAATGCTGTGCTTCCAGCACCTTTAGCTTAAAATTCTCATAAAGATCCAGGTATTCCGATGGTGTCTTCTTGTCTTTGGCATCCAGTACATTCGTATTGTTTTTCTTATAATTGGCTGTAAACTCTTCCTGGGTAACAGGAATACCTCCAATGGTCATTACAACTTTATCTTTCTTATTTGCCGATAAATTGAATGTTAGAATAGTGAATAAGATGAGACAGAATAATTTTATCATTGATTTCATATTACAGAAAATAGTTACAGAAATATTTGTTAATATTGATTTTTATTATTGTTACTGATGTGCTGGTATTTATCGTTGGCAGGATATTTATCTTGAACTGTAATTTGGTGATTCACTGGTTATTGTTACATCATGAGGATGGCTTTCCTGAATGCCTGATGACGTGATTCTGGTGAACCTGGCCTGATGAAGCATCTCAATGTTTTTTGCTCCGCAGTAACCCATTCCGGCTCTCATGCCTCCAATCAGCTGATGCAGCACTTCGTCAAGCGCTCCTTTGTAAGGAACCCTGGCAACAATGCCTTCCGGTACCAGCTTTTTAATGTCATCTTCCACATCCTGGAAATACCTGTCTTTGGAGCCCGACTGCATGGCCTCTACCGATCCCATTCCCCGGTATGTCTTAAATTTTCGTCCCTGGAAAATAATCGTATCGCCCGGTGATTCCTCCACCCCTGCAAATAACGAGCCTGCCATGATGGAATGTGCTCCTGCAGCAATGGCTTTTACGATATCCCCTGAATAACGGATTCCCCCGTCAGCAATGACCGGAATGCCGCTTTTCTTAATGGCCTTGCTTACAGTGTAGATGGCTGACAATTGCGGAATTCCTACCCCTGCAATTACACGGGTAGTGCAAATTGAACCTGGTCCGATTCCCACCTTCACGGCATCAGCGCCTGCCAGTACCAAATCTGAAGCTGCTTCGGCAGTGGCAATGTTACCGGCCACAAAATCTATCTCGGGAAATTTGGCTTTTGCACTTTTCAGCATTTCCAGTACATATTTTGAATGGCCATGGGCAGTATCAATGACAATGGCATCCACCTGCGCCTTTACCAATTCATCAATACGATCAAGGGTGTCTTTTGCGATCCCTACAGCTGCAGCGACCCTAAGCCTTCCTTTTTCATCCTTTGATGCCAGCGGCTTGTCTTTGGCCTTGGTGATATCCTTGTACGTTACAAGGGCAATCAGCTTGTTATTCTTATCGACAACCGGAAGTTTTTCTATTTTATATTTTTGAAGAATCTCTGAGGCTTTCTCCAGGGTGGTGGACACATTGGTTGTTATCAAATTATCCTTTGTCATCACCTCTGATACCAGCTTGTTCATATCGTCTTCAAAGCGTAAATCGCGGTTGGTGACAATGCCCACCAGGTATCCCTGCTCATCAATTACGGGTATCCCGCCGATTTTATAAGTCTTCATCAAGCCTATGGCATCACGTACGGTCTTTTCCTTTGAGATGGTCACAGGGTCGTATATCATCCCGTTTTCGGCCCGTTTAACACTGGTAACCTGGCGTGCCTGTTCTGCTATGCCCATATTTTTATGGATCACCCCAATGCCTCCTTCACGCGCGATGGCTATCGCCATGCGAGAGTCTGTTACCGTGTCCATGGCCGCCGTGACAACCGGAGTATGAATCCTTATGTTACGCGTAAACCATGAAGATAACTCCACCTCGCGGGGTAAAACTTCTGAATAAGAGGGTATTAATAACACATCATCAAAAGTTAAACCTTCAGAAACAACTTTATCGGTTATAAATGACATTTATGTGTATTTTTATATTCTCGATGAACAACAAAACTACTAAAAAATAAGGTACAAATGTCCTATATTTTTAAAGGGTTGCATATCATTAAATATTAATGTTCATTAAAAATTGTTAAGTAAAATGTGTTATCTTGTAATCTCAAGTTGCAAGCACATGAAACCAGAGAAAAGGACAGTGAGAGCAAGTATAAAAAAACTAGCTGCCGGCAGCTGGATTCTGGCAGGAAAAGCTTCGATCAACGTTATAGTAAGCGGAAATCAGCGTCTTTTGCCGGCAGCCAGTCGCTAATGGCCAGTAACCAGCAGCCAGTTGCCATCAGCTTAAATTAATAAAAACAGATATTGAGCCAGTTTCAGCAGATATTGACAAAGTACTGGGGCTTTTCGTCATTCAGGCCCATTCAGGAGGAGATCATCGATTCGGTCGCCAAGGGAAAAGATACGCTTGGGCTCATGCCTACTGGTGGTGGAAAATCGGTAACTTATCAGATCTATTCACTCTCCAGGCCGGGTATTTGCCTGGTCATTACTCCCCTGATTGCCCTGATGAAAGATCAGGTGGAGAACCTCAATGAAAGGGGTATCAAGGCTTTGGCCATCTATTCCGGGATGACCGCCCCGGAGATAAAAGTGGCGCTGGATCATGCCGCCTGGGGAAATTATAAGTTCCTGTATCTTTCTCCGGAACGCATCTCGACGGAACGTTTCCAGGAACGCATCAGCCAGCTGGACGTTAATCTCATCGCTGTCGACGAGGCCCACTGCATCTCACAGTGGGGCTACGATTTCAGGCCTTCTTACCTCAGAATTGCCGAACTGCGCAAAATGTTGCCCGATGTGCCTGTACTGGCTGTGACGGCAACGGCTACCGCCCGGGTAATCGAAGATATTCAGTACCAGCTGAAATTCAATGCCAAAAACGTCCATCGTTCAAGTTTCTACCGCAGTAACCTGATCTATCTGGTACGAAATGAAGAGGATAAGGTGAATTACCTGGTGAAGGCAGTTCAAAAAGCCAAAGGTTCTGGAATTGTATATGTCAGAAGCCGTAAGCAAACCCGTGAAATCAGCGATCTTTTCAAAAAAAGCGATATCTCAGCCGATTACTATCATGCCGGACTAAGTGCCAAAACAAGATCCGAAAGACAGGAGAACTGGAAAAATGGCAAGTGCCGGGTCATCGTGGCTACCAACGCTTTTGGCATGGGCATCGACAAGGCGGATGTGCGTTTTGTCATTCATCTCGAATCGCCTGATTCCATTGAGGCCTATTTCCAGGAGGCAGGACGTGCAGGGCGTGATGGCAAGAAAGCCTATTCCGTATTGCTGTTCAACAACAGCGATAAGCTTAAATTGCTGAAAAATGTCGATAAATCCTTTCCTGAACTCGATGTTATTAAACGCATCTATGAGGCCATCGGTAACTTCTACCAGGTGGCTGTAGGCTTTGGCAAAGACCAGATCTTCGAATTCAGCATGGCCACCTTTGCCTCCAGGTTTTCTTTTCAGATCACCGAAGTGTTTAACGCCCTAAAAATATTGCAGCGCGATGGTTATCTTGAACTGACCGATGAACTGGAAAACCCTTCCAAGGTGTATTTTAAAGTTGACAGGGAAGACCTTTACAAATTCCAGGTAGCCAATGCTGATTTTGATGGGTTTATCAAGCTGCTGCTTCGCTCATATACCGGGTTGTTTACCAATTATGTCTCTATTGATGAGAAGTTTCTGGCCGAAAGGGCAGGCATTGCCCAGGACCTGGTGTATGAATTTCTGACCCGTTTAAGAACGCAAAAGATTGTAGACTATATCCCCCAGAAAAAGACTCCTTTTATCATCTTTACCAAAGAACGCATTGATCCCGACCGGCTGAGGATCACCAAAGAAAACTTTGCCGACCGCAAACGGGATTACCTGCAAAGGGTAGAGGCGATGATTCATTATGCCTCTTCCGGTCATAAATGCAGAAGCCAGCTTCTATTGGAATATTTTGGCGAAACTGAATCGGTCAGATGTGGTAAATGTGATGTCTGCATGGAAAGAAACGAACTCAACATCAGTACATATGAGTTTGATGCCATCAGCGAACAGGTGCAGAAAGCGCTTACACAACCAATGTTTTATGAGGAATTGCTGAAAAAAATAGAAGGCAAAGAGGAAAATGTAGTAAAGGTGGTACGCTGGCTCCTTGAAAACGAAAAGATCTTCTACCGCATCGATAACCGCATGGAATGGGGCAAACGGTGACAAAAAAGAATGGGAACGCGGATTAAGCGGATTAAGCGGATCAAAACGGATTTATAAATACCTAAAATTGATGAATACAATTCTCCGATTAATAAATTCCTTTTTATCCGTTCAATCCGTTCAATCCGCTAGATCCGCGTTCCCATTTTTTCTTACTCCTTTTTGATCCGCCAAACCCGCGTTCCTATTCTTTTTATAGGGTAAAATTCTTTGAACTGATATTCTTTGTATTTTTGCAGC
>DATGYU010000114.1:0-26172 GCA_035297625.1 Prolixibacteraceae bacterium
CCGATAGCCGTATCTATAAGGTTGAATTTTACGATAGTTGGCACAAGATCGGTGAGGCCTTTGAACCTCCCTATAAAATTAATTGGAGTTGCCCCGCAACGCGTGATTTCACCATAACAGCCAAAGCGTGGGATGAACTGGGAGCTATGGGCAAGTCGGCTATCGTTAAAAGAGATGCCGTCATCACTTCTATCAGCCAGCCGGTGAAGAATAATTACCAGTTGACTGTGTATCCAAACCCGGCAAGCAAAGAATTTAATTTTCAGTACCAGCATATAGAAAACAAATCCATTGAGCTTTCTATCTACAATACGCAAGGCATGCTGATAAAAAAACTGGAATGGCTTCCCGGTGCAGCCAGTTCTGCCCTTCTAACATGGAACCCTGAAAAACACCATGCAGGCGAAGGATTGTATCTCTATCATTCAGTAATCTCCTGTGGCAAAGAGACAGTTGAGGAAAAAGGGAAGATCGTTTATTCCAAGAATTAATCGTCATTAAAAAAATGCAATTCTTTCCGCTAGGGAACTAAGATTTTTATACTTTTAAATGCTATACATTGTACTACTAACTCAACTCTTTTATGAATAAGATGAGAATTTTAACGAGCCTTTTACTGCTACTAATGATCACCTTTGGCGCTTCGGCTCAAAGTAATGCGATCCGCCTATTGGTAAGATCTGATGATATGGGATCCAGTCATGCGGCCAACAGAAGTTGTCTGAAGGCCTGGCAAAAGGGAATCAGCAAATCTGTTGAAGTAATGGTGCCCGGTCCTTGGTTTATGGAAGCGGCACAACTGCTTAAAGAAAATCCTGGCATTGATGTAGGAGTTCATCTTACCCTTACCAGCGAATGGGATGGTATCAAATGGAGGCCAGTTACCGCATCTCCTTCCTTGGTTGATGCCGATGGTAATTTTGTAGCCACCACGGGTGAATGGTACAACAAGGCCTATAAACTCGAGGAAGTGGAAGCTGAGTTGCGTAAACAGATAGAAATTGCAAAACGGCACATTCCCAATGTTACCCATCTGTCTTCGCACATGGGGGCTCCCGACTGTAAACCTGAATTAAAGGCCATCGTGAAGAAACTGGCCAAAGAATACAATCTGATCTATGAGACCGAAGGGCTGAGTGCCTTACCTGATTTTGGATGGAATAAAGCCAGTTCCAAAGACGATAAAAGAGACGCTTTTATGAAGATGATACGCTCGCTAAAGCCCGGAAATACTTATCTTTTTGTGGATCATCCTGCTAATCGTACCCCCGAGATGAAAGCGGTAGGCAATAAGGGAATGACTACCGTAGCGCACGATCGTCATATTGTCACAGAGATATTTACCTCCGACCAGGTAAGACGAGCTATTAAGAGCAGGGGCATCGAGCTAATCGACTATACCAAAGCCGGTACTCCGGGCAAATGATCTGAGTGATCAGTGATCAGTGTTCAGTAGACGGTGTGCTTGGCAACTGTTACTGAATACTGATCACTGATTACTTCTTTTTATTCTTCCTTATTCTTTTTGGTAATCAACACCTTGTCAATCTTATTGTGGTCAATATCCACCACTTCAATAATGGAGTCGGAATATTCAAACTTATCGCCCAGCTCGGGTATTTTATTCATTTTACTGAAGACAAAGCCGGCTACTGTTGAATAGTCGATCTCGTCGAAATCGATCACAAAATCTTCAATCAGGTCTGCCAGTGTTTCTATTGGAGCATCGCCGCTTACCAGCACCGATTGATCTTCACGTACAAAGATATCAGGTTCCGATACCTCGCCTTCTTCAGGAATGTCGCCAATGATGCTTTCCAGGATGTCGTGCAGGGTGATGATCCCTTCAAAGCCCCCGTATTCATTGACCACTACGGCAAAATAGTTCTGCTTTTGCTTAAAAAGGGTAAGCACCTTTTGTGCATCGGCATTTTCGGGGATCACAATGGGGGAATGTAGTATCTGATCCGTCTTTTCGGGCTGATCGGAATAATAATTCAACAGGTATTCCTTCACGTGTAACACCCCTGCAAACTCCTCGGGGGTACCATGACAGGCCAGTATCTTGCTGTGTCTCAGTTTAAGAATTTCTCCATGAGTCACCTCCGATGGTTCATCCAAATCGATCCATTCCACATCCATACGGTGGGTCATGATATGCTTGGCCCGCTTGCCCGAAAAATAGAATACCTTTTCGTGCATCAGGTTCTGTTCTTTTTCGATCACTCCTTCATGAGAGGCCACCCTGAGCATATGCTTCAACTCCCCTTCGGTCATTTGATCGGTATTTTCCCTGATGCCGATCAGCCGTTTGATAAGGTTAGTTGAGAAGGCCAGTAACCTTACAAAAGGATAAAATACCTTGCTGAAGTAGTAAATTACAGGAGCTACTGCCACGGCAATATTCTCGGAATTGGACATGGCAATGGTTTTTGGTACCAGTTCACCTATTACTATGGAGATATAGGTGATGACAAGCACCGTTAGTGTCAGGGCAATTTCATGGGCATAGGGGGCCGTCAGGTCATATTGCCTGAAAAAAGGAGTGAACTCCTCGGCAAGACTTATCCCGCCATATAAGCCCGTGACAATGCCAATAAGCGTAATGCCTACCTGGATGGCAGAAAGAAAATTCTCGGAGTTCTCCAGTAATTTCAAGGCTGTTTGAGCCCCTTTTCTTTTATTGATCCTGAACTGTTCCAGTCGGGCCTCTTTGCTGGAAATCAATGCTACTTCTGATAAGGCAAAAAAGCCATTGATCAGGATAAGTATGGTAATAATAAATATTTCCATTGTTTTTATAATGTGAGGTGAAGATACTATATTTTAAGAAAAGCATCATCGTGAAAAGTTAGAAATCCCTTGTGAATAGACTAAAATGCCATAAATTTAATCTCACCGGCAGCAAATATCACATACTAAGAAACTCTTTAGCCCGTTTATTTAATGCAAATTATTTACCAATTGAAGAAAGGGTAAGTAACTGACTGAATTTAAATTCGTATGACTTTCAATAAATATCGATTATAAATGAAGACTTCAAAAAATACTTTACTGTTGCTCATTTTCTCTCTTTTTATTCTTTTGGGGACGGGTTGTAGTGTGCACCGCCATAGTCCGCAATACCATAAAAAAGGAATGATCATTTCGACCCGTCCAAGTGGTAAAATGCCCCCGGGGCAAATGAAAAAGATGATGGGTGAAAAAAGTGCCAAGGCATATTCACCGGGCCATAATAAAAGTGCCAGTATCCATGGAAACGGACCTGATAAGTCTCGGGATTATGGTAAAAACAAACCCCATAAGTATAATAAGGGCAATAAAAGAAGATAACTAAAATGTCCGGAGCCGAAGCTTCGGACATTTTTATTTTTACCAATGACCTTTTGAATCTTTGTCTTCAATTTGATTGTTTCATTTGCTTCATACATCCTTTGTTGATTGACAAGTTTAGGAATTACACCCCTGGTGATTTAATTTTTTCTCCAAATTTCAGCGATTATATTTCTGTTTCTTTTACCTGTTACTGCCATTTTCCTATCATACCTTTATTTTAGTTTCTCTAAGGTTTCTCTAAGGTTGCTGTAAGGTTTCAGTAAAACAGCTTACAGAAACATTACGTTTAAGTTAGGGATAATATCCAGAAACCATTATTTATCCATGAATGTATCAAGTAGGCTATATCATCAGTTATAACATGTATATAAGTCCCTGGTACAAACAAAAAACCCTATCAGAATTTCAAATCCTGATAGGGTTTACTATTTTTAAAAGTCATCTGCTTATTGATAGCTTTCGATGGATTCACAGGTACATACCAGGTTGCGGTCGCCATACGCATCATCGACGCGGGCTACCGGTGGCCAGTATTTGTTTTCCCTGAGCCAATTAAGCGGGAAGACGGCTGTCTGGCGGCTGTAGGAATGATCCCACGCATCGGCAGTAACCACCTCTGAGGTATGCGGCGCATTTTTAAGCGGGTTATCCTCTTTATCCAGTTCGCCTAAAATTACCTGCTGGATCTCGTTGAAAATGCTGTTCATGGCCTCAATAAAGCGGTCCAGCTCCTGTTTGGATTCGCTCTCGGTAGGTTCGACCATCAGGGTGCCATGAACCGGGAACGAAAGGGTAGGAGCATGGAAGCCATAGTCCATCAGTCGTTTGGCAATATCACCTTCAGTTATGCCTGAGGCCGACTTTAGATGACGGCATTCAAGGATCATCTCGTGGGCACAGCGGCCATTCTCGCCAGTGTACAATACACCGTAGTTATCTTTCAACGCATGGGCGATATAGTTGGCATTCAAAATAGCAATCTCTGACGCACGTTTCAGTCCATCGGCTCCCAGCATCTTGATGTACCCATAGGTGATAGGCAGCACCGAAGCGCTTCCCCAGGGGGCTGCTGATACCGCGGTGATACCCACATGGCCGTTGTTCATCACCGGATGGGATGGCAGGAATTCAACCAGATGAGCAGCAACTGCAATTGGACCAACACCGGGTCCACCACCACCATGAGGGATGGCAAAGGTCTTGTGAAGGTTCAGATGGCACACATCAGCACCAATGCGGCTTGGGTTGGTCAATCCAACCTGGGCGTTCATATTGGCTCCGTCCATGTATACCTGTCCGCCATGCGAATGGATAATCTCGCACAGTTCAGTAATGGATGATTCGTATACCCCATGGGTGGAAGGATAAGTCACCATAAAACAGGAGAGGGTATCCTTGAATTCTTCAGCTTTTTGGCGCAGCGCTTCCACATCAATATTTCCGCGCTCATCGCAAGGGGTAACCACCACTTTCATGCCAGCCATCACAGCGCTGGCAGGGTTGGTGCCATGGGCCGAGGAAGGAATGAGCACCACGTTGCGGTGGCCTTCTCCACGGCTGATATGGTATTGGCGGATAACCATCAGGCCAGCATATTCGCCTGCCGCTCCTGAATTGGGCTGAAGGCTTACATCGGCAAAGCCTGTAATTTCGGCAAGGTCACGCCTAAGTTCTTCCATCATCTCCTGGTAGCCGCGGGCCTGGTTCTTGGGTACAAAAGGATGGATGCCCCCAAACTCTATCCAGCTTAAGGGGAGCATCTCGGTAGCCGCATTCAGCTTCATGGTACAGGAACCCAGTGGAATCATGGAATGGGTAAGTGAGATATCCTTGTGTTCCAATTTTTTGATGTAACGTACCATCTCAGTTTCAGAGCGGTATTTGTTGAACACCTCCTGTTTCATGAACGAAGAAGTTCTTAGATGCTCAGGTTGAATAGTGTACTGGCGGGGATATTCCGTAACCTGTGTAAATGGCTTGTTGGCAGCCTTGGCAAACACTTCCAGTATCCAGTTGATATCGTCAAGGTTGGTGGTCTCATCAATGCTTAAGCCTACCTCGCCGTTGTCGAAATAGCGGAAGTTCATTTCCAGCTCCAGTGACAGCCATTCGATGTCTTCACGCTTCACATAGCGTGGCAGTTCAAAGCGGATGGTGTCAAAATAGGTAGTGTTCAGCTGGGTATAGCCCAGGGCTGATATCTCTTTTTCAAGCAGTGCTGCAATGCTGTGAATGCGTTTGGCAATCTCTGTGATGCCTTCCGGTCCGTGGTATACGGCATAGAATCCGGCCATATTGGACAGCAGGGCCTGGGAGGTACAGATGTTGGAAGTTGCCTTTTCACGTTTGATATGCTGCTCACGTGTTTGCAGGGCCATACGTAGGGCACGTTTGCCAAGGGCATCCTTTGAAATACCGATGATGCGGCCCGGCAGGTTTCTTTTAAACTCTTCCCTTGAGGCAAAGAAGGCAGCATGAGGGCCCCCGTAACCCATGGGAACGCCAAAGCGCTGGGCACTTCCAAAGACAATATCAGCGCCCCACTCTCCCGGAGGAGTCAGGATCGACAGGCTTAAAAGGTCAGTGGCTACAGCTACAAATATTTCCTTGCCATGGGCTGCTTCCACCAGGGAAGAATAGTCCACAATCTGTCCGTCGGAATTGGGATACTGCACGATGGCCCCAAAGGCATTCTCATCGAAGGCAAAGTCATCGCGGTTGGCCACTTTAAGTTCTATTCCCAGTGGGTTGGCCCTTGTGATCAACACATCCAGGGTCTGAGGCCATATCTTTTCATCCACCCATACCACATTGGCACCAGCCTTGGCTTTGGCACGTGAGCGGGAGTTGTACATCATGATCATGGCCTCGGCAGCGGCAGTAGCTTCATCGAGCAGGCCGGCGTTGGCCAGGTCCATTCCTGTCAGCTCAGAGACCATGGTCTGGAAGTTAAGCAAAGCCTCCAGTCGGCCCTGTGAGATTTCTGCCTGGTAAGGGGTGTAGCTGGTATACCATACCGGGTTCTCCAGCACATTGCGAAGAATTACAGCCGGGGTGATGGTATCATAGTAACCCATACCGATATAGGTGTTGAATACTTTGTTTTTGGATGCCAGGGCAAGGATCTTACGGAAATACTGACGTTCTGTTAAGCCATCTTCAAGATTCAGAGGCTTTTTTAGACGTATGTTCTCAGGAACTGTTTGGTTGATGAGCTCTTCCATTGACGATACACCAATAGAATGAAGCATGTCTTGAATTTCCTGATCACGCGGGCCGATGTGGCGCATTACAAATTTATCACTAGCCATAGTTGTATGTTTTATTCAATTATTATCGTGGCACAAAATTAGAAAGAATGTTAGTACCTGAAAATGACTTTTGTTGTATTAATTGCCAATCCAACTGTAAAGAAGATGAATTGATCATGATTGTGGGTGTTTAATCAGGTGTGACGAAGAAAAGCGTGGATTTTTATGCAGGCAGTAAATCCCCCGGGAAACTACGTGTTGGATGTATTTCAAATGTAAAGATGCCAGCCTGTACACATGGGTCCTGCTCCATTAAATGCCGGGTCTGTTCGATATCGGCATTAAAGATACCCATCCCTTTAAGGTCTGTTTCATCAGAGACAGGGGTTACCACCGAAAGCAGGCCTTCTTTGCGCAAGGTGAAATTCCGGCGTACATGTTCCCATATAAGCGATTTCATTTCAGGATGTTGATTGTTGGGCCCTGATTTCAATAGCACCAGAGTATAGGCTTTTGTTTTTGAAAGCATTCCCATCATGAATTCATCGGTAATAACTGTCATACTGATTCTATTTGTTTTGGGTTGATTGGTACGTTATTAAAATTGAAGTGTGATATTAACTAAGTTGAGTACGAAATAAGAAATAAGCAATGTTTTTTTACTTTCTTATTTCTTATTTTACATTGGATATTTTTTTGCTTATGCATACCAATATCCAATATCCAATATCCAGTAATCATTAACCAAGAAAGGGATTGTTCTTTTTTTCGAAGCCAATGCTGGTCTCAGGGCCGTGGCCACTGTAAACTGTGGTATCTTCTGGTAATATCAAAAGCTTGGTCTTGATGTTGGTAACCAGCCTTTCGTAGCTTCCGCCGGGAAGGTCAGTGCGGCCAATGCTTCCGTAGAACAATACATCGCCTGCTATCATTATTTTCTCGTCAGGGTTATAAAACACTACACCTCCCGGTGAATGGCCTGGTGCTTCGATCACCTGAAGGTAAGAGTTCCCAAAGTTGATACGGTCCCCTTCCTTGAAGAATGCATCGGGGGCATCTACCGGTTCCATGGGTATGCCGAAAAGATCACCCTGTTCTGTGGCTTGTTCTACCAGGGGAGCTTCCATGGCATGGGTCTCAAAATCCAGATGGTAGCGGCTGCGCAAATAAGTTACTCCCATGATATGGTCAAAATGACAATGGGTATTGATCAGTCTAACGGGGGTTAATTGTTTTTCAGCAATAAAGGTATCAAGAGCTTGTCTTTCCTTGGCGGTATAACATCCGGCGTCAATGATCACACACTCGAGGGTTTCATCATAAACAATGAAAGTGTTTTCCTGAACCGGATTGAAGGTGAACTTTTTGATTTGTAACATCAGTGATGGAATTTAGTGTTTTTATTTACGATTAGACAATTGACGATTTACTTGGGTATAACTTTCATGAGAGCATAAATCGTAAATTGTAAATCGTTAAATTGTCAATCTCTTTATTTGTCTGTTCCCTTTAACATTGGAACAAAGACATAGGTTCCGTGTGCTTCCTTGTAATATTCAGTTTCACTGGTTTTAACTATTACATACATGGTTTGTTTTTCACGCGGACCCATGGGCAGTATCATACGACCTCCCACTTTAAGCTGGGCCAGTAATTCTTCGGGAATGGAAGGGGCGCCTGCCGTTACAATGATCTTGTCGAAAGGGCCGTAAGTGGGCAGTCCTTTATAACCGTCACCATAAAAGAATTTGGGATGATAGCCTATACGGGGTAGTGTGGACTGTACTTTCAGGTACAGCTCCCGCTGGCGTTCGATGGTGTAGACCGTAGCGCCCATTTCAATAAGCACTGCCGCCTGATAACCGCTGCCAGTTCCTACTTCAAGAATTTTATCAAGACGTTCGACCTGTAGCAGCTGCGTTTGCATGGCAACTGTAAATGGCTGGCTGATCGTTTGTCCGGCACCGATAGGAAAAGCCTGATCTTTATAGGCAAACTGCAAAAAGCTGCTGTCCATAAACAAATGCCGCGGAACTTTGCCCATCGCCTCCAGTACTTTTTCATCTTTAATACCTTTGATACGAATACCTTCCACCATTCTTTTTCTAAGGCCCTGATGTCGTAATGTATCCTGAAACTCCATAGACTATATCTTTTTTGTCAAAATTAGCTAATTGTGCGGTTAAAAATGCCTGTAAGGCCAAAGATTATTAACAATCGACGTTGAAAAGTATTTACTCAACAATATTACGTAATTTTAATAATCTGTTTATTTTGCGGATATGATAAAACTAGGAATTTTTGGAGATCAAACCAGTAGCCCTGGTCTTGTAGGGAGGATTGGTCAGATCCCGGGAGTAGCCATTGAAGGGGTTTACTTCTCGGGGAATGTGCCTGTTCCTGAAGGTTTTAAAGAGTTCTTTAGCCCTGTTGAATTAATGCGGTTATCGGATGCAGTACTGGTCATCAATGAGAAAAGTATCAGCAGTGATTTGATCCGGCTTATCCTTCGAAAAAGCAAACATATCTATCTGAGAGCGATTCCTCAGCTTACCCTAAGGGAAATCAAGGAACTGACAGACCTGGAAAAGGAAGCCGGTATTGTAAATTATATCTACAACCCTTTTGATTTTATTCCTTATTTTGATATCCTCAAAAAGAAGGATAACCCTGTTTTGATTAATTTAAGGACCTGTTTTGAAGGCAAAACCTTAAGCCCGGGCGACGAAATGCTGTTGCTGGTGACTGCCCTTCACCGGATGGTACAGAATAATTATAAAAAGACCGAGGTTTTTGGAATCAAAGATGCCAAGGATGATCTGGTAATCAATACAAGGATTGAATATGAAGACAGCTCTGTGGTTAACCTTACAGTTACCAATGAACAGGGTCCAGGGCATTGTGAAATCTTTCGTTATTCCGGCAAGGCAAGATTTGAATTCTCCGCTCCCCTATATAATGCTTACCCTGATGATGACAAAGAATATGCCTCGATTTGTAATTTTATTCATGTTATACAACAGGGAGTCAAGCCTGCTAACTCCTTTGATAATCTGCAAAATGGAGTACGAATAGTCAACGAGATCAACGAGCATCTGCGTTTTAATGATATTCGGGTCTAGTGTTAATTAATATTAAAAGTTTAATTTTATCACAATATTTTATACACATGATCGTTATTACGTGCATACGTAATTCGAGGAAATTTATTTTCTATGCATAAAAATCTACAGGTCGCCAGGTATCTGGTTTTCGATATCATTGCCGCAATGCTCAGTTGGACATTGTTTTATTTCTACCGAAAAATATATATTGAGCCATTAAAATTCGGCATAGATATCCCACTTGAATTCACCAATCAATATTTCCTTGCATTACTGTTCATTCCAATTTTTTGGATCACGATCTATTACATCACCGGACAATACTCCAATATTTACCGTAAATCGCGCTTACTGGAACTGGGAAAGACCTTTATCACTTCAGTTATCGGGGTTACAATTATCTTTTTTCTTCTGCTGCTGAATGATTCGATCAGCGATTATAAAAAATATTACAACCTCTATTTTACCCTATTAAGCCTTCATTTCACATTTACCTACCTCTTCCGGCTTATACTCACTACCCGCACCATTCATAGGATTCACCGCAGGATTATTGGCTTTAATACCATTATTATTGGAGCCAATGAAAAGGCTGTCCATATTGTTGAAGACATGATGGTACAAAAACGACCTGCCGGTAATATGATCATCGGTTTTCTTACAGTCGATCAGAGCGAATCGTATCCACTGGAGAAATATGCACCTAACCTTGGAACCTATAAGAACCTGCAGAAAGTAATTAATGAGCATGCCGTGGAAGAGATTATCATCGCCATAGAATCTTCTGAGCATAAACTATTAAGTGAAATACTTACCATCCTTGAAAACAGGGTGCATATCGTATGGGGCATCCCTGATTTGTTTGATATCCTTTCCAATCAGGCCAAGACAAGTACCATCTTCAGCTCCCCGCTGTTAAAGATCTCTAATGGTCTGATGCCTGTCTGGCAGGAAAAAGTGAAGCGTTTGCTGGATGTAGTGGTTTCATTGCTTGCCCTTATTTTCTTTTCTCCGGTTTTTTTGATACTTGCAGTAATAATTAAGGCCAGTTCAAAAGGACCGGTTTTTTATAGCCAGGAAAGGGTAGGTAAATTTGGAAAGCCTTTTACCATTTATAAATTCCGTACTATGGTAAAAGATGCAGAAACCAACGGGCCTTTACTTTCCAGTTCAAACGACGGGAGAATTACCCCTATCGGGCAGTTTTTACGTCGCACCCATTTGGATGAAATACCCCAGTTTGTCAATGTGCTGTGGGGCGAAATGTCATTGGTGGGACCAAGACCTGAACGTAAATACTACATTGACCAGATTGCAGGCAAGGCCCCTTATGTTACTCATCTTCAAAAAGTGAGACCTGGCATTACCTCATGGGGTCAGGTGAAATATGGCTATGCCTCCAATGTGGATGAAATGGTAGAAAGACTTCAATATGACATGGTATATCTTAAAAATATCTCTTTGTATGTCGACTTTAAGATTTTGATATACACCATTATGGAGTGCGTTAAAGCAAAGGGAAAGTAAGGCAGTGATCTGTAAACAGTAATCAGTGGTCAGTAGGCAGTGGTAGCTGAGAGCAGTAAGCATTTTACTATTAGACGATTTGCTATTTATCATTTAAGCTATCCCATCGGCCAACTTTAAGGACCTTAAAGACCTTAAGGTGTTTAAGGTCCCCCGTGAGAATGCCAACCTAATTAACAATGTGCCCTCTGCGCCCAACTTGAAACTTTGAATTTGAAACTTGAAACTTCTCAAATGATCCCCATATCGATGCAGTAAATAATATGCTCTATCTCGCGGTCTTCTCCGTAGGGGTCGTACTGGGATTTAAGGTTATTGCCAAAGATACGGGCTACTCCTTGCCAAAAGAAGGCAGGTACGGCACCTTTTACATCGTCAATCAACTCATAGGAGGTAGTGTGGGTCTGGCGGTCGATCAGCTTAATGAGGATTCTCCCTTCAGAAATAGACATCTGCTTGATTTTGGGCCCGTAAAGGGCCATTAATTCATCTTCAGCCTTTTTTACATAGGCCCGCTTTTCGCGGCGTTTGGCATCCGCGGGTACTTCCTGCTGGTATTTGGTATAGAGCCGGGCGGCTTCCTTTGCATAGGGATACACCTTTTTTACCCTTGCCACCATGCGCCAGTATTGCTGTTCTGCCTGCCTTGATTTAAAACGTGCTTTGGCAAAAATAGTAACCTCTGATAAATCAACATGAGCCAGTGTATCGTTGTCAATAATTACTGTTGGAAAAATATTGGGTGCAGTAGTCGGTTGCGCCTTAGTGATGTAGGCGGTCATCCAAAAAAGAATCCCTATTAATACAACTTTCTTCATGTTTCCTGTTTTCACGGACAAATATAATTGATATGCAATAAAAGTGAAACGATTATGGGTTAAGTTTAAGTATCCTGATGTTCATTGTTTGTATATTTGATGCGCTAAAAATAGACTATGCAACGAAATCAACAACTTAAAATTGACGTTTGTTCTGAATTTGGCCAATTGGAAGGGGTAATTATTCATACCCCGGGGCTGGAAGTGGAAGAGATGACTCCCGAGAACGCAAAGCGTGCCCTTTACAGCGATATCCTCAACCTTTCGGTGGCTGGCGAAGAGTATGCTACCTTTAAAAAGGTATTGAATAAAGTTAGTCCTACCTTTGAGGTGAAGGACCTTTTGGCCGATATATTGGTGGATGAAAAAGTTAGAAAGTCTTTGCTCACCAAGATCTGCCGCAATGAGATAGCCATGGAAATTCTGCCCAAACTGATGGACCAGAATGCCGTGGAGCTGGCCCGTCTGCTGATCCAGGGTGTTTATCTTGAACGCAATAACCTTACACGTTATCTTAGTCAGGAGCGTTTCAGCCTGTGGCCGCTGCACAATTTCCTGTTTACACGCGATTCCGCGATGGCTTTTGGCAACAAGGTGCTTATTGGCAAAATGGCCAGTAATGTACGCGACCGCGAGGCCATCATCATGGATGCCATTTTCAATAGCCATCCCATGCTTAAAACTACTACCATCAATCCCAATACTACAGAAATTCTTACCTATTTCCCGGGTATTTCCATTGAAGGGGGAGATTTCCAGGTGGGCCGGGAAGATGTGATAGTTATCGGTACCGGCATACGTACCAGCACAAGGGGTATAGATTACATCCTTGAACAGGTGAAATCAAAAAAAGGCGGTACGCTTCATATCCTGGTACAGGAGTTACCTGACATGCCCGAATCCTTCATCCATCTGGATATGGTGTTTACCTTCCTGGATGTGGATGCATGCATGGTGTACGAACCCCTGATCATGGGAACCAACCGTTTTCATACCATTCATATTGAGGTTGATAATGGAAAGGTGACGCGTATCGAGGAAGAAAATAGTCTACCTAAGGCATTAAAGAAACTGGGTATAGATATGGAGCATGTGAAGTGTGGCGGAGATATCGACAGCTGGACCCAGGAGCGCGAACAATGGCACAGCGGAGCCAACTTCTTTGCTTTTGCTCCCGGCAAGATAATAGGCTACGAGCGCAACATTCATACCATAGATCAGCTAAACCACCACGGCTTTACGGTAATTCACGCCAAAGATCTGCTTAGCGGTCAATGTGAGATACCGGACGGTAAATGTGTAATCACCATTCCTGGCTCTGAACTTGCTCGCGGTGGCGGTGGCGCTCGCTGTATGACTATGCCGGTAAGAAGAAAGAAAGTGAACTGGTAAATCTTCTGGTAAATCTTATTTACTATTTTTTTTATTTACAATTTACTATTTATTCTCTGCTCAGTAGGGTAACTAAAGTAAATTGTCTAATTGTAAATCTTTGTAAATTGTCTAATTGTAAATCTTTTTAATGCGTAAGTTAAAGAACTCAGAACTCGACCGCCTGTCAGTGGAGGAATATAAAGAAGTGGCAAAGACCCCCATAACGGTTGTTTTGGATAACATCCGCAGTTGCAATAATATTGGCTCCGTGTTTCGCACTTCGGATGCCTTGCTGATTGAAAAAGTAGTGCTTTGCGGTATAACTGCGACTCCTCCCAATAAAGACATCCATAAAACGGCCCTTGATGCAGAGAAGTCGGTTCCCTGGGAATATTTTGAAGAGACCGAAGACGCGGTAGTAAATCTTAAAGAAGCAGGCTATCATGTTTATGCGGTTGAACAGGTGGAAAACAGTATTTCTCTTCCTGAATTTATCCCTGCAAAAGATCAAAAACTGGCCCTTGTCTTTGGCAATGAAGTAAAGGGTGTCCAGCAATCGGTAGTGAATATTTGTAACGGGGCCATTGAAATACCCCAGTACGGCACCAAGCATTCGTTTAACATCTCGGTAAGTGCAGGGATCGTATTATGGGATTTGGTGTATAAGTTGCGCTCGTAGATAATCGTTCAAGATGGAAGTGACCGGATGCCCCTAATGTCATCCGATCACTATCGTATACAACTTGCTAGTATTATATACTATCTGGTTTGCAATAATAAAATCCTACCAAATATTGCCATCAATTTTTCTTAAAGTCAATCATGTATTTCAATCCAATTGCCAGATTTAACGCTTTAGGACCTAACTTAGTTAAATCATCTCGAAGCCATGAAGCAGAAGCATCAATAAACAGGTTTTTAATCATTTTTGATTCGGTTAAAACACCAGCTTTCGGTTCAAGACCACATCTGTTTTCTTCTCGCCGGGGAAATGGGTCCATATTGAAAACCTCGGTAAATCTGCCAACTCCGCAGCCAATGTAAGGGCGGGTATTCCCATTCAAAAAGAAGAATTTTGCCTCTACGGTTTTTGAGTTCAACCTAAAATCCTGACCTAATGCTCCGGTGTAGCCATAGCTGGTATAAACGATTGATAAATCAACCCTTTGGGCAAATGTGTATCCAATCGAAGCACTTCCTCCGTAGCCAAATTTTGAAATATTTTTAAATTGTCCTTGAGGTAATTGTAGGATTGCATTGCCGCCAATATTTAACTGGGCCTGAACAAATGATTGAATGCCCAGGAAAGCAAAAAGAAAGAGGACTTTTTTCATGATTCATTGTTTAAAATTTAAAACTATATAACGAGAAATCATTATTGCCCATTTACTGTAAAATTGTAATTTCATTGATATTTTGCCTTGTAATCTTTTATAAGTTAATTCCCTTGTTAAACGAAAGATTGTGTTAAATAATATTTCATTATAGTTATTGTGCTATAATTTATATTGATTCTAAATTATGATTTGTAATTATGCGCAATAATTGTAGAAAAGTGATAAGTGAAAGAGTCAATAAATGAGTATTGTAATGCGTAAATTATCCTTCTCTACGGCCAATAGGCAATTATTATTGAATTTCTTTTCTGCTGTCCTATCAATTTTCGCCATCGAAGTCCTTATCTTTGTATAATCAGTCCGTATAAATTGACTGATTTTTTATTTAAGCAATCAATCTCAAATACAGCATTATGACTTTAATCAAATCGATATCAGGAATTCGGGGAACCATTGGCGGTAAGCCCGGTGAAGGGCTTAGTCCGCTGGATGTGGTAAAATATACGGCTGCCTATGCGCAGTGGGCCCGGCAACAGCATCCCGGGGAGCTTATTACCATTGTCGTTGGTCGCGATGCCCGCATTTCGGGTCCCATGGTTCAATCGCTGGTAGTGTCAACCCTTTCGGGAATGGGATGCCTTGTGGTGGACCTTGGAATGGCTACTACCCCCACTACCGAAATTGCCGTAAAGGAAGAATCAGCCCACGGAGGTATCATCCTTACGGCCAGCCATAATCCCAAGCAGTGGAATGCGTTGAAATTGCTCAACCATGAAGGAGAGTTCCTCAACGCTGCAGAAGGAGCCAAAGTGCTGGAGATTGCCGAAACGGAAGCCTATGAGTTTGCCGGGGTGGACGACCTGGGCGAGATCTTTGAGAAAGACTATACCGACATTCATATCCAGCAGGTGCTCGACCTGAAACTGGTGGATGTGGAAGCTATCCGCAACGCCCAGTTTACCGTTGCCATTGATGCCGTTAACTCCGTTGGCGGAATCGTCATTCCAAAGCTTTTAAAAGCCCTTGGTGTGAAGGAAGTCGTGGAAATCAACTGCGAGGCAACGGGCCATTTTGCCCATACCCCGGAACCGCTGCCTGAAAACCTTACTGTGACTGCCGATATTATCCGCACAAAGGGCGTGGATGTCGGTTTTGTAGTAGACCCGGATGTCGACCGTCTGGCCATTATCAGTGAGGATGGTTCCATGTTCAATGAAGAATATTCACTGGTATCGATTGCCGATTACGTTTTAAGCCATACTCCAGGCAATACGGTGTCCAACTTGTCCTCTTCACGCGCCTTAAGGGATATTACCGAGAAACATGGGGGAACCTACAAGGCAGCGGCTGTGGGTGAAGTGAATGTGGTAGCCAAAATGAAAGAAACCAATGCCGTGATTGGTGGTGAAGGCAACGGCGGGATCATCTATCCGGAATCCCATTACGGCCGCGATTCACTGGTGGGCATCGGCCTTTTTCTAACCCATCTGGCCAAATCGGGCCTTAAATGTTCTGCGTTGCGCAAGACCTATCCCGATTATTTCATCTCCAAGAATAAAATAGAGCTTACCCCTGAAATTGATGTGGATGACATACTTATTAGGATGAAAATCAAATATCAGTCGGAACAGGTTACCGACATTGACGGGGTGAAGATTGATTTTTCAGACCGCTGGGTGCACCTTCGCAAATCAAACACCGAACCCATTATCCGCATTTATGCCGAGGCTCCCACCATGATTGATGCCGATCAGTTGGCCCAGACCATCATCCAGGATATCAAGTTTCTGCTGGTTTAAAAGATTAAAGCTTATAGCCTTCCCAGGCCTGACCTCAAGGACTTTAAAGACCTTAAGGTCCTTAAAGTCAGGTCTGGGGAGGCTTTTTTTAACTTTAAACCTTAAACCTTTAACTTTAAACTTTTCACTCTATTTGCTCTTTTTCCTGGATCAGCTGTTCGGCAACCTGCTGTTTGTTTTCAATGATTTTGGTCTGGTTATCTATTTCCAGTTCATTGGAGGCAATCTGATTTTTGGCCGATTCGATATCCAGTTCCTTGGTCTTGATCCTGGTTTTCATGGATCTTATTTCCCTGGTAATTCTAAGCTTTTCTTTTTCCAGCATAGTCAATTCCTTGTCTGCCAGCATGTATTCGGCAGAGTCTTTATCCAGTTTTGCCTTTTTTTCTTCTTTGGAAGCAATGTTTTGTACCGCGTTGGTACTGTCTTTCTGAAGCTGCGTTATCTTGGCTTTATATTCCTGAATGGCTGACTGATTGCGCAAAATTGATTTTTCCTCCCTCAGTGAACTTGCCTGCAAATCTTTCAAACGGTTCTGTTCCCTTGCTACCGCTTTATTGGCATTCTTGACATTATTATCCATTATGGTGCGGTAAGCACTGACCGCAAAATCGTGCATATAATCCCGTACAACAGCAGACTGGCTGTTTTCCACACTATCGGCGGTGATAAATGTTGAGTCGCTGTATTGAAAAAACGCGCTGAGCTGGCTCCCCTGCGGCTGTTGCGTTACTATGGCATACACATCCATTGGAGCGTTGGATATCTGTTTGATATCAACGGCGCTGATATGCAGCTCATCTCCATTCCTGACCATTTTCAACCGGTCACGTTTAACTCTGTTTTCTTTATTTCTGAAAATATTGCCAATCTGGGTGTTGAGGTTGTCAATTCGTTCACCGGCAGGACGAACATTTACATATTTTCTCCATAAGGTTTCTATCTCCTCTTTTTGTGAAGCAGGGATCATCACAGTAAAAGCGGTCTGTTTGCCTTGTGACATTTTCTTTTCGCCGGTTTCAACTTCTATCTTATGTTGCGACCTGCTGTACAGAGATAGCATCAATAAAAGTGAAAGAATTATTAATCGTTTCATATTCCTGTTTTTTATAATAGAAATACGCATATACCATGCCATTGGTTCATGAATTCTTTTGAAATTTTACGTATTCTAATTTTATAGTGTTTTCTTAATAATTTGGGAATGAGAAGTTCACTACTTTATAGGGTCTCCTGTTTTACCTGCAAATATATTACGATACAAAACTTGCGCAGAATTACTTTTTATCCGGTTTTTTCGGGCTTCTATCCCCCGGTTGAATTATTCCCAGTTTATTTGCACTTTTTGATAGGCAGCTGTAAGGTATAAATAACCTTTCTGTAATATTTATTACAGAAAGATTACAGAAACCTTAGAGAAACCTTAGAGAAAATAGAATTAATCTGAGAATATTTGACAGCAGGATATCGGTTGCAGCAGGAAAATCAAAGGGGAGGTTAATAACTGATGAAGCTTCATTTTTGCAGGGTAGAAAATAGAATTGCTGATGGTATCATTTATCCTTTCAATGGAATTGACCCGTTTGAAAATATACTACTTCATATCATGGCAGTAAAAGCACTTTTAATTTCATCCAACTAACCTGGCAATACACCCCTACAGTAAGAGGCAGGCAAAAAAAAATGAAATAAAACAGTGCTTCTTTGTAAAAGGCTGTGGTTCAATGGGTGATTTTAAACGGAGGAGTTTCATTGAGTGAAAACGCAAAGAAACAAAGGGTTTTTGGACAGACTGCATGGGGTTTGTGACTTGTTCGACCAGTTACAACTGTGAAAAAACAGGCAAAAAGGATTTTTTAAATAGCAACAGGATTCTTTGGGATGGTTTATCTTATCCTTTTACCCATGTTGTATAATCCTTTACTCTATCGACATTGAATAATAATTTCAGAAAATACTGATTCATTTAATCTATTGGATATAACCATCGCGAACAAAGAAGCTTGGTACAACAGCTTCAGGAACAGGAAAAGTTATTCAACCCGATTGCAGGGCCGTGAAACTGGTCGGTCTGTTAATGAATCATAAAATATGTTACATGACACAATGCTATTAGGGTTGTTTCGTTAATAAATGTAAATTATCTCAAAATAATGGCCGATGCATGTAACAAGACCGCTATGTTTTCTACATATTTGGCATAAATATTGAGGCTAAAATGCAACAAAATATTTTTTACGTGACGGATGAAGCCTGGGAAAGGAAGCTGTTTTTGTTTTTTCCTTACCAACAAATTAACCTTGAACCTATTACTTATTAAACATTTATATGAATACCAAAAAGATCCTTTATGTAGCAATTCCTGCTGTTTTGCTATTAATCCTTTATCTGTTTCTTGGCCAGGGCAAAGCAGATTCCACCAATATAACCCTTAAAGTAGAAAGGGGAACATTTAAATCGATTGTCTTTTCCTCCGGGCAGCTGGAATCGGAAAAGTCGGTCAACATTGAGATTCCTGAAAAGCTGAAAGACCGTAACCTTCGCATTTATGAGCTGGCCATTACCGAAATGGTGGAAGAGGGTACATGGGTTGATTCGGGTGATTATGTGGCCACCCTGGATCACAAAGCCGTTGAAGAACAGATCAAGGCGGCACAGGATGAAATGGAAAAGACCCAGTCGGAATACGAAGACGCCAAGATTGACTCCAACCTTAATTTGAGCAACCAACGGGATGTGATTGTCAATGCAAGGCTGGACATGGCGGAAAAGAAAATCGTCATGGAGGAGTCCATCTATGAATCCCCCTCAATTCAGAAAAAGGCCAGCATGGACAACGACAAGGCTGCCCGTAAGCTGGAACAGGAACAGAAAGCCTATCTTCTGAAAAAGCAACAGGAAGAAAATAAAGTGCAGCGCAGGTACATCAACTACCGACAGATACTGGAGCGCTACGAGGAGTTGCAGAAATTATTCAGCGACCTGGAAGTGAGGGCTCCCAAATCGGGCATCCTTACCTATCTGAAATTCCCTTGGGGCGAGATCATCAAAACCGGTTCGAAGGTGGGTATGTACAACACGACCATTGCTGTCATTCCTAAAATGACCAACTTAATTTCAAGAACTTACATCAACGAGATTGATATTTCAAAAATTAAGATAGGGCAAAAGGTTAAACTGGGCATTGATGCCTTTCCTGATAAGCAGTTAAACGGTGAAGTAATTGCTGTGGCCAATATCGGACAGGCAATGCCCAATAGTGATGCCAAGGTGTTTGAGGTCAAAATAAAGATCTTTGAGATTGACAAGGACCTTAAACCGGCCATGACAACCAGCAATGCCATTGAAGCGGGTACCTTTGAAGATACCCTGATGGTGGCATCGGATGCGGTGTTTGAAAACGACAGCGTCAAATATGTTTATGTGGGGAAAGAATCACCTGTCAAGCAGATTGTCTGGCTGGGCGATGAAAATGAAAATCATGTACTGATTAAAAAGGGCCTTAAAGAAGGGGATGTGGTTTGGCTCACCGAACCTGAAAATGCCGAAGAGATGAAATACACTGGACTGGAAATCTATGCCGAGATAAAAAAGGAAAAGGAGGAGGCCAGATTAAAGGCTGAAAAGGAAAAAGAAGAACAATTGAAGGTTCAACCGGTACCCACTCCAGTGGCTGGTCCACAGACGCTTTCCATGAAAGTATCGCTCAACCAAAAATGATCCTCCTCAAAATATAGATACTATGATTTTTAAGAAATATTTTCATGATATAGTGATCGGTTTTGAGGCTATTATTGCCAATAAGCTCAAGTCTATTCTTACCGCGCTGGGCATCATTTTTGGGGTGGCTGCCGTAATCAGCATGATGGCCATCGGGAATGGGGCCGAACAGGAAATCCTGGAACAGATCAAGATGGTAGGGGTAAACAATATCATTATCACTCCCACACAGATATCCACAAAAGGGACAGAAGAAAGTGATACCGACCAGCCCGGGGGCAAGAAATTTTCAAAAGGACTAACCCTTCTGGATTTAAAGGCCATAGAAGAAATCGTTCCTACCATAAAAATGGTCAGCCCTGTTATCTCCTACAACTATTCTGCGATAATCGATGGCAAAAGCAAGCCCATTGAGCTGGAAGGGGTTAACTCCAGTTATTTCAGCATTTTTAATATTAAACTGCAGTCGGGCGAGATTTTTAAACCGATACAGGCCGATGCCGGTCAGCCGGTTTGCATCATAGGGGACAACATCAAAACCGTATTCTTTAACCAGGAAAACCCGGTAGGCAAATCCATCAAATGCGGGCAGATATGGCTAAAGATCATCGGGGTGGTTGAACGTCGTGATTTTACGGCCTCAGCTTCCGATGAAATGGGTATCAGCAGTTCTGATAACAAGATTTTTGTTCCTGCACAAACCATCCTGATGCGTTTTAAAAACCGTGGGCTGATCCGTGCCGACGAGGTAGAGCAGGCCAATGCCCGCCGCCGCAGGATGGTTTCAGGCACGGACGAAAAGACACAGGCCGACGACAAGAATCCCAATCAGCTGGACAAGATCATTCTCCAGGTAAGAGAAACGGATCAGCTGAGCGCTACGGCCAACATTGTAAAGAGAATGTTGGTGCGCCGTCATTCGGAATTGTATGATTTCGAGGTGACCATTCCCGAGTTGCTGCTCAAGCAGCAGCAACGTACCAAAAAGGTGTTCAACATTGTTTTGGGGGCCATTGCAGGAATTTCTTTGATTGTAGGAGGTATCGGCATCATGAACATCATGCTGGCCTCGGTGATGGAACGTATCCGTGAAATCGGGACCCGGCAGGCCATTGGCGCTTCCCGAAAAGATATCGTGGCGCAGTTTCTGGCTGAATCCACCCTGATCAGCATCTCGGGGGGAATCATCGGTATCGTCCTTGGAGTGGTCCTTTCAAAGATCATTACCGCGGTATTTGACATTAAAACCATCATATCATTATTCAGTATTTTCATTGCATTCGGGGTGTCAGCCCTGGTGGGTATCATGTTTGGATACATGCCTGCCAAGAGAGCTGCGGAAAAAGATCCGGTGGAATCCTTGCGTGCATAACCTAATAAACCAATTAAAAATGAATAAAATATTGCTTTTCCTGATAATTGTTTTCTCAGGATTCGGGTTACAAACCAATGCCCAAACCTTTAGCTTAAATTTGGACGAAGCCATTAAATTAGGTGCAGAAAACTCGTTACAGGCATTTAGAATAGAAAATACTTTCCTCTCGAGTTATTGGAAATTCAGATATTATAAGGCCGATAAATTACCAAGTCTTTCTTTAACGGCTTCTCCTTTTAATTATAATAATTCTGCACAGCGCGTATTTGTTGAATCAACCAACCGATATGAGTACAGGTTGATTAAAGACATCAACTCATCCGCACAATTGCAATTAAATCAAAGGGTAGGACTTACCGGGGGAAATTTGTTCGTAAATTCAAATCTTGCCAGACAAATGTCTACAGATATATTGGGTAAAAAGTATACACAGTATAGTGCAGCCCCCATAGGAATTGGTTATTCACAATCATTAAACGGATATAACGATCAAAAGTGGAGGTCAAAGATAGAACCACTGAGGTACGAGAAAGCCAAGAAGACATTCATACAGTCGCAGGAAACGATGGCCATGCGTTCAGCTACTATGTTTTTTGATTTGGTGGAAGCACAAATCCAGTTAAAGATCGCCCAGAATACCATGTCCAATGCCGATACTTTGTATAAGATCGGCAAAGGCCGCTTTCAGGTGGGCACCGTCACCCAGGATGAATTGCTCAATTTGGAATTAAACCAGTTGAACGCCCTGCAGACTTTAAGCCGGGCTAAGATGGAAGTTGAGCGTTCCCAATCCAGTTTAAATTCCTACCTGATGCTTGACAAGCAGGCCAGGGTCAATTGTATTGTTCCTTCAAAGATTCCGGAATTACAGGTTAATGCCGATGAAGCGTTAACGCTTGCCCTGAAAAATAACCCCGATATCCTTGATCAGGAACAACAACTGTTGGAACAGGATCGTTCGGTTGCACTCACAAAATCACAATCAGGACTGAGTAGTAGCGAAATTAATGCAAGATACGGTCTAAATCAAAGAGCCGAGGATATTGATGCTGTCTACCAGGACCCTATTAAAAGCCAGTATTTGTCTATCAGTCTCAGCGTTCCATTGGTGGACTGGGGGCGCAGAAAAGGACAGTTAATGGAGGCTAAATCCAATCGTGAAGTGGTCAGGGCAACAGTTAAACAAGCACGTATTGATTTTGAGCAGAATATTATTCAGTCGGTTATGGAATTCAACCTTCAGGCTGAACAGGTGCGCAATGCCGCCAAGGCTGATACGGTAGCCCAGAAAGGCTATGAGGTTACCTTTCAGCGTTTTTTGATTGGAAAGGTGGATGTGGTGAAACTTAACCTGGCACGCAATGATCTGGAATCAGCGCGAAAAGCATACATCAATGCGGTAAAAACTTACTGGAATTACTATTACCGGTTGCGTATGCTCACCTTGTTTGATTTTGTTAAAAAAGAAACCTTGAGTGCTGAATATGATAAGATCATTGAAAACTAAGGCCATGTATAAAAATAAGAAATATCTTTTGATAGCCAGTGCGGTTATTCTGGGGGCAGTAGCCTTGTTCTTTGCTTTCAGGGTAAGCCCTAATGCCGGCAAGACGTATAAAGTAAAAAGAGGCAACCTGGAAACACTGATCAACTGCAAGGGTGAGGTGAAAGGGGAGAAATACACGGAGATCAACCTTCCGGTGGAGATCTGCGATCAGGAGCTGAGGGTCTACCAGCTTAAAATTGCCGATGTCATCCTGGAAGGCAAAGCGGTGAAAAAAGGCGATTATATCGCTAAAATTGACGAGAGCCAGTTGATGAACCTGATGCGTACCCAGATGCTGGATAAGGAAAAAACAGATGCTGACCTGCGCAATACGATGCTCGATTCAACAGTTACACTTTCCAATCGCAGGCAGAATATCAAGAATGCCATCCTTGACCTGGAATACCAGAAAATTGACCTGGAACAATCTAAATATGAATCAGAAGCTTATCAGCGAAAAACCCAGATGAGTTACCGGCAGGCGGAATTGCAGGTAGATAAACTTAAAAGAGATTATTTGCTGGAAAAGAACAGGCTGAAGATGCAAGTGGGCCGTTTCCAGACATATGTGAACAGGCTGCAGAGCCAGATTGACCGTTATCAGAAAGCCATTGCTGCAACAACGATCAGGACTCCCGAGGACGGGATTGTAATGTTTGCCAAGGACTGGAATGGCAAGCCCTATGGCAAAGATACCGAAATCAATATTTGGCGTCCGCTGATTGCTACCCTGCCAGACATGTCGAATGTAATCACTGAAACCTATGTAAAGGAGATTGACATTGCTAAAATCAATCTAAATGATAGTGTTCGTATCACAATTGATGCCTTGCCGGATAAGGTATTTTTGGGCCATGTCATCAAAATAGCCACCATCGGGGAAGATCATAAAGATTTTGACATGAAAGCCTTTAAGGTGATCATTCGTTTCGAGGAATCAAACAAGGAACTGAAGCCGGGCATGAGTTCCAACAATGATATCATTATCAACAAGGTCAAAGATCAGCTGTTGATTCCTGTTGCTGCTATTTTCAATAAAGAAGGAAAAAAAATTGTTTATGTGGAAAGACATGGAGACATACAGGAGATTCCTGTTGCCCCTGTTGCTGAAAATGAACAGTTTGTTGCCATTGACAAGGATCTGAAAGAAGGAGATATCGTCTTGCTGTACCAGCCTGAAAAGTTTAAACCGGAAGGTGAAAAGCTGGCATTAAAGCAATAAGTTCATAAGGTCAATGATTCTCAACCCGGAGAACGAACCTTTATAAAACATCGTCAGTTACAACCCATCAAGGATTGTTAATCCTTACCCGATTGGTTGTAACTGACGTTTTGCGGTTAAAGGTCTTTTTGTACATTTGGCATTCATTTATTCAAACCTAAACCGACCGATGAGATTCTATTTGATTGGGCTTATTTTGCTGTTAAATGTCTTTTCCTACGCTACTGAAAACTGCGGTACCTTCTATAAAGGTGATTTGATTATTCATAAAAACAATGAAAATGTCATCCTTCATGTTAAAAAGGCAACGGGTCCTGTTAAAATAGATGGATTGATCAGTGAACCCGATTGGCAAAAGGCAGAAAAAGCAAGCGATTTTAACCTGGTACTCCCGGTGGATACAGGAAAAGCCAAATCACCTTCGGAAGTTGTGATGACCTATGACAACAAGGCATTTTACCTGGGAATCACTTTTTTTGATACACTGCCCGGTAAACGTATTGTGGAATCCTTTCGCCGTGATTTTGTCTTTGGGAATAACGACAACGTGTTGATATTCTTTGATCCTTTTTTGGATCAGACCAATGGTTTCTCTTTTGGGGCCTCGGCCTGTGGCGCCAAATGGGACGGCACCATGTCGGATGGCAGTGCTGTAAACCTTAACTGGGATTGTAAATGGGATTCCAAAACTGTCCAGTACAAGGATCGATGGGTGACCGAAATGAAGATTCCTTTCCGGTCGATACGTTACAAGTCGGGTACCGATAAATGGTATGTTAATTTTAGCCGGCTGGATTTAAAGACCAATGAAAAATCATCATGGGCACCGGTACCAAGGCAGTTTCCCACGGCAAGTTTGGCCTACACCGGGGTTCTGCAATGGGAAGAGCCGCTCCCAAAATCAAAGATGATGTTTTCTGTCATTCCTTACCTTTATGGTAGTGCGACTAAAAACTTTGAAGCAGCAGGAAAAACGCGCTATAACAAGGATTTTGGCTTTGATGCAAAGCTGGGAATCACCACCTCCATGAACCTTGACCTTACCTATAATCCTGACTTCTCACAGGCAGAAGTGGATCAGCAGGTAACTAATCTTGACCGCTATGAGCTTTTCTTTCCCGAAAAGAGACAGTTCTTTCTGGAAAACAGTGATTTATTTTCCAACTATGGATTTGGCTCAGTAACTCCTTTCTTTTCACGTCGCATAGGACTGGATGCCCCCGTTCTGGCAGGTGCCCGTTTAAGCGGAAAACTGGACAATAACTGGCGGCTGGGATTGATGGACATGCAGACTGAAAAGACCACTCAGCAGCTGGCACGCAATTTTATGGTGGCCTCGGTGCAAAGGAAAATATTTTCAAGATCAAGCGTCGGGTTAATCCTTGTCAATAAAGAATATATGAATGAACCCGATAGTCAAAATTACAACCGTATTGCAGGAATGGACTATAACCTGGCCAGCCGCAACAATAAGTGGAAAGGCAAGGCTTTTTATCATCAGTCCTTTACGCCTGGAAACCCGGGCAAACAATATGCGCAGGGGACCAATCTTTCATTTAGTTCAAAAAGAGTACAGCTTTCGCTTACCGAAGCCAGGGTAGGGGAGAATTATAAAGCGGAAGCAGGATATGTACGCCGCAACGGATATAACTTACTCAGTCCCGGAGCTGGTTTTTTATGGATTCCCAACAAAAGAATTGTAAGCCATGGAATTCGTTATGATGCCAACTATTTCTACAATATGGATTACGATCAAATCGATC
>DATGYU010000115.1:0-3527 GCA_035297625.1 Prolixibacteraceae bacterium
TTTTATCGCCTGTTTGCGAGATCAGGCCCTTGCGGTTCCAGCCATCCTGTATGTCAGGAAGCACCCGCCTTGGAGAGCGGAAGTCAGCAAGTATCCATGGGGTGATACCGCGCAGCTGAGGAATTTTATCCAGCATTTGGAGGGTTTCCTTAAACAAATCTTCCTGGAATTCTTCGGTCCACCGGGCATCTTTCGATCCATGATTTCCCTGAAGGGCATCACCTCCAAACTCAGAGATCATGACCGGCTTGTCAAAATTGATTTCAAACCGGGCCGTTTTACACTTTTCGGGCAGCCCATCGTACCAGCCGATGTATTCGTTAAAACTAATTACATCCACCAGCTCCTGGAGCGGGTCGGCAATGACCTGCGTATTTTGCGAGCCTTCCTTGGTGTGTCTTTCCAGGGCGGCACTTACCAAACGAACAGGATCCATCCCCCGGGTTGTTTCAATCATCCGTTTGAGAAAGTCGGTACGGTCCTGCGATACGGGCGTTTCATTGGCCATGGACCAAATGATGACTGAGGCGCGGTTTTTGTCCCTTGTGATCATGTCCGTCAGCTGATTGTGGGCATTGTTGTAGGTATCGGGATTTTTCCACTGGATGGTCCAGTAAACCGGTACCTCCGACCAAACCATGATGCCCAGCTCATCGGCTACACGGGCCATATTCTCGTTGTGCGGATAATGGGCCAGGCGTACAAAATTACAGCCCAGTTCTTTGGCCCAGCCCAACAGCATACGGGCATCCTCAGCCGAATAAGCCCGTCCGCCACGCACTCCATTTTCTTCATGAATACAGATCCCTCTTAAAAAAACAGGTTTCCCGTTGACCAGGATTTCTTTGCCTTGGGTCTGCAGGGTACGGAATCCAATCTTGTCGCTCAGCACGTTGCCGTTGAGCGTTAGTTTTACCTCATACAGATAAGGAGATTCGGGAGACCACAGCTTTAAGTTTTTAGCCGCGATGCTGGCTTTGCCTTTTCCATCGCTGCCGGTAATGATACTGGCTTTTATGTTGGCCTCCGGGATATCCAGCATTACTGTCTGCCCGGCTTTCTGAGCTCCATTAAGGGTAACGGCCACTTCGATTGTATTCCTGTCATTGTGTGCCAACTGGATATAGTCATCCTGGATAAAGGTTGAGGCTACTTCCACAATTTTCACATCACGGGTAAGGCCCCCGTAATTCCACCAGTCGGTGTTGATGGTAGGTACTTTTTCAAGGCCACGTGTGTTGTCCACCTTCACGATAAGAAAGTTACCTGTCGGTTTGAGCTTCCCGGTAACCTCAAAGTTGAAAGGGGTAAAGCCCCCGATGTGTTTTCCCAGCTTCTTGCCGTTAAGGTATACATCGGCCTCATAATTGGCAGCTCCAAAATAGATAAACTGACGGTTGCCGTTGGCCGGTACTGCATAATCGAAAGCCTTGTAGTACCAGACGGAACCCTCGTAATAAAACAGCTTTTCCTTTTGTGAATTCCAATCGCGTGGCACCAGGATATTATCTGCCTTGTCAAAGTCGTACTCTACCCTATCGGATGGGTCCTGGGCCTTGTAACCCAAAAACAGCGATTCGGCAGTGCTTGGGTTTGGCTGCTCGTCCCTGACATCACGACGGTAATCGTAATAACCCGTTTGGTAAGGGTCGACAATATATTTCCAGACCCCGTTTAAGGTCATCGACTGCCTGTTGCCGATGTTGGTTATCTGGGGTTCCTGTGCCAATAAAATTCGATTGCCTGCAAGCATCATCAATGTTAAAAGTGCTGTAAATACGATTCGTTTCATTCTCTACTTAAGTTTAAAAAGTCTTCTTTTTATGGATATTACGTTTCTTTATGCCTTTGTCTTTTAGCTACCGGAAAGATAACCCTAAATCCAACACTGTTGCTAAAATGGGTAGGGGTATTTCCATAATATGCTGAAATGCGGCCAGGCTGCTCACCGGGAAACCAGCTTCCTCCCATGTGAAGGCAAAAATCCGTCTCTGCCTTTAGGCTGTCATTGCGGCACCATTCCCAGGCATTCCCGCTCATGTCATAGATTCCCAGTTCGTTGGGTTGCTTTTTGCCCACTTCATGAGCATGACCTTCGCAGTTTTCCTTAAACCAACCCACTTCATCCAGACGGTTACTTCCGGCATAGGTATAGTTTTTACTTTTCCGGCCTCCTCGGGCCGCATAGGTCCACTGCTCATAATCGGGAAGCATGCCCTTTGCCCATTTGCAAAAATCAACCGCTCCGTAATAGCTTACCATCACCATGGGATAATCTTCCCTGCCGGATTTGGCTGCCCATGCATTGTCTGTGAATTCCAGCTGCAAATCCTCAGAGTGAGTATTGATCAGTTGCCTTCCTTCATAAATGCCATCAATGCCAATCTTTTTATTATTTAAAAACCGTACATACTGTGCATTGGTAATCTCATATTTTGTAATTCGAAAGCTTTGGGTGGAAATTTGTTTCCCGCTGAATAGCCACTCTCCCCCTTTCACCAATATTCGCTTTTGAGAGAATAAAGGGGCCGGCAAAAGAAGCATCCAAAGTGAAAGTAGCAAAAGCAAAAGGATTCTGTTCATGGGGGTAACTTTAGTAATTGCTTTTATTGTTTCACTACTTCAAATTTTGCAGACAGGTAATCCATGGAGTTTTTACCCACCTGTACTTCAAATTCCCCGGGTTCAACGATGCGTTTCATGTCCAGACCATAGAATTGCAATTTATCGGCAGTGATCAAATAAGTAACTGTTTTGGTTTCCCCCTTTGCCAGAGAAATACGTGCAAAGTCTTTCAATTCCTGCACCGGACGGGTTACCGAACTTACCAGATCACGAATATAAAGCTGGACGATCTCATTGCCTTCCCGGTCTCCTGTATTGGTTACATCTACCGATACCTCCACAGGCTGTCCTGTATTTATTTTTGAAGTGCTTAACTTCAGATTTGAATATTTATAGGAAGTATAACTCAGTCCAAAGCCAAAAGGATACAAGGGAGAATATTCCCCGTTGATATAAGGACTTTCATGCACATAAGGCTTGCGGTTATAATAAACGGGCAGTTGTCCCACATGGCGGGGAATGGTAACGGCCAGCTTTCCCGATGGATTCACTTTACCGAATACCACGTTGGCAACAGCGGTGCCCTGTTCCTGACCCAGATACCAGCCTTCCATCATGGCCGGTGCTTTTTCTGCCAGGTAATTAACCGACTGGGGCCTTCCGTTGAAAAGCAGCACAGCCGATGGCTTTTTCAATTCAAAGATGGCTTTGGCCAGGTCGTTCTGCCGGCCCAACAGATCAAGATCATAATAATCGCCCGTATGGTTTTTCCATTCCTCGCGGCAGGTAAGCTCATTGCCACCCATGACCAGCAAGACGGCATCGCAGGATTTGGCCAGGTTGACGGCTTCTTTTATTCTGCGCTCTTCAGCCTGCGGTGTCTTTTCCGTGGCTGTAATGGTGGTGTCATTTTCATATATCTTAAAGCCTTCCGCATAAACCACTTCAAACTTTCCCTTGCC
>DATGYU010000116.1:0-10493 GCA_035297625.1 Prolixibacteraceae bacterium
GAAAAGTATAGTTATCGTTATTGCGGCCATTGTTTTGCCGATGATAACACTGGGACAGATGAAAAAATATGAGTACACCCCCAAGACGAAAAATAAGGTTGAAATACATAACCTGCTGGGGGATATTTCATTGCAAAACAATACGGGGAATGCCATTGTCATTGAATCGGACTTTAAAATGGATGTTCCTGATCGCGCCAAGGGGCTTCGGCTAATGGGCTCTACAGAAGACAACACCGAGTTAGGGGTTAACGTCAGCGAAGAGAATGGAATTGTAAGTATTGAAGGTGCTGTAAACCAGGTGAGGGATCATAAATATAAAATCTCGATACCTGCAGGCATGGCTGTCAATCTGGATTATAACAGTCCGTTTGCCAAAGATGAGCTGATCATTGATTCTTTCAAGGGAAGTCTGGAAGTCAATACACTTAATGCCAGTGTGAAAGTGACCAATTCAACAGGGCCATTTGCCATCAATACCATCAGCGGAAATCTGGAAGTTGTTTTCAGCAATGTCAATCAGGATGCTCCTACTTCACTGGCATCCGTAAGCGGGGCGGTGGATGTGACATTTCCTGCCGGTGAAAAGGCTTCACTTCAAATCAATACCATCAACGGGAACATCTATAATAACCTTGATCTGAAAAGTAAAAAGGAACCTGAGGTAGATAAACGTGCCGCAGGCATGCACCCGATGCGCCAGGAAATGAATGAATTTACGCTGAATGGGGGAGGACAGAAGGTATTTCTGAAATCTATTACCGGAAACATCTATTTACGCAAACGTTAATACCCAAAACCATGAAACAGTTATTATTATTGTTGCCCTTCATGCTGGGAGTCACACTGGCAGCTCATTCGCAAAAGCTGATACAGAAAAGCCTGGATGTTCAGGGAAAGAAAGTGGAGATGAAATTCAATTTTGCCGATAGTATCCTTATTGAAGCATGGGATAAAAATACCATCGACCTGAAGGTGAGTGCAGATATTGACAAAAACAAGTACAACGAGTATTATACCCTGAAGGAAAGTAATGAAGGAAGCATCCTGCACCTGGATGAGGATGTCGACTTTAAGACACTGGAAAATAAATTGGGCAAGCATATGAATATCGATATGCACATCATTTACCGGATAAAAGTACCTGCCAGCCTTGAGTTTGACTTGAAAACCATATCGGGTCAGGTAGTAGTAAAAGGAGCGCGGGGAAAGATGGATATCAACTGTATCAGTGGCTTTATCGATTACTCCATTCCATCGGGCTTAAAGGCAAAAATAGATTTGTCGACCATCTCAGGCAATGTGTATTCGGATGTTAAGTTTGAAGGTAATTCAGACAAGGATATGTCCCCTGTAGGAACCAAAAGTCATCTGACCTTAAATGGCGGTGATATGCCCATAGCCTTAAAGACAATCAGCGGGGATATTTACCTTAGGAAGGCGCGGTAAAACCTTAGTTTAAAGTTTCAAATTCCAAGTTTCAAGTTTAGTGCTGGTAAGGCATTCTGAAGATTATCAAAGTTCCTCCCAGAACTTAAGGACTTTAAGGACCTTAAAGTCATCTGAATGCCTCTCCAAGCATAACTTGAAACTTGAAATTTGAAACTTGAAACTCTTCCTATGCCGGTGTTTGCATTACGCTGTACAGCATGAAAAACAGCAGCAGGGCATATAAAATAAGGCCGGCAAGAACTATTTTCTGATAGCGTAGTTTAAATATTTTCATCAGTAAGGTCACGATATTCAAAATAGAAAACCAAAGATACCCTTTAAAGAATCCCAGTACCTTGGTTTCTTTGGTTAGTACCCCATTGGCAGAGACGGTCACTTCAATCTGATGGGTAAGAACAATCCACAAGGCAAGCAGACTAATTGCAACAAATGTAAGCTGGCCGGCAAGTATGAACTTGTCTTTTGACTCAAGCCATCCGTAAATAATAAAAACAATTCCGAGGAATAATCCCCATTGTGAAATACTGGTAAGGCTAAGCAAATTGGTAGTCATCATACTTTTTAGTTTTTGGTACATCAAAAATGTTAATTTTCAGGCAAACAAAAAACTATAAATCCCTTCTTAGGCTTAAATTGGCTATTTTTGCGGCAAATTATTATTAGAAAACATGATTAAATCAGATTTGAAGGTCAATCCAAGGGCCAAAGCCTTGATTTTTGATCTTGATGGTACACTTGCCAATACAATGCCTATTCATTATATCGCCTGGAAAAATGCAGCCGCCAAATATGGCATTGATTTCACCATTGAAGTATTCATGAAGCTGGCAGGCATTCCACTTTATCCTACTGTAGAAAAGCTCAACGAGATGTTTGGCAAGAACATCGATCCCCGGGAAATGGGAGACATTAAAGAAGCGGAGTTTGAAGCCAACATGCACCTTACCCCTGAAATTAAGCCTGTAACCGACCTTGTAAGGCAATGGCACGGGAAACTTCCTATGGCAGTAGGAACAGGAGGCTCCCGCAGGCTTTCGCTAAAGACACTTGAGATCATTGGGCTTAAGGGGTATTTTGATATCCTGGTTACAAGTGAAGATGTGTCGGAGTTTAAACCACATCCCATGACTTTTTTGCGCTGTGCAGAATTGATGGGGGTTGACCCTGCCGATTGTGAAGTGTTCGAAGATGGTGTATTAGGATTCCAGGCTGCAAGAACAGCCGGAATGATGGTTACAGATGTTACCCAATATTATGAAGTCACGATAGGAAAATAAATTATGAAAAGATTTGTCTGGCTGATGGTAGCTGCAGGATTTATGAGCACCGCCTGTACTTCGCAAAAGAAAATGCTCAGGAAGGAATATACGGTACTGTCGTACAATGTGGAGAATTTATTTGATACGGCAGATGATCCTAAAATTCCTGATGAAGAGTTCCTTCCGCAGAGTGAAAAGAAATGGACCGGCGAGCGCTATCAGAAAAAGCTGGATGATCTTGCCAAGGTAATAGCAGGGGTTAATCCGTCAGACTATCCCGAGATCATAGGATTGGTTGAAATTGAAAATCAAACGGTGCTGGAAGACCTAATTCATACAGCTGCATTGAAAAGTCATCCCTATGGAATTATTCATGAAGAGAGTCCTGATTATCGGGGCATAGATGTGGCTTTGCTTTACCGTAAAGACGCTTTCAAGGAAGAGTGGCATGAAACCCTGCCTGTGGTTTTTGCTGAGGATACAGCCTTTAAAACACGCGATATCCTCCATGTGGTTGGCAAGGTGAAAAACAATACCGTGCATGTTTTTGTCAACCATTGGCCTTCACGCATTGGCGGGGATGATAAAACCGAGCCTAAACGAGTGATGGCGGCCTCGGTTTTAAAAAGCAAAGTGGATGAACTGATGGCTGCAGATGCCAATGCCCGTGTGATTATCATGGGCGATATGAATGACGAGCCTGCCAATAAAAGCCTGCAGGAAACACTGGGAGCTAAATCTCCTGATTCTGGATCTAAGCTGGTGAATCTGATGATGCCTGATGATCAAAATGGGCTGGGAACTTATTTTTACAGCGGTAACTGGAACATGCTGGACAATATAGTTGTTTCTAAGGCGATGATTTCCGGCAAAAAGGTAAAGGTTGAAAATAACAAGGGGGAAATCTATCGCAGCGACTGGATGATTTTCACCAATAAAAACGGGGATAAAACACCCAATCGTACCTATGTGGGTAATAAATATACAGGCGGGGTGAGTGATCATTTTCCTGTGTATTTTAAGATGAAGGTAAGGTAGCCAAGGCAATAAAAGTGAATTGGAAATGGTTGTAAATCATCAAATTCATTAACTTTGAAAAAAAAGAATATATGAATATTGTAGATCGAAAACTGAGATTTGTTCAGGAATTTCTTCGTTTAACGGATGAGGAGATAATCGGGAAACTTGAACAATTGTTGGGTACAGAGAGGAAGAAAAAGATTTCCAAAGAATTTGGTCCAATGACAATGGAAGAATTTAATAAAAGGATTGACCAGGCAGAAGATGATTATAAGAACGGCAGATTAATTGAAACTGATGAACTTCTTAAGATCATTGATAAATGGGAATGATAATTCTTTGGTCTGATTCCGCATTAGCTGATCTTGAAGAAATATACGATTACTATCAAGGCAAAGCTAGTTCAATTGTAGCAAGGGATCTTGTAAAGGCAATTATTCAGAAAACACAAATTCTTAAATCAAATCCTTTCGTTGGAATTAAAGAACCTTTGTTATATGAACGACCTGATGAATATCGATATCTTATTTATAAAAATTATAAAATCATTTATCGTAGCCAAGGTGATCTAATTATAATCATTACTGTTTTTGATTCTCGTCAAGATCCCATCAGGATAAAAGGATTGCAAGGTTAATCAACTCCCCTTAAACCAATAGATTTTGCTTAAAGCATTATTAAGAGCGATAACTTTGAACTTTCTTTATGAAAGCATTTAAAATAATATCTGATTATAAGCCTACAGGTGATCAGCCTGAAGCCATCAAACAACTGAGTGAAGGATTAAGCAATGGCACTCCCTACCAAACGCTGTTAGGGGTTACCGGATCGGGCAAGACTTTTACAATGGCCAATGTCATTAAGGAAGTCCAGCGCCCAGCACTGGTATTAAGCCATAACAAGACCCTTGCCGCCCAGCTGTACAGTGAAATGAAACAGTTCTTCCCTGAAAATGCGGTGGAGTACTTTGTTTCCTATTACGACTATTATCAGCCTGAAGCTTATATCCCGACCACCAATACTTACATCGAGAAAGACCTTTCCATCAATAAGGAGATTGAGAAATTAAGGCTAAGTACAACCTCTTCTCTGCTTTCAGGAAGACGGGATGTCATTGTGGTATCTTCCGTTTCCTGTTTGTATGGTATCGGTAACCCGGCAGATTTTCATGCCAATGTGACAAGTGTTACGGTTGGTGAAACGATCAGCAGGAATGTTCTGCTGCGTAAGTTGGTGGATGCCCTTTATTCTCGCAATGAGGTGGAATTCAATCGTGGAAACTTCCGTGTAAAGGGTGATTCTTTGGATGTTTTCCCTGCCTATGCCGATATTGCTTACCGTATTGTATTTTGGGGCGATGATATTGAAGAGATCTCTTCATTTGACCCTGTTGGTGGGGGTACCATTGAAACATTAGATAAAGTGCTGATCTACCCTGCCAACATGTTTGTCACCACCAAGGAACGCATGACTACTGCCATCCGCCAGATACAGGATGACCTGGTGACGCAGGTGGATTTCTTTAAGGAAATAGGCAAACCAATGGAAGCTCAGCGTATTTTGGAAAGGGTGGAATATGACCTGGAAATGATGCGCGAATTGGGATATTGCCCTGGCATCGAAAACTATTCAAGATACTTCGACGGCAGGCTACCGGGGTCAAGGCCTTTCTGCCTGCTGGATTATTTTCCTGATGATTTCATTACCATCATTGACGAGAGCCATGTTACCCTGCCCCAGATCAGGGCTATGTTTGGAGGCGACCGTTCAAGAAAGATTAACCTGGTAGAGTATGGCTGGCGTCTTCCTGCCGCTATTGATAACCGGCCATTGACTTTCGATGAGTTTGAATTGCTGGTCGACCAGACGGTATTTGTAAGCGCCACCCCTGCCGAATATGAGCTTTCAAAATCTGAAGGAGTGGTAGTTGAGCAGGTTATTCGTCCCACAGGCTTGCTGGATCCGATTATAGAAGTTCGCCCAAGCATCAACCAGATTGATAACCTGATGCACGAGATTCACCTGCGCATTGAGCGCAATGAACGTGTACTGGTGACTACCTTAACCAAACGTATGGCAGAGGAGCTGAGCGCTTTTCTTGCCAACATGAACGTAAAGACCAAGTATATCCATTCGGATGTCGATACACTGGAACGTATCCAGATACTGGAAGATTTGCGTAAAGGAGAGTTTGATGTGCTGGTGGGAATTAACCTTTTAAGGGAGGGGCTGGATTTACCTGAAGTATCTTTGGTAGCTATTTTGGATGCGGACAAGGAAGGGTTCCTGCGCTCAGAGCGTTCCCTGACACAGACTGCCGGACGTGCCGCCCGTAACCTGAACGGGATGGTGATCATGTATGCCGATAAGATTACCAACTCGATGCAGCGCACCATCGATTCAACCAACCATAGAAGAGAAAAGCAGTTGAAGTACAACGAAGACAACAATATCACCCCAACAGCTATTATCAAAGCAGCCCGTGAAGTGGTGGGCTATGAACCTTCGGGCATGAAGGTGAAAGCATATACCGGCGATGAGCTTCCAAATGTGGCTGCCGATCCTGTTGTGCAATATATGAATCCACAGGCACTGGAAAAAGCCATCGCCAAGATTAAGAAAGAAATGGAAGCCGCTGCCAAAGAGCTTGATTTCTATGAGGCTGCCCGACTGAGAGACGAAATGTACAAGCTGCAGGGTATGCTAAAAGAGAAAGTAAGGTAAAATGGCCGGTTTAGTCCCGATTTTAAGGATCTTTAAAATCCTAAAGGTCCTTAAAGTCGGTTCTGGCGGAGCCCTTGAAACTTGAATCTTGGAACATGAAACTTTAAACTTCTATCTGTCCAGCCAGTCCTTGAAGTCCTGCACCTTTTCACGGCTCACGATGATATTGTCCTCATCAGGCTTTTTAAGTTTGATTTTCAACCTGCTGTTAGAATAAACCACAATATCAGCGATAGATTGGTTGCTTAGGATATACTTTCGGTTGATGCGGAAGAAGCGCTGCTCGTCAACCATTTCAGATATACGTTCCAGGGGATAATCTATAAGGTAATTCTTGAAATCATTGGTACAAAGGTAGGTGCCTTTCTCCAGGCTGTAAAAGAAAAGGATCTCTTCAACAGGAATGGATTTCAGGTGATCGCCCACTTTGATGACAAACCTTGTTTTATACTGTTTTTTCATCATTTCCTTTACCTTATCGAGTATCTCAATCGTTATGGTAGTTGGGGTAGGGGCACTTGCAGTTTGGCCTTTAAACTTAAGAAAAGCAGCCTGCAGGTCATCCCAGGAGATGGGTTTTAGCAGGTAATCGATGCTGTTTACTTTAAAAGCCTTAATGGCATATTCCTGGTAGGCGGTGGTAAAGATAACAGGACAGGGTACTTTTACCCTTTCAAAGATTTCAAAGCTTAAGCCATCGGCCAGTTGGATATCCATGAAGACCAGGTCAGGGGCTGCATTCTTTTGAAACCATTCTTCTGCTCCTCTGACAGAATCAACCTGAGCCAATATTGAAATCTGGTCATCAAATTTCCTGATCAGCTGGCTTAGCCATTCAGCAGCAGGCTTTTCATCTTCAATAATAAGGACCTTGTACATAACAGTTAATCATTTAAAAGAGGGATGCGAATCTTAAAATATTCCTTACTGATAGCCAATTGCAATTCCCTGTCAGTAAAAAACTGATACCTGCTTTTGATATTGTCAATGCCTGTACCACTGCCTTCCGATCCGCTTTTCTTTTGAAGCTTATTTTCAATGGTAAGATATTGATTTTCGTCTGAATAAATCTTTATCTGCAATGGATTTCGATCAGAAATCTCGTTGTGCTTAATGGCATTCTCCACAAGCATTTGAATGGATAATGGAATGACTTTAAAGTTCTTGTTTTTGATATCTGTTTGAACATCTAGATTACTTCCAAACCTTATTTTCTGCAGAAATACATAGGATTCCACAAATTTAAGCTCCGTATCCAGATCTACCAGTTCGGTATCCTTTTGGTCCAGCACATAGCGGTATACTTCCGACAATTGCTTTACAAAATCAATGGCTTTATCAGGATTGGTGCTAATGAGCGATGTCAATGCATTCAGGTTATTGAACAGGAAATGCGGATTCACCTGGCTTTTCAGGGTTTCATACTGTAGGGCCAACTGTTCTCTTTTTAATTTTTCCTGCTGGACAGCAGCCTCTTTCCAGTTTTTGAAAAACAAGATTGAGTTGGATATCAGTGAGCCTAAAAAGATAAAGGTAAAAGCTATTTTCAACATAAAAAATCCGCTTTCAAAGAAGAAGCTGGAAGTCAGCTGCTGATGCAAAAATACAGCTGTCAATAAAATGGTGATTACAATGATTAGTAATGAAACCACAATGGTTGTAAAAAACTGTATAATCAACCTTTTTAAAGGATTTTGGAGCCACGGAAGCTTTTTGTCAAGCTGATAGACCATTATTGCCATTGCGACCATAAAAGTACCGCCAACAAGAACAGAATTGATTGAGGCATACCAAAACATTTGCATATTGAATTTCTGTCCTTTGAAAAGAAATAATGAAAGGACATTACCTAAAACGATCAGTATTAGTATCCATTTAGGGACTATCCAATATAATTGATTCCGTTGTAAGGATTGCTGATTCATTGTATACTAAGTTTTTCGAAAAATACAGAATAAATTAGTAAGTGTTGAATAATATCTTCAAATTCTGTTAAACATTCTGATAGTGCCTATTTTGAATTGGATATCTCTTTATGAACGTTTGTAAAATTAGGAAGATAAAGGACTGTATTTCAGTTTGTATTAAAGAATTGTAAATGCTTTGATACAAACTGAAACTATGGGAAGAATCCTAATGCTTATTGCTTTACCTCCTCAGATGCTTTCTTTAGTTCGGCTTTATTGGCGTCATTTCCCCAATTGGGTGAAAGATCAGTTAGAGGCTTGAAGATTTTGAATTTCTCATCTGCCGTTTTGTAAAAAGGCAATGCATTGGCTGCCCCGCCACCATATGCTTCTGGCATATGATAAGTCATGGTGGCACGCAGATAATAAACTCTCGGATTGTCAGGATTCAATTCCAGGGCCTTATTAAGCGCGGTATTCATCTTTTCCATGTAAAGCATACCACGGGCCATAGGATCAATATTAATGCGTGAAGGGTAAAGAAATCCCTGCAACATGTAAAGCTCAGACTCGTTGGGGGCAATAGCGAATGCTTTATCCAGCACTTTTTGTGCCTGGTCGAGATAAGCATCTTTCTTTGCATTGTCGCTCTCCTGGAAACTGATCATGATATAGGCATACGAAGCATAATACAGAGGAAGCCATTCCTTCCTCTCATTCTGGGAGATCCTTTCAAATTGATTGGCTACTTCTACAAAATCATTAATAGTGGCTGACCGGAACAATTGCCCAATGGATTCAGTCATTGCCTTGTGATAAGCTTCATTGGAAAAGCCAGTGTTGAACATTGAAACCAGTGCTAGGATAATAGTTAACTTTTTCATTTTAGTAAAGATTAAATGTTTATAATGAATTGCTTTCGTGGTTGTATGTATAATTTAAAATAGTATTGAAATAAGCAGCACAATTTGCCGTTCATAAGGCGACTTGATGGGAGTGGAGGCATACCTGCCTGAGGCATCAGAGGTGGATGAGAAATTGTATCCATAGATATTGTCAAATCCCAGTACATTGTTGAACATCAAATGTAATGCGGATGCATTTCCAAAGAATTCTAGCATATGAGTCAGGCTAAGGCTGATATCGTTGTAGGAAGAAGTCCTTGCATTCATAAAGCCCGACAGATTGGGATCATGGTAAGGTCGGCTGCTTGCAAATGAATAGGTTACAGAGGCATAAGTTCTTAGAGGTTCTATAAATCGCTTAAAGACAACGGAGAGGTTATGTTCGGATACAAAATTAGGCGTTGCTGAAGCTGTAAAATCCTTATAGTTTCTGCGGGCATTGATCCATGAATAGGAAATCCAGTAGTCGGACTGTTCGATTGTTTTTTTATCCCTCCAGAAGATGTCAATCCCTTCGGCATGCCCATTCCCTGTGTTGGAATAGTCAAAAGGTTGGGTAGCCAATGGTTGGCTGAACTTTACAAGGTGATCGTATTTTTTGAAATAGCCCTCTATTCTGAATGTCCTTTGTTCTGTTTGATACTGCCAGGTTATTACAGCATGTTGGGCTTTTTCCTGTTTGAGCTGAGGAGCAAATTTCAGGTAATCGTTCTCCGGGCGCTGATAGAACTCCCCGGCAGCCAAAGATACCTGGCTGTTATTTCCTGTTTTATAGGCAGTGGATATTCTTGGCATTAGGGTTGTTTCATTGATCAGTGAATTGTTTTCAATCCTGGCTCCAACACGGGCCGCAAACATTTTGGAGATTTTATATTCTATTTCACCAAAGCCTGAAACTTCATCGGTAGTAAAGGGAAGCCGGTAATGGCCACCCATTTTTATTTTCTGTTCATAATTGAAATGCACCCAATCACTTCCAAACTTTAGTTCCGCGGCATCGTTGATAAAATAACTAAAACCAATTTTCCCCTCTATCATGGTTTGTTTGGTAAGTATATTGTCATTGTTGAGATCAATGTCCTGCTGATCAAAATTGAAGGCCATGCCCGACTGAAGCATCCACTTTTTGCTTAGCAAACTATTGTAGCTATTGTTAAAGTATAAATTATTGCCCACAAGATTTACCTTTTGATTGATATCCAACTGGGTATTGGGATAGTTTATCG
>DATGYU010000117.1:0-10042 GCA_035297625.1 Prolixibacteraceae bacterium
ACTTAGTAGCATGTAGCTGATGTTTAAAAATAGAAAATCACTTTTCCAAAAGATAGCTATCTTCCTGGCAATACTTGGTCCGGGAATCATTACAGGGAGTGTTGATAACGATGCCGGCGGTATCACTATTTACTCGGTAGCCGGCGCTGTTTATGGTTACAATTTACTTTGGACACTCATACCTTCTTTTATCGTTTTGGTTGTTATCCAGGAAATGAATACCCGTATGGGTATTGTTACCGGCAAGGGACTGGCAGACCTTATTCGTGAAAATGCGGGGGTTAAAGTCACATTTTTTATATTCATTGGATTACTGATTGCGGATATAGGAAACACCACTACTGAATTCGCTGGTGTAGCCGGAAGTATGGAAGTATTTGGGGTGAGTAAATACCTATCGGTACCCATAATAGGTGCGCTGATTTGGCTATTGGTAGTGAAAGGAACGTACCAGATTGCAGAACGAATATTTCTGCTCTTCAGTGTATCCTTGCTCATGTATGTAGTTTCTGCCCTGATGGGCAAGCCTCATTGGGGAGAGATTGGTCATTCCATTGTTCATCCGGAGCTGGAAATAAACACCCAAAGTTTGGCAATGATCATTGGGATTATCGGAACTACCATTGCTCCATGGATGCAATTCTACATGCAATCCTCGGTCATTGAAAAGGGTCTGGATATGAAGCAATATAAGTACTCCCTGATTGATATCGTGGTAGGTTGCATTGCGACAGTTGTGGTGGCTTTCTTCATCATCGTAGCCTGTGCTTCCACCCTGCATGTGAGTGGGCACCAGATCAACGATGCCAAGGATGCCGCACTGGCTTTAAAGCCTCTTGCAGGCGAATTGGCCTCACAGGTGTTTGCATTTGGTCTTTTTATTGCCTCCATCTTTTCGGCAACTATTTTGCCATTGGCAACAGCCTTTTATGTGTGTGAGGCCTTTGGATTTGAAGCAGGAATAGATAAAAAGTGGGATGAAGCCCGGGAATTTTACATTCTTTATACAGGTATCCTGATACTTTCTGCCGCCATTATCTTGTTGCCAAACGCACCATTAATCCTGATTTCTTTATGGTCGCAGGTGATAAATGGTATGCTCCTGCCTGTAGTCCTGGTGTGCATGATACTGTTGGTAAATAACAAAAAGATCATGGGACAGTATGTCAATAAACCAATAAATAACATCATCGGTTGGGGAGCCATTATTACCCTGATTGGTTTATCAGTAATCCTTCTGGTAATGCCATTGTTTAGTTCTGCAAAATAAGTTTTACTGATAGTCTCACTATAGATTTACTGATAGTCTCACTTTAAGTGAGACTATCAGTAAATCTATCATCCTGCTAAGAAGCAAATTGCAGATAGACAATCATCCCTATCAAGAGGTACATCAGTACTTCTCCCCAAAGCTGGTGTTTCATAAAAATGAAGTAATTCCCAATAAGGTAAGCCAACGGGATAGCGATCACAATAATGAATTCCTGTGATACTGCCGGGTGAGCTGTTAAAAGAATTAATGAGATCAGAAACACCCAGAAGAATACTTTAAAGAATTTACGTGAACTGATTCTTTTGTCATCATATTGCGACAAAAGATAATAACTTCCCAACAGGATCAACAGGACCACGTATCCTGTATAGATCTGATGCAAAAGATTTCCCTTTAGGAAACTATTGTGGAAAGTAAGATTCGCCATCACCGTTTGTCTTAATTCATCCTGTGCACCCATAGCCGCATAATAGGCAAATGCGGCAAGCCATGGCATGGCAAACCCAATGGTGGATAAAACAAACTCCCGCCAGTTTACTTTAGCTTTGACAACGATAAAACCAAACCATATCAGGGGGAAAAAGAATACAAGGTTCCAATAAAAAAGTGATCCAAGGGACAGCAAGATCCCTGCATCAAAAGCATTGGAATGAATAACCTCCTTCTCATAGGAATTAAAGATCCGGTCAATGGCCATTACCAGCAACAGGGCGGCCGGATAAATGGGATGCATTGCATGAAGAGCAGGCACTCCGCTTGTCAGGAGAATAAAAACAGAGGATGGTAAAAACGACCTTACCCGAATAAAAGTATATTGAACATTGAGCTTTAAGATCAAAAAAGCAAGCAAAAGGGTAAAAGCAAAGGCCATCATAGTACTTAGCAGCGGGCTATTAGTCAAAAGTAAACTGATGGGCTGGTATAAAATCATTGCATCCTCCCCGGGATAAAAAGGATACGCCTGGGGCATCATAAATGCTTTTATCCACAGTATAATGGCAATGATGGGAATAAGCAAAAAATGAAAAGGCTGATGTAATTTTAAAGCTTTTAGTAACATGCTGTCTTTGGAATTATATAAGCCTGAAACTTTGTTTTAATTTTTATTATAAATCAAAGCCAAGATCTTTACGGTAATATTTGCCTTCATAATCAATGAGCTGTGCATTTTTATAAGAACAATCAAGGGCTTCTTTCATGGAATCGCCATAGGAACTGATGGCAATTACCCTGCCGCCATCGGTACATACTTCCCCGTTCTTATTATTTGTACCGGCATGAAAGACGAAACTGTCCTGCACTTTATCCAACCCCCTGATTACTTTTCCTTTTTCATAGGAACCGGGATATCCACCCGAAACCAACATCACTGCGGCGGCTGTGCGCGGGTCAATCTCAATTGCTTTTTCACCCAGCGTTCCTTCGGCAGCTCCGATAAGCAAATCGACAAAATCAGATTTAATGCGAAGCATCACTGTTTCTGTTTCCGGGTCACCCATCCTGACATTGTATTCAATGACCATGGGTTCTTCATTACAGTTGATCAACCCAAAAAAGATAAATCCATTGTATGGAATGTGGTCATCCTGTAAACCCAGAACGGTAGGGCGAATGATGCGTTCTTCCACTTTTTTCATGAAGGCCTCATTGGCAAAGGGAACAGGAGAGATAGAACCCATTCCCCCGGTGTTAAGACCTGAATCTCCTTCTCCAATACGTTTGTAATCCTTGGCAACAGGCAGAATCTTATAATCTTTCCCATCGGTAATGGCAAAGACCGAACACTCTATGCCGCTCAGAAATTCTTCCACCACCACCTTTGTACTGGCAGCGCCAAACTGTCCGTCGAGCATTTCTATTAAGGACTGTTCCGCTTCGAAGAGCTCGTTGATGATAAGCACCCCTTTACCTGCCGCCAATCCATCGGCTTTCAATACATAGGGCGAACGCATTGTTTTTAAAAAGGCCAGTCCTTCTGAAAGCGTTTCTTTGGTAACGGAATAATATTTTGCAGTGGGGATGTGGTGACGCATCATGAATTCCTTGGCAAAATCCTTGCTTCCTTCCAATTGGGCGCCCAGTTTCTGAGGACCCACTATTTTGATATGCTTTAGGTTTTTATCCTCAAGGAAATAATCATGCAGGCCTTCGCATAAAGGGACTTCAGGGCCTACCAAAATAAGGTCTATTTTATTGTCAAGGGCTGCTTTTTTGAGTCCTTCAAAATCCGATACTCCTACCGGAAGATTGGTTCCCAAGAGTGAAGTACCCGCGTTGCCCGGAGCAATAAACAATTGATTGAGTTTTGGCGATTGTTTAATCTTCCATGCCATGGCATGTTCCCTGCCCCCGGAACCAACAATTAAAATATTCATCATCTTTTATTTAATCTTGCTTGTTTGGAATTGCCTCAAATCGATAACCCTGTTCTTTCATCCAGAGGATAGCTTTCGGCAATACTTCCATTATATTTATTTTTGCTTTTTCCGAATCATGAAAAGTTACAATTGAACCCGGCCTTACAAAGTCGACAACATTTCTGTATACCCTCTCAGGCTTTAGGCTTCTGTCGTAATCACAGGAAATCAAATCCCACATGATAATCCGGTAGCGGGTCTTCAGATAATTGTACTGCGATGGTTTCATCAGCCCGTGGGGAGGTCTGAACAGATTGGAATCTATATAGCTCCCCGCTAAATTAATATTTTCAAAGTAGTGCTGGTCCAACTGTTTTATTCCCTGCAAATGGTTGAAAGTATGATTTCCTACCGAATGCCCGGCCTTTTGAATCAGCTGGTATACTTCCGGGTATTTCATCACATTTTCTCCCACGCAGAAAAAAGTAGCCTTTATATTTTCCTTTTCCAGCAGGCCCAGCACCCAGGGTGTTATCCCCGGAACGGGCCCGTCGTCAAAGGTAAGATAAACCACCCGCTCATTTTCCTGCATTCTCCAAACAGCATTGCTAAAAAGAGCAGTAATGAACCGGGGTAAGCGAACCCTCAGGTCATAACACTTCATTATTTCAGGTTGCTGTATCTGTCCAGATAGCTGTTAAATACAGTAGAAACTTCTTTAAGCAATTCAGGTTGATTATTTCTGGTTGCAACCTGTGACATTTCCCTTAAGAAGTACAGATCCCGCTGAATATCTTCATCCACCGATCGGCGCAAAGGACCTTTCAACCTGAAGAAATAATCCAGCTGTTCCTTGTAACTGTTCACCATTGTATTGATGATCTGTTTTGCTTTTTCAGGCTGTCCGGCTTTAAAATAAGTTTCTGACATTAACAATGAGAAGTAGTTATAAGGTACAACTCTATTAGGAATCAGTTCAATGCAGCGGTCCAAAACCTCAGTGGCCTTGTCATTTTTACCTTCTGCGACCAGGCTTCCGGCCAGACGATCGAAAGTATTACGGATATTCATCATCATGCGGGCATTGTTCTCATCAATGTAGACATTTGGTTTTTCCATGTTGCCCCATTTGAAGTCCTGCATCACATTTTGATACATCAGCTTGGTATTCACCCTTCCAAAGGCTATTCCCTGCGGAGCAGTTTTGATAGGAACCAACCTATAGGCAAGGCCTTCCAGCTGGAAGTAATCCTGAAGGTTCATGTATTTATCCCGTCCGATGGTAATGGCAAAATAGATTGGGCGTACCCAGTTATTGGTTGCAATCATATCCAGCACCATCAACTCGTCCTTGGTAATATAATGTTTATCGCTAAGATCAATCTGGATGGTATCCACGATCTTATCGTAATCTTCAGGTTCCACCACTTTGTTTTTTATCACAGCAGCCTTGTCAACAACCACGAACAATTTCCTTGAAGGAATATAAGATGCGCCATCGGCCTGTTCCAGCTTGGTACGGGGATCATTATCCTTTACAAAGTCAAGTGCTTTTTTAAGTTCCACAGAACCTTTCACACGAGGATCTTCCATCAGGTAAACCACATCACGATTACCCTGTACATACTGGTCTGGGGTAAAGCTAATGGGCAGTGGCTCTGATTTGTAAGCCTTGGCTTTCATCTGTGAGATATACCAGTCGGTTTGGAAATAACTCAGGTTACATACCCTTACATCAGTTCTTACCCCTTCTACTTCCTGATTATACCATAAGGGGAAGGTGTCGTTATCTCCATTGGTGAATATGATGGCATTAGGTGCGCATGTTTTCAGGTAGTTGGCTCCAAAATCCCTGGCCGTATAGCGGTTTGAACGGTCATGGTCATCCCAGTTTTCTGCTGCCATAATACTTGGAACCAATACCAGCGAAAGGACCGTGGCAATGGCGGCACTGGGCGTTTCCGCCAAATACTTTTTCAATAATTGATAGATAGCCAGCACCCCGATTCCTATCCAGATGGTAAAGGCATAAAACGACCCGGCATAGGCATAATCACGCTCACGGGGCTGCAGGGGCGACTGGTTAAGATACAGTACAATAGCAAGTCCTGTCATGAAGAAAAGCAGGAATACCACCCAAAGGTTCTTTCGCCCTTCACTGCCTTGATTGTACATGAAAAAGATTCCGATGATACCAAGGATAAAGGGAAGCATGTAATAGGCATTGCGTCCTTTGTTATTCTTAAATTCTGCGGGTAATGTTTTTTGATCTCCCAACCGCATAGCGTCAAGGGCGTTAATACCGGTAATCCAGTTACCATTCATCACCTCACCCTGACTTTGAATATCATTTTGCCTTCCCGAGAAGTTCCACATGAAGTATCTGAAGTACATGAAGTTGACCTGGTAATTGATAAAGAAAGCCAGGTTTTCTCCAAAGGTGGGTATCTCTATAACTTTTGATTGCCCATCTTCACCTGCAACAGTTACTTTTCTTCCTTTTATATTTGCCCATTGCTTGTACATCTCGATGTGTCCCTCTTCACGGCTGTACATACGTGGAAAAATAGTGCTCAAATTAGGATCGTATACAGGCTTCTGCCTCATATCGGCAATTACATATTTGCCATTTTTCTGAATGTAATATGGCTTGTCATCTTCATATTTTACAAGTGGAGTGTTGTAATATCTTCCAAATACCAATGGACGGTCGCCATACTGTTCACGGTTAAGGTAGCCAAGCAATGAGAAAACGTTGTCCGGGCTGTTTTGATCCATAGGAGTATCCGCGGCAGAGCGGATCACGATCATGGCAAAAGATGAATAACCAATCAGGATAACGGTAACCCCTATCAAAACGGTATTCCATAAAACCAGCTTTTTGCGGATGGTATAGATGATACCGTAGACCAGGCCGGCAACCAGTAAAAGCGCATAAATAATTACTCCTGTGTCAAATGGCAGGCCCATCCCGTTAACGAACATCAGCTCGAACCAGGTGGCCACAGTCACAACACCCGGGATGATGACATACATGATCACGCCCAAAATAAGGAAAGAAACAGCTAAACTGATCAGGATCCCGTTACGGGTAACTTTATATTTTCTGTAGTAATAAACAAAGACAAGGGCAGGTATTGCCAAAAGGTTCAGTAAGTGTACCCCAATGGAAAGCCCCATCAGGTAAGCGATCAGGATAATCCAACGGTTGGCATGAGGCTCATCTGCCTGTTCTTCCCATTTGAGGATTGCCCAGAAAACGGCTGCGGTAAACAGGGATGAAGATGCATATACTTCACCTTCCACGGCCGAGAACCAGAAGGTGTCGGAGAAGGTATAAGCCAAAGCACCCACCATTCCGGCGCCAAGGATAGCAATCGTTTGTCCCATGGTCAATTCGCCATTGGCTTTGATAAGCTTCCTTGACAAATGGGTAATGGTCCAGAATAAAAATAAAATGGTAAATGCACTGGCCAGTGCTGACATGGAATTGATCATCACGGCTGCATTGGAAGGACTGCCTCCAAACAAGGAGAAAAACCTTCCCATGATCATAAAGAACGGGGCACCCGGGGGGTGACCTACCTCCAGTTTAAATGAAGTGGTTATAAACTCACCACAATCCCAAAAGCTGGCAGTGGGTTCAATGGTTAACAGATACGTTACGGCAGCAATCAGGAAGGTGATCCAGCCAACAATATTGTTCAGTGATTTAAAGCTTTTCATTTTGGCTCATTTTAACGTTTGCGAAGATAGTATATTCTTTCAAAACAGGGGTACGGCAATGCTTAATTTTACAGCTTTTAACCTTGGCATTCAACAATTAGAGACAAAAGTTACCCTGTAACTGACTTCACTTTGTTCAATCAGTTAAAAAAGATGAAAATACTTTCTGTTGAATGGGGTATTAACTTGTAATGAATAAAAGTTTATCTTCTGATAATTGGTTGGTAAGATAACGGGGTGCCTCGCTGAATTCTGCTATCCGTTAGCGTTTATTAATGAAAATAGCATCAGAAGAAAGTTTCATTGGAATATCCTGTAGCAAGTAGAATAACCGAAAAGATGCCCTTATTGAATATTTGATCGGTAAAGTTCAAATAAATTGATTGAGGGAAGCATTGATATCCCGATCCCTGAATACTGAACACTTTTCCATATCTCCACCTCATCCTAAACCTTTCCTTTTTAATCCGCTTTTCGGCATTTTGGGATGCCTGAAGTTTACTACCATCTGATACCTTTCTGATACTTTTCTGATACCTTTCTGTAACCTCAGGTTACAGAAAGGTATCAGAAAAGTATCTTATGGGTATGAAATAATGGAGAAGAGACACTTCCCAATAAGGTAAAAACACTTGCCCGGTGGCTGATGTGTTTGATCCCTTAATTTTTAAATATTTTGTTGCATAAAAAAAGCCTCCCGCATTGCGGAAGGCTTTTTATGTATTGTTTTGTGTGCTTATTTTGACTAGTCGCCCAGGTTGAAACGGACGAATCCGGTTACGGTAAGACCTTTGTCAACGCTTTGCAAAAATTCCAAAACGGTTTGTTTGTTTTCTTTAATGAAAGCCTGGTTTAACAGGGTGTTTTCCTTGAAGAATTTAACCAACGCACCTTGAGAAATTTTATCCAGCATAGCTTCCGGTTTGCCTTCCTGACGGAACTTTTCTTTGGCAATTTCCAGCTCTTTGGCAATCACATCAGCAGGAACAAAATCTTTATCAACGGCTACAGGGTTCATAGCGGCAACCTGCATGGCGATATCTTTTGCCACCTGGTTGTCAAGGCCTGCTTTGTTGAAGCCAACCAGAGTTGACAGTTTGTTTCCCGGGTGGATATAAGCTACCACGGTTTCAGCATCCAGTTTAGCGTAGAATGGTAAATCCAGTTTTTCGCCAATTACACCGGTTTGTTCAATAACAAGGTTTTCAACGGTACGGCCATCCAATACAAGCGCTTTCACTGCTGCAAGGTCAGCTGCATTGTTGGCAAGGGCTGCATCCAGGATTTTTTCTGCGAAAGCCACGAATGCCTGGTTTTTGGCTACGAAGTCAGTTTCGCAGTTTAAAACCACCAATGCGCCTTTTTTACCAGTAGCGTCCACTTTAGCCAGAACAACTCCTTCGGTAGCTTCTCTGTCAGCACGTTTGCTGGCAACCAGTTTCCCTTTTTCACGGATGATATCAATGGCGCGGTCAAAATCGCCTTCGGCATCAGCCAGAGCTGCTTTGCAATCCATCATGCCAGCTCCAGTTACTTTACGTAACTTCATTACATCTGCTGCACTTATTTCCATAATAAATATCTTTTAATTGTTGTTGAACGATTACTCTTGAGTTTCTTCATCCAGATCTTCATCCAGATCCAAGTCAAGATCTTCATCATCCTCATCTATCTCTTCGTCAAGATCTTCATCTTCTTCGATAGCAGGTGACTCTTCAGCAACTCTTGCTTTTTTCCTTTTTAATTTTGGTTCTTTTTCGTCCCCGTCGCTGTCACGTTCTACTTTACGTTCAGAGAGTCCTTCTTTGATAGCATCGGCCATCGTGCCCACGATCAGGCTGATAGACTGAGAGGCATCATCATTTGCAGGGATGACAAAGTCAATTCCTTCCGGATCTGAGTTCGTGTCCACCATTGCAAAAACAGGAATACCCAAACGTTTGGCTTCACGTACGGCGATTTTTTCTTTCAGTACATCCACCACGAAAAGAGCAGCAGGCAAACGGGTAAGATCAGCGATACTTCCCAGCATCTTTTCCAGTTTGGCACGCTGACGGCTGATCTGCAGTTTCTCACGTTTAGAAAGTACATCCCAGCTGCCTTCTCTTGACATCTTGTCGATAGAGATCATTTTCTTAACCGCCTTACGAATAGTAGGGAAGTTGGTCAGCATACCACCGGGCCAACGCTCTGTCACGTAAGGCATGTTTACGCCACCCACCAATTCGGCAACAATGTCCTTGGCTTGTTTTTTTGTGGCTACGAATAAAATTTTGCGTCCTGATTTGGCAATCTGTTTGATTGCATCGGCAGCTTCGTCAACTTTGACGATTGTTTTTTGAAGATCGATAATGTGGATTCCGTTCTTCTCCATATAGATATAGGGAGCCATGTTTGGATTCCACTTTCTTCTCAAGTGTCCAAAGTGAACACCTGCATCCAATAAGTCTTGAAAATTTGTTCTTGGCATCTTTTTACTTTTTTATAAAAATAGTCGTTTGAAAAGCAACTGCTGAGTAGTCCCATAATTCCAGGGAGTCTGGGCAGTTTAGATCCAAAGCAGAATATTTTTGGAATAAAAATACTAACGTTTTGAGAACTGGAATCTTTTGCGTGCTTTTGGCTGACCTGGTTTTTTACGTTCCACTTCACGTGGGTCACGGGTCAAAAATCCAGCTGCTTTTAA
>DATGYU010000118.1:0-19183 GCA_035297625.1 Prolixibacteraceae bacterium
CGAGCATCTGGGATTCATATTGGGGGTAAGCGATGGCAGGGGTAGTTCCGCTTTCGAGCATACGCTTGCAGTATTCCTCATCATGTTGTTTGGCATGGCCGTCTTTATGGATCTCATCATAATCAATGGAGATCATCTTGCCATTTTTCATCTCAAAGGTCACCTCATGATGGTATCCATAATCATCTTCAGGGGAAGCACCCTTGTAAATTCCGTTTTTTAGTTGCCTGACCACGGAAGGAAAATCATTCTGCTTGCAAAAGCTCTCAAATCCTATGCCTACGCTTTGTATGTCTGTACGTTCAATAAGCCAGTGCATCTGTTCAAGGACCGCATTTTTTTTGTTGTTGTTTTTGGGACCGGCGGGGTAGGCCGCAGTATAAAGGCCTAAGGCAAAAATCAGGAGAAAGTAATTTTTTGTTTTCATTTCCGTTGATGGTTAGAGGTTGGATATTTTTTGTTTTTTATACTTTTGCCACCCAAACATATTGACGATGACAAAAATACATATTCTCATTCTATCGATAATGACATTTATGTGCATTAATTCCCTTAATGCGCAAAGTACAAAAAATGAAAACAGTTATACTCCAAAGCTGGTGGTAATTCTTTCGGTTGACCAGATGCGCACCGATTATCTTACCCGTTACTGGAATAAGTTTCAATCGGGAGGCTTTAAGCGCCTGATGAATGAAGGGGCAGTCTGCAGCAATGCCCAGCTGGATTTACATATTCAAAAGATCTCCACAGGTACCGCAACCATGTTTACCGGAACTTTTCCTGCCGTTCATGGTATTGTTAACGATACCTGGTATGATCGCCTGAGAAAAAAGGAGATTAACTGTATCAATGATGATTATTTTATTACTGTGGGAAGTGATTCCAGAGAAGGAGAACGCTCTGCCAATAAATTACTGACACCTACCATTGGTGACCTTATTAAAATTAACACACGCAACAAATCCAAAGTATTCAGTGTAGCAATGAACGATGTGAGTGCGGTGCTTTCTGCCGGACATGCAGCCAACGGTGCTTATTGGTTTGATGTTCAAAATGGGAATATGATCTCCAGTTCCTATTACATTGATATATTTCCTGAATGGGTAAGGCAGTTCAATGAAAAAGAGTTCGCCAAATTGTATACCCAGCGCGACTGGTCCACCTTGCTTCCTATAAAAAGCTATGAAGAAAGCATGGAAGATGATTACGTACTTGAAAAAGGCTATTACGACAAGTGGAACACCTTCCCCTATGACCTGAAAAAGATCAAGGAGAAAGCAGGCAACTATAAATTCTTAAAAACTACCCCATACGCTAATACCATAGTAAGGGATTTTGCCACCAACTTAATCCTGTCGGAAGAACTGGGTAAAGACGAATATCCCGATCTACTAACCCTGACCTTTAGCTCTATGGATTATGAGAACAATTCATTTGGCCCGGCCTCCGTGGAAATGGAAGATACTTACCTGAGGCTGGATCAGGAAATTGCTTCCTTAATGGATTTTCTGGACAAATCGTTTGGCAAAGGGAATTCGCTGGTGGTATTAACTTCCACCTGTTCTTCCATATACCAGGCCGATTATCTGAAAGAAGAATTCAACATGCCGGTGGGAACCTTTTCCCCTGAAAGCGCGGTAGCCCTTTTGAAATCCTATTTAAACATCACTTACGGCCAGGGGGAATATATAGAGGTGGTGGGCGATCAGCAGCTTTATTTCAACCGTGAACTGCTGGAGAAAAAGAATATCTCACCAGAAGAGATTGAAACCAAGACCGCCAACTTTATCAATCAGTTTGAAGGGGTTAAGATCGCCCTTCCTTCCTCGTCCTTTGCCCAGGGAGATTATTCTAAAGGTCAGCTGGCCGTAATTGCCAACTCCTATAATTTTAAGCGCTCGGGCGATGTGCTTTACCAATTGGAAGACGGATGGCAGCCTGTCTACAAATACCAAAGGACCATCTACAACGACAATTCCAACATCCCGTTCATCATGCATGGAGGGGCGGTTAAGCGCATGCATATACGCAGCAAAATTATGGGCGAAGATATGGTGCCTACCATTTTGGAGATACTGCATATGCCCATCCCGGATCATTGTGCAGGTAATATTTTGGAAAACATATTAAACGAGTAAAAGCATGGAGCAAGGGGCATGGGGCAGAGAGCCCGGGAAATGGTGACCGGAGACCGGAGAACTTATGCCATTGCCAGCAATTCTTGGCAGCTGTCAATAGTCAGCTGCCAAAAGCACAAATTCTTTCAATATTTTGTTCCAATTGCCTGAATTTAGCCGCCCTTTTAAATACGGAGCATGAAAATCTGCTATCTTTGCACTCAAATTCACAAAAATGGCTAAGGACTGGAAAGAACGGCTGGGAACAGTTTATTCGACAAATCCCGATTTTCAATACGAGACCAATGCTGAAGGTGAGTCACAAACACTTCCTCCGCAACAACAAGACTTACGTGTTCAGCTCGACCGTAAACAAAGAAACGGAAAGAGCGTGACACTCATTACTGGTTTTATCGGTACCGATGATGATTTAAAAACATTGGCCAAGCTGTTAAAAACCAAATGTGGTGTGGGAGGATCAGCTAAAGATGGGGAAATCCTCATCCAGGGCGATTTTTGCAATAAGATAATGGAGATTCTTAAAAGCGAGAAATATAAGGTAAAACGGATAGGCGGATAGGACTTTAGATCTGGGAGAGAGATTGTGGAGAAGGAGAAGGGGAATAAGAAGAATTAACTGACGTTTCTAAATAAATTGTTTCACTATGCTCAAACATTTTAAAACCATCGGGATGATAGGGGGAATCGCTCCCGCATCAACAATCGACTATTATCAGCGTATCATATCCCGTTTTCAGGAACGCACCGGACAGCGTGATTATCCTTCCCTGATCATCAACAGCATTAACATGAACCAGATGATGGACATGATCAACAATGATCATCTGGACGAACTGGTGGACTATCTGTCTGAAGAAATTTTTGTATTGGAAAAGGCAGGAGCCAAAGTAATTTTCCTGGCATCCAACACTCCGCATATTGTTTATCGCCCCCTGGTTAGCCGCGTAAGAACAAAGATGGTAAGTATCATTGATTCCACCATTGCTTATGCTCAATCAAAAGGATACCACCGTTTAGGGCTTTTTGGCACCTTATCTACGATGGAAGGGGAATTCTATCAGGAAGGATTTGAAGCTGCCGGTATGGAAATCATTACCCCCATGCCTGATGAACGCAAATACATTCACAAAATATATATGGAAGAGCTGGCTCGTGGAAGATTTATGCCCGAGACAAAAAACAGACTGCTCGCCATTGCCAACCGCATGTACCAGGAAGGGCAAATCGACAGTCTGATCCTTGGCGGAACAGAATTGCCCCTAATACTTAAAAGCAGCGACATGGAAGACATCGAACTGCTCAACACCACCAAGATTCATGTGGAACAAATCCTGGATGCAGCGATTGGACAATAACAAATAGTTTAAAGTTTAAAATTTCAAGTTTAAAGTTGCCCTCTCAGTCCTGACTTTAAGGTCTTTAAAATCCTTAAGGTCAGGTTTGAGTGAGGAAGCTGTCTACTGATCACTGATCACTGAATTCTTTACTTGCCTTCCGATTGAATCTTTGCAAGTAGTCCCTCACAGGCATCCTCCAAAATATCCAGCACCAGTTCAAAGCCGGCATCCCCACCAAAGTACGGATCAGGAACAGAATGATAGTTCATCCTGGTGCTAAAGTCTGTCATTGCAAATATCTTCTGTCTGTCCTTCTCATTTCTTGCCCTGCTTTTTAAATCACGTATGTTCTGGGCATCCATACCAATGATCATATCAAACTGATCAAAGTCCTCGGGTTTAAAGGCCCGGGCAATGCTGCTAAGGTTATATCCCCTCTTTTGGCCAAACTGGCGCATCCGGTAATCTGCCTTTTCGCCCACATGCCAGGCACCCGTACCTGCTGAATCAATCACAAACTGTTCCTTAAGACCGTTCTTTTCCACCAGGTGGGTAAAAACAGCTTCTGCACCGGGGCTTCTACATATATTTCCAAGACAAACAAAAAGTATTCTTTTCATGTTTTATCGTTTTCTGAAAGGCAAAAATAAGGGTTAATCGTTTCCTTTTCCTACAGTTCCCTATTTTTGTGTAACCAATTTGATCCTGAGTTTTGTATTTATATCCGTGTCTTTTAGATCAAATTGCATATTTCCCAGAATTAAGTTTCTGCAACTATCGCATATATAATTCTTACCTTTGACAGCTATAATTAATTGTTGAGTAGCATGGATTTATTTAACGATGAATACTTTATGCGCCGTGCCCTTCAGGAAGCGGAACAGGCCTATAAGGAAGATGAAATTCCTGTTGGAGCAGTGATAGTTTCACAAAACCGTATCATCGCACAGGCACACAACCTTACCGAAACTTTGAACGATGTAACTGCCCATGCCGAGATGCAGGCCATCACGGCTGCCGCCAATATGCTGGGGGGAAAATACCTCAATGAATGTACCCTGTATGTGACCATTGAACCCTGCGTGATGTGTGCCGGCGCTCTTGGCTGGTCTCAGATAGGAAGGGTTGTTTATGGTGCTTCCGATGAAAAAAGGGGCTTTCGTAAGTTTGCACCCAATGCCCTGCATCCCAAAACAGAAGTAGTAAATGGCGTGCTAGAAAATGAATGCTCGGTTCTGGTAAAGGAATTCTTTCAGAAGAAAAGAAATTAGGATTTACAATTAGGCGATTAACAATGTAGAATTTACTGGACAAACATACCTCTTGCCATTCTGCATTGCGGCCTAATCGACAAAGGTTTCTTTAATAATAGCTTTTAGTTCTTTAATTTCAGGGTTCGATAATCTCCCTAATCCACTTAGAATCCTTTGTTTATCAACTGTTCTAATCTGGTCAAGAACGATCCAGCCGATTTTATTATCATGCTTAATTTCAATTCGGGTAGGGTAATTTTTAGAACTTGTAGTCATAGGGGCTATTACCACCGTCCTTAAATGTCGGTTCATCTCGTTAGGAGATAGAACCACACAAGGCCTTGTTTTTTTGATCTCACTCCCTACTGTTGGATCCAGATTTACAAGGATAATTTCATATTGCCTTATTTCCATTCTTCGTGAGATTCATTTTCAAATACATCATCAATAAGCAATTCATCATCCCCGTTGGCATGCATTTCCATAAATGCCTTATCCCAATCCTTTCTTGGTTTGGCCATTGGCCTGATTACAATCTGGTCTTTTTCCAATATTAATTCAACAGTATCGCGGATATTATATTTTTCCAGTAACGTTTTACTAAATCGAATCCCTCTTGAGTTACCGATCTTAACAACTGAAACTTCCATAGTACTAGCTTTTAATGTATGTAATTACAAAGTTAGTACATTCCTCTAATCCTACAAATAAATGAAAGTCTATTCTTTTATCTCAAACCCCACCTTTTTCAAATCCTCCCAATAACGGGGATAGGATTTGCTAACCACCATCGGATCCAAAATACCTACTGGACCTGCCAATTGGCAGGCAGGGGCAAAGGCCAAAGCCATGCGGTGATCATGATACGTTTCAATTTCAGGTAACGATTGTTTTTCAAACGGAAAGGTTCCGTCCCATTTCAATTCTCCGTGCGAAGGCTCCATGATTTGGGCCCCAAATTTGGCCAGCTCATCCTGAAGGGCTGCAATACGATTGGTTTCCTTTATTTTCAAGGTCTCCAGACCGCTAAAATGAAAAGGTATTTGTTTCATCACGCACAGCACCGCAAAAGTCTGTGCCACATCCGGGTTCTCAATAAAATTCAACTGAAGAAATTTAGGAAGCGCTTGTCCATTTTTGGTAAGTCTTGAGCCTTTTTCTGTAGCTGTCGTCTGAATACCCAGCTTTTCAAACCACTGGGCCAAAATGGCATCCCCCTGCAGACTTTCGGTACGAAGACCTGTCAGCTCCAAATCCACCTCATCGGCCAAAACAGCCATCTCGTACCAATAGGATGCTCCCGACCAGTCGGCCTCAACACTAAACGGGCAAGCCTTATAGCGCTGTTCCGAAATGCGTATCTCGCTTCCTTTCCATACATGCTGAATGCCAAACTGCTCCATCAATTTTAAAGTCATTTCAATATAAGGTCTTGAAGTGATTTTATTTTTCAGCCTTAAAGTTAATCCTCCTTCAACCGTTGGGGCAATCATCAAAAGAGCGGAGATATACTGGCTGCTGACACTTCCATCCAGTTCCAGCACACACCCTTTTAAATGGGATCCAAAAATTCTTAATGGTGGAAATCCTTCCTTTTCAATATATTCTATTCTGGCACCAAGCTTTATAAGGGCATCGACCAATATGCCAATAGGACGTTGTTTCATTCTGTCTGAACCTGTAATGGTCCATTCACCTACAATCTGGGAAAGAAAAGCTGTCAGAAAGCGCATGGCAGTGCCTGCATGACCAATATCAAAGGAATTGGTATTGGAATTAAAAACCTGCTCCATCACTTTAGTGTCATCACTTTCCGAAAGATTTTCAATGGCATATGGGCTGTAGCTAAGGGCATGAATGATCAATGCCCTGTTGGCTATACTTTTGGATGAAGGAAGAACAATACTTCCCTTTAATGAATTGTCAGGTTTGGAAACGATATATTTCATGCAGTGAAAAAGTATGATGTGATATAAATTGAGTTTCAAGTTTCAAATTCCAAGTTTCAAGTCAGTGCACCAATTGGAAACTTTAAACTTTGAACTTTAAATTCATATAGTATTCCAATGCTTCAAAGATCAGCTCTTTAGAGCAGTTCACGTTGATTTCAACCTTTCCTATTTCAGTGATGAGCGTAAAATTGATGCGGTTGCCTTCGTTCTTTTTATCATGGGTCATCAGTTGATAAAGGGCCTCGTAGTCGCTTTCCTGAATTTCAAACTTGCCGTATTTGGAGATCAGCCATGAGGCGATGCTTTCCAGTTCACTTATCTCGAGCCCGCATTTACGCAAGGAAAGGTAAAGCTCAACAATCATCCCGTAAACTACCGCATACCCATGAAGGATAGGATGACCCGTTTTCATGGCATAGCTTTCAAAGGCATGGCCCGCGGTATGGCCAAAATTAAGGGCTTTGCGAATATTCTGCTCCGTTAGATCATTAAGCACATGCCATTCCTTAATGGCTACCGAATGGGCAATGATTTCCTGAAGAGCAGTATAATCAATATTTTCAAGATCATATCTCATCAGTTCATGCCAGTGCATAATGCTTTTTATCAACCCATGCTTGAGCATCTCAGCATAACCCGACAAGAAGTTCTCCCGGTCGATGGTTTTTAAAAAGTCGGTATTAATCAAAACAGCATCCGGCTCCTTAAATACCCCTATCTCATTTTTTAGCCCGTTAAAGTTAAAACCCGTTTTACCTCCCAGCGAGGCATCCACCTGGGCCAGCAGGGTAGTGGGAATATTCACAAAATCCATTCCCCGCTTAAAAGTAGAAGCGGCAAAGCCACCCAAATCAGTCAGCATACCGCCCCCAAGGTTGATAAGCAATGACTTGCGGTCGGCCGAATGGTTGCTCAAAAAGTCCCATACCTGCCCTACCGATTGAATGTTCTTATTTTCTTCCCCGGAGGCAATGATAACCTTTGGAATCGTAAATTCACTGAGTACCGGCTCAATGACAGGCAGGCAAAAACGGGCTGCCGTTTGCTCGGTAAGTAAAAAAACCTTCCCCGTGGGATACTTTTGAACTATTTTCTTCAGTTCATCACCAATATGCTGTGAAAAGACAATATTTGAGTGTAATTTTGAATCAGTCATCGCCTTTATTTATTTATAAGACAAAGTTAAGGGATTTTGCCAAAGGTGACGGAAAGTTGGCCCTTTGACCAAACATTTCACAATAATATCAATAACTATGGAATTTTCTAATCAGGAGAGAACTAAAAACATCAAACGTACCTTTAATATAATAGGTGTAGTTATTGTTATTATTGGACTTATCTTTCTGGCCTTGAAACAGGATATTGCAGTCATGATTACGGTAGGAGTATTTGTAGTTTACGTGGGAATCTCGCAGTTTGCCAACCTTTGCTATGTATTTTTCAGCACGGAAAACAGTAAAATTCTCATCAAATACTATCCCATTATCTCTATACTGAAAAAAGAATACGATTCCATAGAATTTCCCCAAAAAGCACTGATAGGCTTTAAGATTGAAAAAGCACTGGGCTTTTCTGACCTGCAGATTGCCATCAAAACCAAACGCGGGGTTGCCGAATATCCTTCCATCAGCTTGTCGGCCCTTAGTAAAAATGAAATAGAACAGATTACTTCTGCCCTTACGGACATTATCAGTAAAAGCGATATTGTTGTCACAAAGAAAGAATATTAGTATTATCCTTTATTATTGAACGCCACTGGTCTGGAATTTTGAGGGTAGTTAATTATAAAAATAACATGTAATTATTCCTCTCATTCTCTTAAATTTTTAGCTATAAATTGCTTATCTTTTATTGACTTTATAGCTAAGCAATTTCTTTCCATGGAAAACTCTGATTCACTTGTCTACAACATAGCCCTGTCGATGATTCCCGGGATTGGCAATGTGATTGCCCGTAACCTTGTGGCCTATGTGGGCAGTGTGGAAGGCGTGTTCAGGGAGAAGGAGAAAAACCTTGTCAAAATACCGTTAGTCGGAGAAGTTAATGCCCAAAAGATCATCAAACAAAATGTACTGGAACGTGCAAAAAGAGAAGTTGATTTTATCCGTAAAAACAAGATTAAGACCTATTTCTATCTCGATGAAGACTATCCCGCAAGGCTAAAAAACTGCAATGATGCCCCTATCATGCTTTTTTTTAAAGGAAATGCTAATTTAAACCAGGACAAGACCATTGCTGTTGTAGGGACCCGCAATGCCACCAATTATGGCAAAGAGATTTGCGAAGAACTGATCCGAGCTTTTGCCCAAAGAAGCTATCCCTTGCTGGTGGTATCCGGCCTGGCTTACGGTGTCGATATCCATGCCCACAAAGCCTGCCTGAAATACAACATTCCAACCGTGGGTGTTTTTGCTCACGGGCTCGATATGGTCTACCCCACCCTGCATGCCCCGGTGGCCGCTAAAATGATAGAAAATGGGGGCCTGCTTAGCGACTTTTCCAGCGAAACACAAATTGACCGGCAGAACTTTCTACGGAGAAACCGGATCATTGCCGGGTTGGCCGATGCCACGATTGTGATCGAATCCGCGGAAAAAGGGGGAGCCCTGGTAACGGCAGATATTGCCAATTCCTATGATCGTGACGTTTTTGCCTATCCCGGCAGAAGCAATGACCTTTATTCAAAAGGCTGCAATAACCTTATCAAACAAAATAAGGCTATTTTAATTGAAAGCCAGGCCGACATTGAAAAAGCAATGAATTGGGATATAACTTCTCAAAAACCAAAATCCATCCAGACCTCCCTGTTTGTGGAACTTACCGCTGATGAACAAAAACTGGTAGATATCCTAAAAGAAGGCGATCGTTTTGTTGATGAAATCACCAGCGAAACCCATCTTCCCATGAGCCGGGTTTCGGCTTTACTGCTGGGCCTTGAATTCAAAGCACTGGTAATCAGCTTGCCGGGCAAGATGTATAGGTTGAAGTAAAATATAAAATACATGCCTATCTTTGCAGCATGTCAACATTCGAAGATTTAAAAGTAAGTAAGTCAGTTTTAAGGGGCATTGAAGAGCTTGGGTTTACGGAAGCCACCCCCATCCAGGAAAAAGCCATTCCAATGATCCGTTCAGGGGTGGACGTGCTGGGTATTGCACAAACCGGTACCGGTAAAACGGCAGCCTACCTGATCCCCCTGATCATGAAACTGGTCAAAGCGGAAGGCAATGACCCAAGGGCGGTGATCCTGGTGCCTACCCGCGAGCTGGCCATCCAGGTGGGAGAAGACCTGGAAGACCTGGCCCGGTTTACCAACATTCGAAGGGTAACCGTTTATGGAGGTGTCGGATGGACCAAACATGCCGAACTCATCAAACCCGGAGTTGACATCCTGGTTGCAACCCCTGGTCGCCTGTGGGATTTGTACCGGGCAGAAGCGGTGTCGCTTAAAAAAATCAAAACACTTGTTATTGATGAGGCCGACCGAATGCTGGATATGGGATTCATGCCCCAGATACGCAACTTTCTGGAAGTGCTCCCTTTGAAAAGACAAAATCTGTTGTTCTCGGCCACCTTTAATGAAAGAGTAGAAGAAATGAGCCACGAGTTCCTGGATTTCCCCGAACGTGTGGAGGTGGCTCCATCGGCAACGCCTGCCGAACTGATCAACCAGTTTTATTACAAGGTGCCCAATTTCCAGACCAAGTTAAACCTGATCAACTACCTGCTGCGCGACGAGGAGACCTATTCTCGGGTGATCATTTTTGTAGGTACCAAGGAAAACGCCGAACAGGTATTCAAAATTATCAAACGCCGCTCCGAAGGTGAAAAACGCATCATGCATTCCAACAAAGGCCAGAGTACCCGGCTCAATGCCATCAACGCCTTTAAAAGCGGTATAGTACGCATCTTGATTACAACCGATATTTCGGCACGGGGCATTGATGTGGAAATGATCAGCCATGTTATCAATTTTGACCTTCCCAACAACCACGAGGATTACGTGCATCGCATTGGAAGAACTGCCCGTGCCAACAACATAGGAACAGCAATCAGTTTGGTGAATCCTGCCGAGGAGCTCAATCTTCATAAAATCGAAGAACTCATCCGCATGCAAATCCCGCAACTCGAACTGCCTGCCGACTTGGATGTGATTCCTACCAAAAAGGAAGAAAATATTGCCCAACTGCGTGAAATTGACCGCCAAAAACGCCTTGCCGACCCCTCGTTTAAAGGCGCCTTTCATGAGAAGAAAAGACAGCCAGGACCTCCGGCAAAAAAAACAAGGCAAAACCTGCCAAAAGACAAAGCCAAGCAGACCCGATTTCGCAGATAAACTGTGTTCAATAAATAACAATAAATAAAAAATATTTAGGCTGAAAGATATACTCCTTTCAGCCTTTTTTATTTAAAAAACCTACCAATTGGGTACAAAAACACTCTTGTAAACCTAACATCCTAAATCTGTCGAAGCTTAATATCATTAGAAGTTCGTTCGAAGGTGATTCGAAGGTGATTCGAAGTTCGTTCGAAAAAAGATGAATAATCTTCTAATCAATTTCGAATGATTTTCAAATAATTTTCTAATCACTTTAAGTTGCGTACCATTTCTTGTGAAAGAATATTTTGGAAGGATTTTCGCTAAGTAATGAAAACTAAATAATGTCGTGATAAAAATTAGAATAACGGGTTAAACAGATTAAGCAGATCTTTACAGATTTTAATTTTTTTGTTTCATGTTGACATAAGTAGTTATTGCGTTTTTTTTAAATGGCTTAATGCGCATAACCTGAGTTCATATTTATTGTTACATACACGAAATTATTTATTGCTTATTACTCCAGTTATTTCGTTTTGAAAGTTCAATTCCTATTTTACAAAATTCAGGATCGTATTTTCTCATACATGCCTGGTCCAATAGCTTAGCCAAGCTTTAGCTACAGGGAAGTTAGAAGAAAGAAACAAAGGTTCAACTAAATTACCGCAGTAGATCGATCTACAAAAAAGGGCTGCCGGCAGCTTATAGCTGTCAGGAAATGTACAGATCGGCAAGAGCAAGGGCCGAAAGCCAACAACTTGTATTATTTAAACACCGATACACGAAAATCATCCACCCAGATGGAATCCTGGGATGGATTCCACAGATAAAAATGGATGATTGGTTCAGGATAGTCTTTGGGAATGGCGATATTCAACTCCACCCGGGTCCAAGCATCTGATGTATTGACTTTCTCGACTGAGGTATGATAGAAAAGCTCACTCTTACTTGCTGCCGCCACCACAAGAGCCTGTTTCTGACCATTGCTTTTTTGCCAGCATTCTACCTTATAATGAGTTCCCATAGCAATGGGCACCGACATATCCAACGCGTATGGGTTGGAGGCGGTAAGCAGCATTGATTTTTTCCCGCTTCGGGCAAACTTGTCTGATAAAAGCGTGGCTCCTCTAAATGTGAATTCCGGGTTATTGGATTTGATAAGTTCCCCTTCCGAAGTAACTTCTTCCATATCAGTTTCAATGCTAACGGAGGATTTGTAGTAATCAGTCAGCTTGGTATGATCAATGATCGCCTGGGCAATTACTTCACCCATATTTTCATTTTGATAGACAAATTTCAAGGTCACAAAGTCGGACATCTCTGCCTGGAGGATCATCTCATTGATTTTTTCCTTGGAGAATTCACAACTGCTGGTATTGGCATAGATATAGATTTTCTCTTCCTGGGAGAAAATATCGGATGCAAGATAACTGCCTTTCCAATCCGTAAACCCATCACGGCTATTCCACAGGTAATTGCCGGGGTAAGCAGCCGCAAGAATGGGCACATACCGTGCTTTCATGTTCCCACCCGAATAGCTAAGTCCAAATCGAAGCGCAGGTTCAGGGAAGGCGGTATCGTTGTTGTATTCGGTCATGATAATGTATTTACCCTTCAATTCTGATTGTACCACCTGGGTAGTCTTCTCAACCGAATTCACTATTCCTTTTTGAAAATTGTTTTTGACAATTAATCGGATAAAGACACCTGCCACAAGTAATATCACCACCATGGATAAAATACGGGAAGGCACTTTACTTATTTTCGGTTGAAAATACCGGATCCAGAAATACCCGTGAAGCGTCATGCAAAGGGCAAGTACAGGCATCAGGTAATGAAAACTGTAATGACGGGCCACTACCAGCATTTGAAAAACGGTAGCCACCGCGATGGCAATATATATTCTTTTCAATATTCCGCTGATGCCTTTTTTTGCAATTACCACCCCTCCAACAGGAAGTAACAATACATGAAGAGTAAACGGAAGCTCCTTGACAAGCATCATTCTCAGGGAATGAAAGTAAATAGTACTATCAAACATCTTGGCTTCTCCCGAGCCGTACTGGCCGGTATGGGTGGCAATTTGACTTAAAAAATGGGTAAAGTGTACCAGCTTGCCCCATACTGGCGAAACAAAAAGGAGGATCAAAAAGAATGTCGCTCCCAGGTAAATAGCTTTTGATCGGACCTTTTCCAAAAACAAAAAGGGCACTATCAGAATGACAAGGGTAGATATTTTAGTGGCTATCATCAACGCAGATAAAACGGCCATCAGCAGAACCAGTTTTGTGTTATCTTGATTTTGGTTGTCATAAACGATGATACTAACGGCAATGGCCAAAGCAAGAAAGGTAACTACTGTTTCACAAGCTATTACAGGCATAAAGAGGACTATCTGAGACATGAACAGAGGCACTAGTTGAATAGCAACAGCCAATTGAATACTTCTCAGTTTCTTGAAAGCATAGTTACCCAACAGCCAGATTACCGCACAATTAATTATTATCAAGGTAACCGATATTATCCTCAGGTAATATTCCGGATGGCTTAGAACATCGGTAGCCAGATCGCCCGGGTTGTGAAACCAGCCAATGATTGTGATGAGCAATGCAACAAATAATTGCAAGGGAGTTCCGGGATGATCCACATGCCCGATATCATTGGAGCCAAGGGCAAAAGTGAGCCCGTTCATCAGGTAGGCATAAACTGGGTCAATCCAACCCTGGAAAAAAGCATGCAGTTCGGCCAGGCGAAAAAGCATAAAGATGAAAAGCAACAGGGGCACCAAGGCAAAAGCAAGGGCATCCTGCTTTAGAGGCTTGCTGGTTAATCCAGAATAGAAATAATTCTCTTTTTTATTATCTTTCTTTTCAATCGGTTCTCCTTGAGGCCCCTGCCCTACTTCTTCTTTCAGCATAATAGAATTGATAACATATTGCTTTAGCCACCAAAGGTAATTGATAAATTCAAACCTTTAAACTTCGCTATTGGGAAAATAATCTTTTTTGGCAATGTTGCTGAATATAAGTTGGGCTTATTTAGAATGCATCCATATTGATTGCACAATAGAAAATATTTTAATAAATAGGGTAACCTTTTGATAAATTACGGAATTAAATAATAGTAGGTAATTAAATTAATTCAATAGTAGATCAATGCTTTATTGACCTACTATTTTAGAAAGAAAAACATGAACAAATTATTGGTTATTATTATCTCATTGATTTGTATTTCAACCCTTAGCTATTCCCAACCCAAAACCGAATTCGGGTTTACCACCGAAGGCTCATGGTTTACCCCCCGACCGATCAGTCCATTTTCAGAATCAAATCGTAATGGTTGGGGTACCGGTATAGGGATTTATGCTTCACGAAATATTTTTTGGCGGTTTTCTGCTGACATTGGGTTAGGGTATCGGTATAAAAAAATGCAACAACATTATACAATATATACTGGAACAGATAATAGTTATGATTATGGAAATAGTTATGGTTCTTCTTATGAATCAGTCAATATTGAAGGATGGAAAAAATACGACCTTCACTATGTGGTTGTGCCCATTCATCTGCAATTACTGACCGGTAAATATTTATTTATTCGCGGTGGCATTGAAGCAAGTTGGCTTACCAATTTTGATAGTGGAAATAAAAAAACCGAATATAACTGGACTACAGGCTTCGGTAGTCAGAAGTATAAGATAAAATGGTCGGTCAATTATACCCGCGGATTTAAAGCAGTAGGATTCTTGAATGGGCTCTATGAAATAGAAAACGGAAAATATAAAAGCGGCACTTTTTACCGCAATCAAATGTTTCAGCTTAACCTCTCCTACCCCATCTGGCAAAAACGATAAGATGCGCTTTATTATAATCCTGGTTTTCTCTACTCTAAATTTTGTTGCAACGGCACAACAAAAGCAAACCATTTCAGGCTACATTACCGATACCCAAACGGGTGAGCGGTTATATGCTGCTTCCGTTTACGATCAGCATTCAGGTACGGGAACGATCACTAACCGTTTTGGATTTTACAGTTTGACCCTTCCTAAAGGGCCGGTCTCCATCAGGATCTCGTTTGTAGGTTATCTTACGCAAATAAGAAGTTTGCAGCTAAACTCGGACACCTTGCTGTCGGTTGCTTTAAAAACCAATAATCAAATAAACGAAGTGGTGGTTAAAGGAAATTCATCAGATAAACAAGGGGATAACAGCCTTGGACATGTAAAACTTTCTGCAAAGACCATTGCCAGGCTACCTTCCCTTATGGGTGAAAAGGATGTGATGAAAAGCCTGATGATCCTTCCCGGGGTTCAGCAAGGAACAGAAGGCAGTGCAGGCATTTTTGTAAGAGGTGGAAGCCCTGACCAGAATCTGATTTTGCTGGATGATGTGCCTCTCTACAACGTATCCCACCTGTTTGGTTTTGTATCTGTTTTTACCCCTGAAGCCATTAACAGCATCGACTTCTATAAAGGAGATTTCCCTGCACGGTTTGGCGGAAGGCTCTCCTCGATCATCGATTTGCGCATGAAAGACGGCAACAAGAACAAAAGGGAAACCAACATCAACTTTGGCTTAATTTCCAGCCAGCTTACTACAGAGGGGCCCATTAAAAAAGGCGAATCGTCCTATTTCTTCTCTGTCCGCCGCACCTTACTGGATCTTATTTTCAAAGGGGTTGCTAAAGCAGCCCAAAGAAATATGGATGAACAGTCCATCCCATCTTATGGATTTTACGATGTTAACGGGAAAGTAAATTTCAAACTGAATAACAACAATCACCTTTATTGGAGCATTTATTCCGGCAAAGACAAATTGTCTTTTGATTACAGCGATTATTTAAAAACAGCAATCAAGGAAGACAAACAGGAGACTGGCGGCGCATTGCATTGGGGAAATGTGATGACTGCCTTAAAACTGAACTCCAAATTGAATGCAAGGCTTTTTTTGAATACCACATTAAGCGGTTCTCTTTTCAATTACGGCAATTCATTTGATGCAAGTACCTGGACCAAATGGGGGGATGAGGAAACAAACAGTCATTTCATTTTAGAATATCAGTCCAAGATTCAAACCATTGGCTTAAAGTCAGATCTGGATATTTATTCAAAGTCCAACCTTCCTTTTCATATAGGGGTGTTTGCTTCGGCCAGCAACTACTTGCCAGGAAAACAGACAGTGGGCAGAAATGACAAGTCAGATCAGTTTTCGAGCAATGAAATCTCAGGTTTGGATTACGGGTTGTATATTGACAAAAGGTTTAATCTCGGCAAGCAATTCAGCATTACAACCGGGCTACGCAATGTATTTCATTCTATTCTTAATGAAAAGACCTATTTTGCAGCAGAACCTCGCGTAAGTTTCACATTCAGGCAAAATGAAAACACGAGCTACCTTGCCTCTTACGCGGGAATGACCCAGAGTATTCATCTTTTATCCAACGGAAATGTTGGTTTACCCACCGATATTTGGGTTCCATCCACCAAGATTATCAGGCCTGAAAGCTCAGAGATAGTTTCTGCAGGTCTAAAAAAAACGATCAGCCCTCAACTGAAAGCCTCGGTTGAAGCCTATTACAAGCGGTTAAACCATGTTATTTCCTTTACAGAAGGGGATGGGATACTGGATATTGATCAGAACTGGGAACAAAAAGTAAGTTCTGGAAAAGGAAGGGTACTGGGCATGGAAACAGAACTCAGGTACAACACCTCCAGGATGGGAAGCTGGATTGGATACACACTGGCCCGAAACGAGCGGAAGTTTGAAGAGATGAACAAAGGCCGCTGGTTTCCCTATCAATACGACAGGCGGCACAAGCTTGACCTGGGGGTCATCATGCAGTTGGGCAATAACTGGTCATCTTCCGCCACATGGACCTATCAGTCAGGAGCTCCTGCTTCCTATACAGGACTTGATTATGCAGGGTTTCCTGACAACCTGAACCAGGAGAGATTTGACTTTTTTACTGGAAAGCCCATTAACGGCACCCGAATCCAGTATTATCCTTCGATTAATAGTATGCGCCTGCCTGCCTACCACCGCCTGGACATTGGATTTACCAAAGAATGGGAAGCTTATGGAAAGAAAAGGGCCTTGTCATTAAGCGTTTACAATGTGTATTCCAGGCAAAACCCTTTCCTTGTTACTGTCAAAACAAAGCCTGATGGATCAACCGGGTTGAAGCAATTTTCTTTGTTTCCGATCATTCCATCCATCAGTTACCGAATCAGCTTTTAAAACCTGCCATGAAAAATTATATTATCCTATTATTGATCCTGATTTTGAATTCATGCACCAAAGACCTGGATTTACCTTATGAAGAACCGGATCAAACGATTGTTGTCAATTGTCTGTTTTCAGAAGATCAGCCCTGGAAAGTGACTTTGACACGCATAAGATCATTTAGGGATTCTTCCGATACGTTTGTTGAGGATGCCCGCGTTGTCATTGTTCCGGAAAACAAGGACACTATTCGCCTGAGCTATAGTAAAGAGGGAATTTACCTGTCAGAAGTAAAGCCGGTCAGGGGCATTGAATATCAACTGGTAATTAATGAAGGCAAAACGAAAGAGATAACGGCCAAAAGCTCTATTCCGGTAAAACCAGTGGTTTCTGAAATAGAGCCATCAACCCAGAAAACCATCTATTTTTCTAATGCCAACCTAAGCGATTATCAAGTACTTCCATTAAATTTCAAGATCACAGGAGATGCTCAGACCAACTTTGTCCGTTTCAGATTGTATACCTTCAATACCAAAGGGGGATATACCCGGTATATGGTCACTAAAGAAACCATATCGGAACTTCGTAAAGAGAATTTTCCACAGGGTTATCTAAGCGAACTGGAAAAACTGATCGGTGTAAGCATGAACGGGGATCAATCCTGGAGGGTAATCCGTCAAATAGCAGCAAAATATGACGCCCCATACAATGGCATGGATATCACGTCAAAATTAAAGGAAATAAAAGTAACAACCCGTTATGATGATGCCTTTTCATCCGGTTTATTGTTCTCAAACAATGCCTGGTCCAGCAATGTTTCCAAAGATGTTTTTAATGTTTTGGGAGAATCTAGCGGAACTGCTGAGGCCGACCTTTTTGTCACTTATATTCCTGTGCTGAATAAAAATGACCGCACTGACTATAAAGAAGAATACTGGCTGGAAGTGGTAGGTATGAGCGAAGATTACTACAAGTACCAGAAATCATACATCAAGCAAGTTGAAAATAAAAATAACCCCTTTGCTTCAGTTATTGAGGTTTATTCAAACATTCAAAACGGGGTTGGAGTATTTGCCGGGTACAACCGTCAGATGATTCACTTTCATGATTACTAAACAAATAAGGGGAAACACGATAATATTCGCATTTCCCCTTATTCAGTTCTTTTAACTTATAATCTATTTCAACACATCCTTTGCTGCCAGTACCAAAAACATGAAATTGGTCGAGCCGCCTCCCAGTACATACTCGGTTTGTTGCCAGAAATAAGGCCATTCTTTCAGTTCGGGAAAGTCAGGACGGATAATACCTGTTCCTGAAACAGATCCTCCGGGAATAAATGAACGGTCGGCACGATTTACACCATAAGCCTGCAAAACAGAACGGGAGCCTACTCCTGATACAAAAGAAGAGGTATTTTCACCCGGGTGATTACCCAGCACAAAGTTTAGGGCATTGAGCATATAGGTCGAATCGTATATGTCGGGGAAGGATTTGTGCAAGAAATACTGGTTGACACCAAATCCCTGGATGGTCGATCCGTCGCCCCAGATGTGCGGGCGGTAAGGCACCCCAAATGGATTTTCCTGCTGCACCTTGTCCACTTCTGCCTTGTAATTCTTGGCAGCAGTAACTGTCATGGTAGTAAGGTTGGCATCGTTGATCAGCTTGATCACACGTCCCAGATAGCCGATCATTTCATTTCTTTTCAGCATATCGGCATTGGTATATTTCAAAATATCGGCTTTGTATTTTGCATTGCCGGTAGTTACCAATAGTTCAACGGCAGTTTTTACTTTAGCCCCTGCCATGCGTTTATTTTTATCGGCATCGATGGATGCATAAAGCGCTTCCGCCGTGCTTAACGACTGGGTAGCCAATGTATCATTGAATCCTTTCAAGGTGCGGGCTCCGGCCGCCAATGCTTCAGCCACATCCAATTCCCGGCCGGGGTTTTCTTCTGT
>DATGYU010000119.1:0-7012 GCA_035297625.1 Prolixibacteraceae bacterium
CCCGGCAGCCGATAAGGTAAGAAAGTTTCTTCGTTCCATAGGTTCAATTTAGTAGTCCCTCTATTGGGTACATTCATTTACTTACTTTCTTTACATTTCCCCAGCTGAAAATCGTTAATAGTTCGGACAGGAAAGTAAAGAATGAATGGTTATTCCTACAAATATAATCAATGCATTGTTTGTCTCTTGCCTTTAGCGGATCATTATGCATATTTGTTGGTCTGCCCTGCTTTCTTCATCTTTGCAGCTTATTAAAATTCAATTGTAATGTCGCTTTTCAATGAAGTGCTGATCTTTTTGGCAGCCATCCTGGCCGGTTTTATCAATGCCATGGCAGGCGGGGGAACCCTTGTGACCTTTCCGGTGCTTTTGGCAATAGGTATTTCCCCGGTAGTGGCCAATGTGACCAATACCGTGGCCCTGGTCCCAGGAACCATCGGGGGGATGTGGGCCCAGCGTGGAGATTTTAAGTCCCAGTATAATCGTTTGATGAAACTCTTGCCTGTTGCCATCATCGGGGGTATTGGTGGGGGACTTTTAATTTTAAATACCAGTGAAAATGCTTTCCGCAGTATCGTCCCTTATCTTATACTATTAGCCACATTGCTATTGGCCGCACAGGTGCGTATAAAGAACTGGGTCGTGGCCCGTATTGGCCATGCCCATACGGAAACACATAACCCGATGATCATGCTAGGCATGGTGCTTTTGGCAGCCATTTACGGGGGTTATTTCGGAGCCGGACTGGGGGTAATCCTAATGGCTGTCTTGGGAATGGTAATCGATGATTCGCTCACCCGGCTCAACTTTTTAAAACAGGCCCTTGGCTTTGTGATTAACATGGCGGCGGCAATCTATTTCGCCTTTTCGGGAAAGGTAGACTGGTGGATCGCTTTTGTGATGATCTTTGGATCTATCCTGGGAGGATGGATCGGGGGAAAGCTGGCCGGAAGGATAAAACCTGAGATGCTGCGCTGGATAGTAGTTAGTGCAGGATTAATAGCTGCAACAATCTTCTTTTTTAAGGAATAATTGTTGCAGCTATCATCGGACAATCAATTTGCCGTTGTATTTTACGTCTTTTTACTCTTTTAATATTGAAATGGTTTTAAGGACATCTCCTTCCTTATATTTCATTAAATAGGCACCTTTTTTTAAGGCGCTTAAATTTACGCGCTGTTCACCCTGCCCCGACGTTAGCTGTTTGAATACCTGTTTACCTGCCAGATCATACAAAGTAATTTCTGAACCGGATTTCATATGATTGATGGTCAGAAAATTCTTTACAGGATTTGGATAAAAGACAACTTCGGCTTCCTTGCCAAAGACATTTTCATTGGGCGTTTTGTCCTGTTGATCGCTTTCTGTATAAACCGACTTCCCGATTCTGACAATATCAATATAATCGCGCAACAGTTTACGCACCTTAGCGGTATCTGAATTTTCGTAATGATAGATGTACTGGATGTGCGGATTAATATTCAATGACGCGTTGAAAGCTTCCACAGGAGTCATCGTGTAGGGCATATTCATAGGAAGAAAAGCAATGTCGATGGGCCCCATCACTCTCATCTCGGGAATGTTCTCGGTATCGCCTGCCACATATATTTTTTTCTCGCCAAAGGTGAATACATATCCGTTTCCTGCCCCTTTGGGATGATACATTGTATTAATAATATTGTAGGCAGGAACTGCCTTTACCCAAATACCATTAAACAGAAGGCTTTCGCCATTGGCCAATACATAAATGGTACCGGGATACGTTCCCAGGTTCTTAACGGTCTGGGTAGTGATCAGAACAGTAGATGATTTTTGAATTTTACTCAGGGCCGACAGATCATAATGGTCCGGATGCTCATGGGTGATGAAGATAAAATCGGCATCAGGCAAAGTGTCAAAATCTGCAATTGCAGAATAAGGGTCAACATAAATGACAAGATCATGGTATTTGAAGTAGATAGAACTGTGCCCCAGGTTGTTAATGGTAATGGTATCCGCCTTGGAAGAACCTAAGCCAGCCATGCATAATACTACAAACAGGGCTATTATCTTAAAAGTAAATTTTACACCTCTCATAACTATAAATGTTTAAAATTAATACTCATTAATCCTTAACTCTATCATTGGTAACAACTCATCTTTTTACTTTGTTTGGCATCGATAATTACAGATACATTCTCTTCCAACAGGTTAATTTAGAGAGAAGTCTTATACAAGATCTTTCTACTTAATGATTAATATAAAAAAGGAATTATTTATCACCACCTATTCCTGCCAACGCCACTTTCCTACAAAGAAACTAATCATTTTCAATAATGGGCCTATTTACATTAAAAAATCTTAAACCATTTTGAGGTTGTTCAAAGTATCCATAAATTTGATACTAGTTGACCATTATGAAAACAAATAACCTCCACCCATTGAAAACATTAGCTCTTACTACAGGAAAGTTTACCCTTATCCGCGAAAATCGCAAGTTAATTACTCAGTTCATATTCACTGTTTTATTTATTGCCATTGCCACCTGGGGAATCAAACATGAACAGACAGAATTTGGCCAGGTACAAAAGGTGCTTTTCTCTTCCCGGGCCGTTTATGTTGCATTAGGAATACTGGTGACCGGTTTGTACATTTCATTACAAGGGCTGATGTACCAAATGGCCTTTTCTTCTCTGAGAAAGAAAGTCCCCTTGTCTGTTACCATTATACTTTTTTTGAAGCGTAACTTTATCAGCATATTCATTCCTGCCGGAGGGGTTACCTCCCTGGCCTTTTTTACCGGGGAGATTGAAAAAAGAGGCATTTCAAAAACAAAAATTGTCTTTGCCTCTTCCATTTATGCATTTGTTGGCATCGTATCGGTGGTTTTAGTGGCAATTCCCATTTTAATCTATGCACTGATTGAGGGCTTGTCGGGCAAAGGAGAACTTTTTGGCATTGGCGCCATGATCATTGTGATTACCGCCCTTGCCCTTTCCTACCGTTCCATCATTGGACGGGGCAAACTTTACCGCATCTTGCTGCGTTATTTCCCTTCACTGGAAGTATTGATGGAAGATCTGATATCCCATACCATCGACAAAACAAGCCTTTTATTGACCCTCCTGGTTTCTGTTTTGATTGATCTGATGGGCATTCTTCACCTGTACATCGCCATGCTGGCTCTGGAATTTCAGCCTTCCCTACTGTATGCCATGATGGGCTATTTCATGGCGGTGGTTTCCCTGTTTGTTTCCCCTTTCATGCGCGGGCTGGGGGCAGTGGAAGTATCCATGACTTTTGTCCTGACCCGTATGGGCTATACCGGGGTGGAAGCTATTGCCATCACCTTTCTATACCGCTTTTTTGAATTCTGGCTTCCTTTGCTGGCCGGGGCGTTCAGCTTCCTGTTAAAAATCAACAAGTTATTAATGAGAGTGCTTCCTGCCCTGCTGATTTTCATGCTTGGCATCATCAATATTATCTCGGTCATCACCCCTGCCATCGAAGAAAGGGTGCAGCGGCTAAAAGATTTCATCCCTATCGAGGCCATCACCGCTTCCAATTTCTTTGTATTGCTTGCCGGAGCCTTTTTATTGCTCACGGCCGTATTTATGCTCAAAGGATTAAAAAACGCCTGGTGGATTGCCCTTTTTCTTAGCCTCATTTCCTGTGTCGGCCATTTAACCAAAGCCATCGACTTTGAAGAAGCCATCGTAGCCTTTATGGTGATTTTGATGCTGCTCTTTTCCAAAAAAGAATATCCGGTCAAGGGAAACCCACGGCTGAACACCATCGGCATCATGACGGCCCTGATCAGCATTGCCGCAGTATTGATTTATGGAACGATTGGCTTTTACTTCCTGGATAAAAAACATTTCAACATCGATTTTAACCTATGGCAAAGCATTCAATACACCTTTGAGAATTATTTCCTTATCCGAAGTGCTGATCTGGCTCCAGCCAGCCATTTTGCAAGGAATTTTCTTTTTTCCATCAACACCTTTGGGGTCATTTCCATGTCTTTTTTGTTTTACACCATCATCAGACCTTTCATTATCAAAGGAAATGCTGATCCTGAGGAATTAATAAAAGCCAAAGCACTGATTGACAAGTATGGCAAATCGGGCATGGATTATTTTAAAACCTACAGCGATAAAATGGTCTTCATTACCGAAGATCAGGATAGTTTTATCAGCTACCGCATCGCGGGAAATTATGCCGTGGTGCTGGAAGACCCCGTTGCTGAAACTCCTGAAAAAATGAGACAGTGTATAGTCCTGTTTGAAAGATTTTGCCTGGATAACGGGCTTAAGAATATCTATTACCGTGTTCCTGAAGAAAGCCTTCCCATTTATAAGTCACTTTCCAAAAAGAGCCTTTTTGTAGGTCAGGAAGGCATTGTCAACCTGGATACCTTTACCCTGGAAGGAGGTAAAAACAAGACTTTACGCAACGGCTTAAACAAGGTAAAGGAACATGGCTATAAGTGTGCTATTCATGAGCCTCCGTTAAAAGACGGACTGATGCAAAAACTAAAGGCAGTATCCGATGAATGGCTCTCCTTTACCGAACGCAGTGAAATAGTATTTTCTCAGGGAATGTTCGTCTGGGAAGAAGTAAAGCAACAAACGGTGATTACCCTGGAAAACCAGGAAGAAAAGGTGATTGCCTTTCTAAATATTATTCCTGATTATGCTCCCGGGGAAGGCACTTACGACCTGGTACGAAAGGTAAAAGATGCCTCCAACGGGGTAATGGATTATCTGTTGGTGGAACTGTTCAAATACTTAAAATCCAAGGGCTACTCTTCCGTGAATTTAGGCTTTGCTCCCATGAGCGGATTAAACGATCCGCATACTTTTCCTGAAAAGTCCATGAAATTTGCCTATGAGAAAATCCGCTCCTTTTCCCCCTATAAGGGGTTACGGAATTTCAAGGAAAAGTTCTTCCCTGAATGGCATAACAAATACCTGATCTACACCAATGATTACGATTTGTTACAGGTGCCGGCCATTTTAAACAAGGTGATAAAACCCGACGATGATTAACAAAAGATTTATAATAATGGCTGGCTCCATTGCCTGTTTTATCGCCTGCATCGGCGATTTCTGGGTAACCTTCACTTTGGGGGAATATAAACCCGGTTACAGCCACTTACTCCATACCATGAGCATGCTGGGAGTTTCCAGCAGCCCGGTATCTGCCATCATCTCGGCCTGGTGGATTCTGCTGGGCCTTCTGATGATCTTCTTTGCCATAGGCTTTGCCCAGGCGTTTGTATACCGCCAATGGGAAGTTAAAATCTCAACCTGGCTGATTATTCTCTATGGGCTGGGTGAAGGACTTGGCTCAGGGCTTTTCAAGGCAGATCGGGTGAACAATTCTCTGACCCTGGCAGGCAACATCCATGAAGTGATGGGCGCTGTCGGAACCATAGCCCTATTGACATTGCCCTTATTGATGATAAGAATTATTCCCCGATCGTCTAACCCCGGCTTTCACACCCTATCATGGATCGTATTTATTACCGGATTTTCCATGTTGTTAATGTTCCTGTTTCGATTTAGCTCCTTTCATCTGGAGGGTCTTTTAATTTACAAAGGTCTGTGGCAGCGGTTGTTTGTATTGGACTACTATATCTATCTGATTGTTATCGCCGTGATAATGATAAAAAAGCAACAAGTTCCATTTAAAACACACTCAATATGAACAAGTATCAATGGATAAAAGGGGTAGGTTTATCACTTGTGGTTTTAACCATTTTCAGCCATGCTGCTTGCTCCTCTTCGGTGGATACCTTGCGCTACGGGCTGTTTGGAAAAATTGTCATCTATCAACCGGCAGCAACGCCCGGCGCATTGGTGCTCTTTGTATCCGGCGATGGTGGATGGAATTCAGGAGTAGTGCAAATGGCCGGGAACCTGGTAGTACAGGGCGCCATGGTCGCAGGCATTAATATCAAAACCTATTTTAAGGCCTTGAATTCACTCTCTTCCCCCTGTTATTACCCGGCGGCCGATTTTGAAGAGGTGAGCCTGATGATTCAAAAAAAATACAAGTTCCCTGTATACCATAAGCCTATCCTGGTGGGATATTCCTCCGGGGCAACCCTGGTATACGGCATCCTGGCACAAGCACCCGCCGCCACCTTTAAGGGAGCTATCTCACTGGGCTTTTGTCCCGATATTGAAATCAACAAACCCCTGTGCGCCGGTTCAGGGCTTAAACAACATGTTTTAAAAGCTGGCAAATCGTTTTTCCTGGAACCTTCCGATAAGCTGACCGCCCCATTTATCGCGCTGAACGGAACACAGGATCAGATCTGTAATTTTGAAGCCACCAGCCAGTTTATCAAACAGGTAAACACCGGCCAATTGATTGAACTTCCCAAAGTGGGGCATGGCTTTTCTGTTCTTTCCAACTGGATCCCCCAATTCAAATTAGCCTATCAAAGGGTATTGAGCGCCCCTTCTTTTTCGGAACAAAAGACCGCGCAAAATGCCCTGCTGCAGTCACAAAAACTGATGCCCCTTCCTGTGGACCTTCCCGTGGTTCTGGTACCTACCGCCCAGACGGATGATTCCAAACCACTTGTCTTTCTCATCTCGGGTGATGGCGGATGGACCAGTTTTGACCATTCACTGGCCGAATCACTGGCCGAAAAAGGAATGCCCGTGGTAGGACTTGACGCTCAGAATTACTTCTGGAACCTTAAAACTCCGGAAAAGTGCGCCCAGCAAATAGGCCAGGCGGTTGAGCATTACTTGCAGCAGTGGGATAAGAAAAACTTCATTCTGGCAGGTTATTCCTTCGGGGCCAATATTATCCCCTTTGTGGCCGATAAAATGACCCCTGAACTAAAAGAAATGCTCACGGGTCTTTATTGCCTGTCGCCCAATGAAAAGGCTGATTTTGAAATTCACATCATGGACATGCTGGGTTTCGGGGCTAAAAGGGAAAGTTACAATGTACCCAGCCAGATTAACAAAATGCGCCAGTTTAAAACCACCTGTATTTTTGGCGATCAGGA
>DATGYU010000120.1:0-12384 GCA_035297625.1 Prolixibacteraceae bacterium
AATAAGCTGTAATACCAACGATAAGACCAGCTACCGTGGTTACCATGGCCTGATAGATACCTGAAGACAACAAGGTAATATTGATATTGTTTCCGGCATTGGCCATATCATAAAAAGCTTCAATCATACCAGTTACAGTACCCAGAAAACCTAACATAGGTGCACCCCCTGCCACGCTTGCCAGTACAGGCAAACCTTTCTCCAGCTTGGAGACTTCAAGGTTGCCCACATTTTCAATAGCAGTGGTCACATCAGCCATCGGACGGCCAATACGCGAAATTCCCTTTTCAATCATACGGGAAGTAGGTGTGTTCTCTGTACGGCAAACAGTGTGAGCCGATTCTACCTTACCTTCAAGAATGTATTCCTTTACCCGGTCCATCATCCTTGAATCTACTTTACCGGCTTTGCGAATGGCAATATAACGGTCGATAAAAATAAAGACAGCAACAAAAGACAGTAATACAATGGGGATCATTATAGGTCCTCCTTTTATTGCCATGTCTATTAATCCCGTTTCCACTTTGCTTGGCTGAGCGGCCTGCCCTATTGCTTTTGCACCTTCGGCTAAGTTCTGACTAGCCTGTAAAATAATAAAATTCAACATATTCATTCGTTTAAGTCTATATTCTAAAAACGTTGCATACCCTACAAATAGTATGCCTTACAAAAATACAATTTAATTTAAATTAATTTTTAACACGAAAAACAAGCTAACGATTAGCACCAGATGCGTGCTTTTAGCCTCTGGCTTTTGACAAAATCATATTGCCATCGACTAACAAAGCCTCTTGTAAACGCATTCCTGCCAGCCATCAGCAGTCCTTTTTTGCTATTCACCCTATCTGAGCATATTGCCTGTATAATATAACTGGCAACTTATTTATTAGGTTTAGACTTATTGTTTTTTTGCCTGAAGATATTTTTCACCTTTTGCCAAAACTCCTTGAAGTCGTTGAAGTCTTCGCGGTACGACAATCCTACCCCTTGCTTATAGGGAGAGGTTTCGTAAATGATATTATTGTTGGCATGGTTATACGCCTTCAACTGAAGTTTCCCGTTTCTTGTCAGTTTGACATTGATATCGGCATCGCCCACCAACCCGTTATTGTTGTTTGTATTCATCTTCTGAGAACCATTATTGGCAATATTTCCGTTGATAGTAACCCGGTTGTTAAACATCTGGGTACTTAACGCCAGTTCCACTTCATCATTGGTAATCTGATCGCCTGGGCGGTAATTGACCCCCACATCAAAATCCTTGCTTATCTGGGACAACCAGTTACTGAACTGGTTGGACAGCAATTCACTGGCTGTGGTAGCAGTTGAGCCTGCCAGGTTATTGCTGGCTCCTGAGGTGTAAAATTTTCCAAGGACCAGCAGCGACAACATCTGTTTATTCATGTCTTCCTCTGAATTGATAAACTGGCTTAGCACATCCTTGGTTCTGTCTTCTGTAGAAGGCAATTCAATATCAAACTTGATGTCCGGATTCAGAAGGTTCCTTGACAGGGCAATTTTACAAAGTACCGGTACTCTTTGGGTCATATCAACCTTCTCATCCAGGGAGCTTACAAAGAGTTCATTTAAAGAGGCTTTCAGGCGATAAATGGCATTCAGATCTATTACAGCGTTATAAGGGTCGCCATTCCACTGTATGGTTCCCCCCTGTTGAATCTCGAATTTCTTGTTGATCACATTTTGCAGGGTAAACAGATAGTCGCCCTGATCAACGGTATACTCGCCATACATGGTCAGGTCGTTATTATTATCAATGCTTAGCTGTAAATTTCCTGATCCCTGTCCCCGGATGACATCCCCAATCTTTGAATTATAAATTAACTGAGCCTTGGCATCAGGGGTTACCTCAACATCGAATTTCATCTGCAGGTTAGTTCCTGTACGGGGTATTATCTTTGTTTGGTTGAAAGATTGATATCCATGTTTTACGAAGGTCAGAAAATCATATTCCTGTGCCTCACCCGTGTATTCAAGATAGATATTCATGTCCGTACCCTTCTCGGTACGCGCATTGCCGTCGATATATACATTGGCTCCCTTACCGGTAATACGGACAATGCCGCTGCCATACAGTTTTCCATAAAACTGCCCGTTAATGGTGGGAGTGGTATTAAAGGCCATCAACCGATTACTTCTAACCGATAGGTCATAGATCATCTTTGAAAAGCTGCGGTGCTGAATAGATCCGTTAAAGACTCCGGTGTTGCCAAAATCATCGTAAACCTGCATCTGTGGAAAGACAATCTTATCCTTTACAAATCTGACCGAGTCATTCAAATGATAGTTTACCTGCAGTTCCGACAACATCAAGCCTGCCTTAGAAGCAAACAGGGCTCCATCGTGCATGATATGATTCAGAGGCCCGTAAACATGCACTTTTCCTGTAGCATCGCCATGAACATTGGCAAAACTGCTACCCAGCAAGGGCTGTAGGATAAGAATAGAAAAATGATCAAAGTTGGTATTTACCGACAAACTGTCTTTCTCTGGAACGTAAATTCCACTGGCAACAAGTGTTTTCCTTTTGTCAGATTCTATGCTAAGCTCTGCATTGATCTCTTTGGAAGCTGGATCCCAATAGCTTTGAACCAATGCGTCCCCAATGGGCTGACCCAACAGACTTAACCCATTTACCTGCAGATTGGAAAGAAAAAGTGATTTATGATAGATGTCAAATACTGACAAACTGCCATCCAGCTTTCCATGCAGATTTACATTATCAATAAAGTTATTTAGCCAGCTAATATCTATTTCATTGAAATTAACATTGATTTTCTCATCCTGGTTTTTGTTGATGGAGCCATCTACCGTAATGGACTGTCCATTATTTGAAAACTTAAGCTTATCCACCCTTATCTGGGTAGAATCGATGGTAACCAGGGCCGGATTAATCTGCCACAGACTGTCGGCAATAAAGATCTTGGTAGGCTTAACGGAAATCTCCGTGTGAGTGGCATCCTTTTGCTTGAAGAACCTTGTGGAAGTATTGATGGAGCCGCTGTAAGATATAGAACCAAAGTTATTCCATGCCACCTTTGAATCAAGCACATCTTTATCAGCCTCGGCGATCATGGAAAGGTTATACACCTTAAAGTTTTCACCAATAACTACATTCTCCACCTTATTGCGAAGGTTCAGTTTGGTATTGCCATCCACATTGATCGTAAGGCTTTGCAGATTTACCGACTTATATTGTATGTCTGGGAAGGTAGCATTGACCGTCAGCAACCCCTTTACTGAATTAATGCGTCCTTCAATCACTGCAGGATCAATTTTAAGTTCCGGGAAGAACACCTTGGTAAAGCGGTTAACATCTTTCAGATCAAACTTAAAATCGAAAATATTCCTTGTCTTCTGGTCAGGGGACTTAAACCCCGATGCAGGAAGATATTTACTGATGATCTGTTTCAGTGAATTGTGAAGATTATGCAACTGGTACTGGCCTTCAATGTTGGCATCCAAAAAGTCTGAGCGAACCAGTAATACGGGTTCATCATCATAGAAAGTCTTGATATTGATATTGTTGAAAGCAACGGAATCGTTTTCATTTTTATAGCTTCCGCGGGTAAACTGCAGCGACCCGTCCAGGTTATCGATGCTGTTACCGGTAAAATTGGCATTCAGGGCAAATGATATCTGCGATTGTTTGTAAGTATGATCAAGATTCAGCGCCCGCAGGTCTGCCTTGTCCATCTGCATCTCAAAATTAAATACCGGAACCGGGACATTCAAATCAAACTGACCATCAAAATTCAACTTAAGGTTGGGATCATTGACCGACACGTTACCATCAAACTTCTTATTGTAGATATCCCCGTTCAGTTGAATATTTTTATATTCATAGGCATTGACCCAAACGCTGTCAATCTTCCCCTGTACCTTTGCTGAAAAATTACTGGTGTACTGATTCAAAATACCCTGTATATTTCCCTTGAAGGTGATATCGTTCAGCAAATCGGTCTTGAACAATTGTCCCATCTGAAAGTTAATGGTCTGCACCTTCCCGTTAACCTTTAGTTTTTCACCCTCAGAGGGCACAAACGACAAGTCGGTGGTAACTACCCCCCACTTTGATTTAAAGGTACCATAGGCTACAAAATCGCTCAAAAAGCCTGTAAAATTACCTTCATATTCAATAATACCGGCATCCAGCAACTGGGAGGGAAGCTTTAGCTGTTCCAGGGGAAATGATTCGGGAAGTTTTACTTTACCCAGTTCATTAAAATCGGCAAACGATTGCTTCAAATCAACATGCATGTAAGTCTCCTCAATATGGGGGAGGCCGTTCAGGTAAAAGTCAAAAGCCAGCTGGGTATGATCCCCAAGGCTCAGCGTGATATCCTTTCCCTTTAAATCGGCCAGGGTACCCGAGACCTGCCCTGATACATCAATATTTTCATTCATGCCCCTGAGCACGGGTGCTATGATACCCACATCCTTAAGGCTAATGCTCGATTTCTTTAAATCAAGGCTTACCTTCATTTTCGAAAAATTCATTTTCCCTGGCTTGCGGTGCATGGTAAAATTCAAATCGGTGATCTCCGAATTGGAGGTACGGGCATGCATCTTCAACAGGCTAATGGAATCGCCATTGGCCAAAAAATGAGCGGAGAACTCTTCCAGCCTGAAATCCTTATGGTCATCCAGCTGAAGGTTATTAATCAAAAAGGCAATGTTATTATTTTGAAGGTCCATGTCTGATATGCCCAGGCTAATATTCCTCAAATCAATCAGATGATTACCTGCCGTATCCACATAGGCATATCCCACGGAGGCATTTGCTAATTCCAATTGCTTCAGGTCAAATTTGTAGTTCACATCCGGCGACAGTGTATCTTTTGAAGAAAAAAGATCGATCAGGAACTGGTAATTGGTATTCCCCGTAGAATCGGCTTTCATCTTGATAATCGGACGATCCAGCTCCAGCTTGTTAATACCGGCAGTGTTTTTTTTAATGCTAAAACTGTGAATGCTGACCTCAAGCTCATGGACAAACAGCAATGAATCATTTTGCTGATCTTTGACAAGCACATCCTCCAGTACTACCTTGTTGAAGAAAGATACGGATACTCCTTTTATTGTGATGGATGTATGATACTTACGCGACAACTGTTCGGTCAGTTTACCCACAAGATAAGTCTGAACAGCAGGACTCTGCAGCACAAAATAAGAGGCCGTGAGCAGTATTAATACCGCGCCCAAAACCGATAACCCTATATTGAGTGATTTTTTGATAATTTTGCCGTTCAAAATATTTAGCGAAATAATATAAAAAACACGGATTAAAATAATAATAAGATTTAAAAAATAGGAACGCGGATTTAGCAGATTTAGCGGATAGAACGGATTAAAAAAACGTTCGTTCTATTTAAAAAGAGATGATCTTGGAATTTATTAAAAATCCGCTTAAATCAGCTCAATCCGCTTAATCCGCGTTCCTATTTTAAGAACGGGAAAACAGACAATTTATTGAATTCGATGGATAAAGAAAAAGATTTAATCATATTGGGAATCGAGTCTTCTTGTGATGACACCTCTGCCGCGGTGATAAAAAACGGCTACCTGCTCTCCAATATCATTGCCGGACAAAAAGTACATGAGTCTTACGGAGGGGTAGTACCTGAGCTGGCTAGCCGTGCGCACCAGCAAAATATCATCCCTGTAGTCGACCAGGCCATCAAACAGGCAGGGGTGAAAAATGAGGACATCACTGCCATTGCTTTTACACGCGGACCGGGTCTGTTAGGATCCCTGCTGGTGGGCACTTCTTTTGCAAAAGGCTTTTCATTGGCAACGGGGGCACCCATGATAGAGGTCAATCATCTGCAGGCCCATGTGCTGGCTCATTTTATTAAGGAACAGGATCAGCCCTACGATCCTCCCCGTTTTCCTTTTTTGTGCCTGCTGGTATCGGGGGGCAATTCACAGATCATCCGTGTCAATGAAACTCTTGACATGGAAGTGATTGGCCAGACCATTGATGATGCTGCCGGTGAAGCTTTTGACAAGTGTGCCAAGGTGATGGGATTGCCCTACCCAGGCGGACCTTTTGTCGATAAGCTAGCTAAAGAAGGTGATCCCAATGCTTTTAAGTTTGCCAAACCCCGTATCGCTAATTTCGACTACAGCTTCAGCGGATTGAAAACCAGCTTTCTCTATTTCCTGAGAGACCGCCTTAAGGAAAACCCTAACTTTATTGAAGAACGCAAAGCAGACTTGTGCGCTTCCCTTCAAAAGACCATCATCGATATCCTGCTGGACAAGCTGATCAAGGCAGCCAAAGAAACAGGCATCAAGGATATTACCGTGGCAGGAGGTGTTTCTGCCAATTCAGGTCTGAGAAATGCCCTTGTGGAAACTGCTGCCAAATACCGCTGGAAGATGCACATTCCCAAGTTTGCATTTACCACCGACAATGCCGCCATGATTGCCATGACTGGTTATTTCAAATACCAAAAAGGGGAATTTATTGGCATGGATGCGGTGCCTTTTGCCAGGATGGACATTAGAGAGTGATGCTATTTACGATTAGATGATTTACAATTTACGATTTGCTGCCAGAAACAAGCTTCTGAACATTCCTCAGTTCCCAATCCGCTATTTCTTAGTGTTCTTTGTGTAATTACTTGGTGTTCTTTGTGGTAAAACATGTTTAAACACAAAGAACACCAAGTAATTACAAAAGATCCCAGAGATTATTAATTTACTTTTGGTGTTTCTTTGCTTTAATTAAAGACAGTAGCACTTTCTGATTTTAAACCTAAATCTTTTGCCTTGGTTGAAATCTCATTCCCAAGCACTTTAGCAATTTCTTTTGATACTATCTCTGATAACAGTACCGCGGAATTTTTCTCCAGGTGACTCCCATCATAGGTTTTAAAATCTCCCGGGTAAAGATCTACCCAATGCCCACCTGCTTTGCAAAACTTTTCTTTGATCATCGGTTCATTGTAATGCCCCAGCGTGTCTTCCACTGCCCGCATGGCAAAAGTGGTGGGTGGCCTGAAGCCGATTACTTTTATTCCCTTGCTGTTCCATTCTTCTACTTGTGCCGTGAGTACATCAATAAATTGTTCTTCAACTTTAAAATTGGTATAGTCACTTATATAAGATGGAATGGCCTCCGTGGTGTCCGCAGGGAACTTCTCAGAAAGAACATATCCATTTGAAAAATACTCATTGTTGTAATAAGTGGCAGAAGGCTGTTGGGTCAGCATTTCTTTTAATGCTTCCGGGCTAACAGGCGAAAAGTAATACAATGCCTTGTTCAGATACAACCGTTCAAAGATATCTTCCTTTGGCCGTCTTTTTTCCTGTAAATACTGCTCATTCTTCTGGGAATATCCTGTGATGCAATTAGGCGAAACTCCTATTACAATTACCTTATTTGCATTATTGGGGCTCAGTTTTTTTTGAGCAGCTTCAAACATTACCTTATTCAGTCCACCATTTGAATATCCAAAATTAAGCACCTTCAGGCCCGGTAAGGCTTTCTCCATGACCGATGGTGAAAGTCCCCTGTAGGTGCGTGAATCGCCCATTAATACCACATCATATTGATTGGGAGCAAACGTCTTTTGGGTCCAGAACATGTCACGCAGATATTTCTCCTTGTTTTTGGGAATGAAAAAACTTAAAACAATAATCAGGGCAGCCGCCATTAAAAGCGTAACGGTTATATTTTGATACTGTTTCATCTTAAAACTGGAAATAGATAAATTCACTGCCATTGCCCCTGAAATAAATGATGGCCGCTATAATAGCCGCATAGGCCATCATTTCTGAATAGGCCCATTGTTTCTGGCTCCAATCGATCTTTTCTTTTATCCTGGCAGCTATTATGAGTTCATGAATAAAAACCATGCAAATAATCATGGTACCGTTCAGGCCCCAGCCTAAACTGAAATCACCCTTAAACGAAAACATGGTTGTAACAATTTGCCAAGCCTGCTCAATACTTACCGCCCTGAAAAATACCCAGGCAATAAGCACCTGCATCGAAACCAACAACCATCCTATTATTTTCAGTAATCTGTTTTTATCGAACAGTTTATCCAATCCCAGAATTCTTTCAAGGGATAAAAACAGGGCATGTATCCCGCCCCAGGTGATAAAGGTCCACATGGCCCCGTGCCATAGTCCTGAAATCAGCATGGTAATCCACATGTTAACATGGTGCATCACTTTACCTTTTCGGTTTCCCCCCAGCGGGATGTACAGGTAATCCCGGAACCATGAAGAGAGTGAGATGTGCCAGCGGGTCCAGAATTCACGCATGGAAGTGGAAATATACGGATGGTCAAAATTCTTTGGAAAATCATATCCCATCCATTTAGCCAATCCTCGGGCAATGTCAGTGTAGCCTGCAAAATCACAATAAATCTGAAGCGCAAAGGCAATTGAAATCCCCCACCAATACATGGATGAATGATTTAATTCCGGTGCTCCAAATGCTGAAACTACAATCGGGGCCAGGTTATCGGCAATGACCATCTTTTTGAAATAGCCCTTGACCACAAAGGAAAACCCTTCCCATTTTTCCTCATTCGTTATTTTTTTGACGACCAGCAACTGGGGCAATATCTCCTTGGCCCTTAATATCGGACCTGCCACAAGTTGCGGGAACATGGATATAAAGGCAAAAAAATGAAAGATATCTTTGGTAGGTTTGAATTTACGGTGGTACACATCGATGGTGTAGTTCATACTGTGGAAAGTATAAAAGCTAATGCCAATGGGTGTTACAAGAAAAAATTCAGGAATATGGTTATACAAAGAAAACGGCCCGCTCAAGCCCAACAACGCATCAATATTATGGGCGATGAAACCTGAGTACTTAAAAATGCAAAGGGATCCAAGGTTTCCAACGATTGATAGGATAAGCAGGGTCTTACGGTGTTTCTCCCATTTTTCCATTGCCAGGGCTGAGAAATAGTCAACAAGCCCGCTAAAGATGATCAGGAATAAAAAGCGCCAGTCCCACCAGCCGTAGAAAAAGAACGACATCACGGTAAGCCACGCCAGCCTTAACCTGATATGCTTGCCGATCATTTTTTGTACCAGAAAGTATACAATGGCAAAAGCAACAAATATTAATGAGTTAAAAAGCATAGCAGGTTCGGTACGACAAATTAAGTTCTTTTTTTGGGCACCAAACTTACATAAAAATAGAATGTATGCAACTATTTCTCATGTTGCCAATCTTAATACACCTTACAAAGCTGGCAACTAAAAAGACAGTCAACTGCTCAATGTACCTCTTTTTTTACTTTCTCATTTCTTATTCCTTATTCGATATTTCTTATTTTTTAGTTACTCAAGAGGTGACTACAATTTCAAGCATATTAAATATCAATAACTTTCCAACTCTTATTAAAAATAGTCACCCGTTCAGTTAAACTTCCTCATAATCGTACCACCCTGAAAGCTGCGTATAGCACCTTTCCTCCAAATCTGAATCCACAGGTTTCCACCATCTGGCCAGGCTAACACGGATCATCGTACCGGCCGGTATTTCCTGAACTGGCTTTACCAATCCCTTGTACTTAAACTTTCGCCTTGGGCACATGTATTTGCCCGGGTAGCAATAATAGCTTTCTTCAAAGGTTAGCGGCTTGTTGCTGATCCAGAAACCCACACTGTGCGACGGGAGATTTGGATAGTCAACCGACAGGTAACCTACGCCTGTATTGGCCCACAGCAATTTGGTATCAAAAATATGGTAGGGAGCTCCTTCCCAAATGGGGACATGACTTTGCTCGATGATCGGGGTAATACGATCAACATGCCTGATGAATTTCCTGGATTGAACAATCACATCTTCCGTATGTGGCGGGCGACAAAGCATGGCCGGGTAAAAACTGATATCCCATACATCGCCGATGTTTAACTTCGTATCGATGGGCTGATACGTTCTGCCTTGATTTAATAACCTTACAAACCTGCAATCAGATAAAACCATCCCTCCAACGCAAACACTATCCAATTGAAAGCGCGTCTTGGATAAGATGAGGACTTCCATTTTATAAATGAGTGATCGGGCAATTGAAGTGTTCGTTTAAAAACTGAGTAACCAATGACCTGTGACAGGCCTCGTGATGCTCTTCAACACAAAAAAAGACTACCCTGGTGCTGTTATTCTTTTCAAAATGCGCAAGGAGCCCTTCAAAGTTGAATGGTTTAAGTATTCGGCTTTTGTATTCATTGACAAAAGCTTTCGCTAATTTTTGTCTTTGCTTATTGGTAATTTTATCTGCCAGGTCCTTCTCTTTCTGCAGCTCACGTATCTCCGGCGGAGGAGCCAGTTCGGGCAAATATTCATAGAAGATATTTAACTCTTTCAGTTTTAGCTGAAGCCTTTTACTGTTGACAAATACATATTTCGCCCCCCTCACCCCTCTTCGTTGCCTGATGTCACAAAAGGTGTCAATACCATTGGCAATCAGCTTTTCAAAGAATTCTTTTTCTGTTGAATTGAAAACTCCTATGGTGTAGAATTGGGGGGTCACAGGTAAGGTTTTCGGGAGGTGACATTGATGGGGTTTCCAAACAAATCAATATCCGGCAACCCTTTGTTGAGTTCGTTGATGACGGTAGCCTGATCCTTAAGTTTTCCGTGCTCATCGATATGTTGGAGCACAATATTCTCGGAACCAAGCACCCGTCCGATAAGTTTGGTGCGGTGACATTCTCCAGGTTTACTCTCGCTGCACATGATCACCAGGTTCATATCCTTCTCATAAGCTGTCTTGAGTCGTTCGATGCCCTCCCTGAAAAAATCTCTTGTTTTTACCTCCTCATAATTCACCTTTCCCTCCTTGTCGTAGCACGAACGGTCGGCAGGACGGCCCCCAATCGTGTCGCCCATGAAAACATAACGGATGCCGTTCTGCTCAAGGAAATGTTTCAAATCATTGGTGTTGAATGCCGGGTTGAATTTTGAATACGGCTGGGAACGCACATCGATCAGATACTGGATACCAAAGTTTTTCAGCAGAAGAAGAAAATCTTCCGGCTTCCGGTTCCCATGCCCGATTGTATAGAGAGGTTGCTTTGCCATAGATCAAATTTACAATTATTTCTAACCAATTGCAGGTTATTTTGCAGACAACTATTATTTATTTCAGCAGAAAGACAACTTTAAAATTCAATAAAATATTTACTGCTATTTATCAGAAATTCAACCAATAACAAATTATCAGGATTCTAAACATCCTATTCAAAACAACAATTGTTCTGTTAATCTTTAAGGTTTGGTTCAGTCCATCTTCTATATCCCTTCTAACCATCTTCAGATATAATTCGAATTTAATTCGAATATAATACAAATATAATTCGAATATAATAGGTATTTTTACGTATTATATATGAATTAGATTCGAATTAGATATGTATTAATACTGAAGATGGTTAGAAGAGAATTAGAAGCGGAATAGAAGGGAATAAATAAAAAGCAATGAAAAAATGCTACTGCATTTAATACATTATCGTCCTTAATAACGGTAATGCAAGGTCGGCTGGAAGCCAACTGACCCGGTGTAGATTTTAAAGAGCGGTAACGGGTGCTGTGGTTTCCAAACCGCAGCAGATTGCATAAATTAATCCATAAATTGCTTAAGTTTGTAAAAACAAATGATCATGACTTCACAAGAATTAAAGGAAAAACTCATTGGTAAAATCAATCAGATTCAGAATAATGAAATACTGGAGGAAATGTACCGGTTGATTTCAAATGAAGAAGTGGATGATAATGTCTATGAACTTTCAGATGATCAGAAAAACGCTGTTGAAGAAGCCCAGGAGCAATTTAAAAATGGACAATATTTTTCGGGTGACCAGGCAGATAATGACATTGAAGAATGGTTAGGCAAATAATATGGACAGAAAATGCTCAAAAAGAAAGGATTGCCATACTTACATTTTGGAATAAACAAAATCGCTCTTTCCATTACAGCAGAAAACTAAACAAATGGATCATAGAGACTTTAAGATTGATTTGTAAATTCCCTGCCATAGGTAAACGCACCAACAAAGAGAATGTGAGGGTGAAAGTTTTAAAAGATTATTTGATTATTTATGAGATAACCAAAAGTGCAATCATCGTACTTTCATTATGGGATTGCAGGCAAAATCCGCAAGATTTAAAAAGGTTGAAAGAATAAGAGCCCTATTCTTTTGTTAATATCAAATACTACCCCATTACTATTCAGTTTTTTCTGCATACCAACATTATCACCTTGAACAAGGATATGCTAAGGTCGGCTGGAAGCCAACTGACCCGATGCAGCTTTTAAAAGGCGGTAACGGGTGCTGTGGTTTCCAACCGCAGAAGGAACCTCAAAAAAACCTTTGACGTGGATAAAA
>DATGYU010000121.1:0-18214 GCA_035297625.1 Prolixibacteraceae bacterium
TTCATGGTGGCTTTGCTGGTCATAATCTTAAACTCTGCCATTTCTACAATGTTCTGAAAGTCTTTCCACCACTGCGACGCTGCGTACAATTCTTTGGAACCGTAAGGCACATACAGGATACAATTGGTTTTGTCAACATTATAAAACGATGTGCCCCAATCATGAGAGGGAGGAGGAGCAAGGGCATAGGAATAGATGGAAGTCACGTAGGGGCAGTTGTTAAACGCGTTCATCTCAATATACCGCATGGTGAAAGGAAATCTTAAAACAGTCAGTCCTGCAGCATTTGAAAAGGCCCGGAGACCTATCTTTTCAAGTGTCTGGGGAAAGATCACCTCTGTCAGTGAAGTCTTGCCCTTCCATGTTTTCTGATCAAAAAAAGCCCCGTTGGGTATCATGTTAACCCGGTTGGTAAAGATCTCACCTGTTATCGGGTCGGGTTCCTGGAATTCTGCAATCTTTACCTTACTCATATCCAGGTAGGTAAGCAGCGGCATCTGATCCTTCATGATCCTGAAATCGCGGGCATCCATCACCCCGGTAATGGTAAGGTTGGTAATGCCGCTCATCTCTTCGGAAGTCAATACCGAAGCCATATTGCCGGGAGTAAGCGCGATGCTTCTTGGTTTTCCTTCCTGGATGACTGTGATGGTTTGTGAAACCACATCCGGAGCAGAAATGATAACGGTAGCCTTTCTTCCTGCATCCATGGTGTTGGCCTGAGCGGTGAAGGTGATACTGTCAGCCCCGGTGCCTGAAGAAGGGCTTACAGCTAGCCACGACTGGTCAGATGTGGCTGTCCATTGCACATCTGACTGTATGGCCGCTTTGGCGGTGCTGCCCTGGGCGGCTTTGACAGCTAATATAGCAGCCGAGAGCCTGAAACCGGGCAGCTCTACCACGTTTGTAAACTCTTTCCATTCGTTGGGAGCGGCTGCATACGCTCCCCTGGCGCCATATGGTACATAAAGGGTGATGTTGCTTTTGTCCAATCCAAACATTGGAGCTCCCTGGAAATTATAATCCAAATCGGCCTCAGGCGGGAAGAGTGCATTGGAATAGACAGTAGTAAGGTTTTTACAGTTTCCAAAAGCCAGGTATCCGATGAATGTAACTGCTGGAGGGATGTTTATTGAGGTTAGCCCACTGTTGTAAAACAGATAAATTGGGAAATGCCGGAGCTTAGGGGGCAGCACAACAGTGGTTAAACTGCTGGTTCCGGCAAAAGCATTGGATCCGATATTGGTGACAGCAGGAGGAATGATCATTGAATCCAGTTGAGTAAGCCTGTAAAAAGCATACGTACCAATGGACTGCAGGGAATCAGGCAGATGAATGGATCTGATGATCTTTCTTTCTCTATTGTCATATTCACCATTATACAAAGCGTATGGGGGTATTTCATTGGCAGGATAATAGTAACCGTTGGCATCATATTGCCCCGGTTCATACAGATAGGCTGCAACAGTTCCGTCAAATCCCTTGTAGGCGGCAATGGTGGCAGCGCTTATATCCAGCTCCGTCAGTGAAGGCATTCTATCCCTGATCGTTTTAAAATCACGTGCATCGATGGTGCCGGTGATGCTTAGGCGGGTCATTCCTATAAGTTCATCCAAGCTGAATTCTGAAGACAGATTGCCTGCTGTAAGCTCAATGGTGGCAGGAATTCCTTTTTGTATTACGGTGATATCTTGTGATTGCTGATCATTGATTGTAAAAGCCACTTTAGCACTGCGAGTGACAAACGATGCATTGGCCTGTGCTATAAGGGTAACTGTGGCACTGCCATTTGCTGAACCCGGGGAAACAGAGAGCCAAGACTGATCACTGGTAGCTGTCCATTGAACGGCTGAGGTAACAGCTACTGTCACTGAGCCCTGACCGGCCTCCATGCTGAAAGAAGTAATAGGCAGCCTGAATTCATCCATCTCCACGATATTTTTAAATTCTTTCCATTGTTCAGCCTGTTCATAAAGCACCTTGGAGCCAAAGGGCACATACAGCATGCAATGTGCCATGTCTACATTCAAGAAGACCGGAAAGTTACTGCTATTATCTAACAGTGGCGGATGAACCGCATAGCAATATACAGCTGAAAGCGTGGTGCAATCCCCAAAAGCTCTTGTGCCGATACTGACAAGAGAGCGGGGTAAAGTAACACGCTTTAGGATACTGCACCCTGTAAATGCATCGGATTGAATGGTGGTAACAGAAGATGGCAATAGAACTGATGTCAATCCTGTACACCCTAGAAAAGCTTCCATCCCGATAGTTGTCACCTGAGAAGGGATTTCTATTTGAGAGAGTTGAACACACCCTTGAAAAGTATACTCACCAATAATTTTAAGTGTAGAAGGAAGTTTAATCGTTTTAAGAGAGGTGCATTCAGCAAAAGTGGCGGATAGGGAGGTGATGCTTTCTGGCAGCTCAACGTTGCTAAGGTTGGAACAACCATAGAATGCCTGGTTACCAAGTTGCATTAATGAGGAGGGTAGCTTAACTTCCTTTAACCCGGCACAATTCATGAAAGCACATTGGCCAATATAGGTTAAGGTCGATGGAAAGGTAACAGAGGTTAGGTTGAGACAGTCTTTAAAAGCCTCTGCTTCTATTTTTTCCAGGTTAGAAGGAAGGATGATGGAGGTCAGGCTGGAGTCATACTGTAAGGAGTATTTGCTGAGATATTCAATACCGGGTAAAGAATTGGCCGGCATGGTATAATGATCTTTGTAGATGGTGTAATGATATGCGGTGATGCTTACGCCGCTCATATCGACTTCTGCCAGCCTGGGCATATCTCTAAGAGCTCCGATATCCGGGGCATTCATGGTGCCCGTGATGGTAAGACGGGTGATGCTATTATATTGTTCGTCTGTAAAAAGGCTGCGAAAGTTCCCCGTGGTTGTCTGGACAACGTAAGGCACAGATTCCTGGGTTACATGGAGGCTTTGAGTCTCCAGTCCCGTTGACGAGAGGGTGATGATACCCGTGCGCGAAGTCATCCCTGTATTGGCCAGTGCAGTAAGGGTCAGCACCTGGCTACTGCTGCCCGATGTGGGGCTTACTGCCAGCCATGCCTGGTCTGAACTGGCTGTCCATGCCACATTGGCCTTCAGGGTGATGCTGCTGTTGCTTCCCCCTTCTGGTCCGAAGCTGGCGGTAGTGACACTCAAGTGGATACCCTTGCTTTCTTCAATGATGTTGGTAAATTCTTTCCATCCACCCGCTGAGGCATAGAGTTCTTTCGACCCGAAGGGCACCTTTAACGGGATACTTTTGTTTACACCTTCAAAAACGCCACTGCCATTACCGAGGGCTATTGGATAAGGATTTCCGGCCACAATGGAGGTAAGGCCGCTGCAGTCTTTAAAAGCCCATTCATCGATGGATTCTGCTGAAGGAGGGATGGTTAGGGAATTTAAACCCCGGCAGCCTGCAAAAGCAAACATTCCGATAGATTTCAAAAAGGGAGGTAGACTCAGTTCTCCGGTGATTAAACTGCATCCGGAAAATGCCCTGTTCCCTATAAACACTAAGGTAGAAGGCAGTGTCAGCTTTCCTGAAAAAGCAATGCAGCCTTCAAAGGCTGATTCCCTGATGCTGTCAGTACCCATGGAGAATTCTATAGAGGTAAGCTTGCTGCAGTTGGAAAAAGTATACTCTTTAATGCTTTTTATCCCCCCGGGTATTGCCAGCTTACCTGTCAGGCTGTTACAATCATAAAAAACACCTTGTCCGAGTTTGGTAATTCCTGATGGCAGACTGATGGCTGTCAGGGCAGTACATCCCAGAAATGCATTGGTAGCGATAGTAGTTACTGACGACGGGAGATTGATATTTACCATTGAGGTACATCCCCGAAAAGCTTCAAAGCCAATACTAATTAGGCCGGAAGGTAGTTCGATATCAGCCAGAGAGGCACATCCAGCAAAAGCCCTACTTCCAATACTGGTAACTCCTGAAGGTATTTTAATGGATACCAGACTGCTGCACTCTTCGAAAAGCAGGTACTCAATCACGGTGAGGGAGGGGGGTAGGACCACTTCTTTCAAACTGCTGCATTCAGCAAAAACGCCTGATGCAATGTAATTAACCGTTGGCGGCACAATGAAGGAGGTCAGCCCCTTACAGCCTGCAAAAGCAGAAGCACCAATGAGTGTAACCGATGAAGGCACTGTGAAGGAGGTCAGGGCTTCACAGTGTGCAAATGCTGTTTCTCCGATTGCCAGCGTATTTAAAGGTATTTGTACCGACTTTAAAGTAATGTTGGTTGAAAGTCCATAGTGACCAAAAGCATTGTCAGGAATGGTATTGCTGTAATAGTCATAATATACAGAATAATCGGGTGGATAGGTGCCGCCTTCGCCTGAATAAGCTACGATGGTTGTCTGTCGCAAATCTACATTGACCAACCTCTGCATCTCATCCCGCATGAACTTAAAATCCCGGGCATCCATGGTGCCGGTAATGGTCAATGAAACGATGCTGCCCGGATCTTTGTCTGCAAGGTTGTTTTTTAAGTTGCCTGGGGTATTGTCAACAGTTACTGCCACCTGTGCACAGAGTACCATTGAAAACAACAGGCCGGTTAATATCATGCTGATTTTTTTTATTGTGGATTTCATGGGTATTGTTATTTTGCTGATTGTATGAATGTTTTATTGTCTTTATTAGCAGTGAACTGCCGGAACTGCCTACTGGTCAAGTGGTCAGTGTTCAGTAGGCAGTGTTCAGTGGTCAGTAGGGACAGTGGGGACAGTGGGGACAGTCCTTCACCCCCTCACTCCCTCACTCCCTCACCCCCTCACTCCTTCATCACCTTCCTCGTCTCCCCGTTCACCCTCAGCAGATAAACCCCCGGCATCACTTCCTTCCCATTCTCATCTTCTCCATTCCATCCAAGGCTTATTTTTGCCACTTTTTGAGCATTTAGAAGGCTTCTTACCTTTTGCCCATTTATTCTGTAAATCTCAATAGAAACTTCCTTGTGCGAAGGATTTGCTATCTCTATGGTCATCGCGTGACTAAAGGGGTTGGGGAAACACTTGAACCCGGCGGCCGACTGTTTCATATCCTCTGTTGCTGTAGGCAAAGCCATCAGGTTGAATTCATTGGAATCAATTGTAAAATCTTCTTTTTCAACGATGTGGATAAAGTCCTTCCATTGGTTGGCTACCGCATAAAGCTCTTTCGAACCTGCGGGAACATATAATACGGCCTCTGTATGATTGACGTTATAGAAGACATCAGGTGAACCTGAAAGGTCCGGAGGAGTGGGGGATAGAGAATAGATAGCCTGTAGTTTTGTACAGTCATAGAAAGCTCCGCTGCCAATATCCTTAACAGAGGATGGAATTACTACAGAATTAAGATTAAAGCATGTTGAAAATGCATTAGGGCCAATTTTACTTACAAAGGGTGGTATTACTATAGTTTGCAACGAGTCGCACCTTAAAAAGGCATTTTCTTCAATTGCTGTGACCGACTCCGGTATATCCAATGTGGTCAGTGATCTGCAATCCCCAAAAGTAGCGTCATTGATGGAAGTAATAGTGGCTTTCATGTCTATATCTACCAATCTGTCGCAACTGTAAAATGCATATCTTCCTAAATAGGTAAGGCTGGGAGGCAAATTGATGGATTTAAGTCTGATACAGTAAATGAAAGCATCAACTCCAATAGTCTCAACCGATGAAGGTATTTCAAGTGAAGTAAGGCCTACACATGACCTAAAGGCGCCTCTTCCTATCTCTGTAAGGGATAAAGGAAGCTTTATGGTTTTTAGGGATGAAGCGGTGAGCGAATAATCGGTCCTGCTGCCATCCCACATGTCCCAGTAATTGGCAGGGATCGTATTTGCCGGATATTCCAGGGAGTAGGTATGCGTCTGATCCGTATAAGCGACAATGTCCACCTTTTCTATATCCAGATATACCAGATTGGGCATATCTAAACGTATCGTCCTGAAATCACGGGCATCCATAGTGCCGGTTAATACCAGGCTGTCAGTCAGGCTCTTTTCATTCTCAGAAAGCGCTGATGATAAACTGCCAGGGGTAATATGCAAGGTAGGGATGCCAGTGCCCTGATGAACAGTAAGTACAAAAGAAGGATATCCGGGCGACGAAAAAGTGATGGTTGCAATGCGTGTATCGGCTGTGGGGTTGGGCTCTGTGTGAATAAGAATGGGGGAATTGCCTGTTCCTGATGATGGAGTGAAGGTAAGCCATGGCGCATCAGCGACTGCCGTCCATTCCACCTCTGAGACTATGATAATCTGTGAGTTGTCTGATCCCTTCTCATCAACAAACAAATTGGTAAAGTTGATATAGAAAGGTAGCAGTCTTGCATAAAAGTTTTTAAAATCTTTCCATTGTTCCGCTGATTTATATTGCTCATAAGAACCAACAGGAACAAAAACAACACATCTTGAAGTGTCAACTCCAAGAAATACATGGGCCGAACCTCTCAGGTCGGGTGGAGTAACCGGTTCGACTGACAGCGTGTAGAGCGGTTCACAGTAAGCAAAGGCATAGGAGCCGATAGTGGTTACTGAAGCAGGAATAGTAACAGTTTCAATAAAGTGACAACTGTAAAAGGCGGAGTCCTTGATAGCAGTTAAGCCGGCAGGAAAGGAGGCTTCTTTGATAGAACTATTGTTGAAAAGATTGGGTTCTATAGATGTCAGGCTTTCCGGAATATCCAGCTGCTGCAATGAGTAACAGTTTTGAAAAGTACCGCGGCCAATGAAGGATACCCCGTCAGGCATATATATGCTGGTTATCTTGTAACAGTTGGTAAAGGCATATTCGCCTACAGCGATCGCGGATAAAGGAAGATTAACCTGGGTAAGATGGAAATTTCCGTTTGCGGATAACTTATCGTAGAATGCGAAGGGGGGTACTTCATTGGCCGGATAATCATGCATGCCATCTATAGTTCCTTTTAACCCTGAATAGGCTGCGATGGTTGCCCCATTCATGTCCAGTTCTCCCAGGTGGGGAAGTTCATCCCGTATAGTCTTGAAATCACGTGCATCAATTTGCCCGGTAAGTGTCAGTGAGGTGATAAGGCTTCTTTCTCCTTCATCCAAAACAGATGACAAGCTGCCGGGAGTCAACGTCATACTCCCTGGATTTGCTTGCTGAATAACAGTAATCTTCCTTACTGGCGATCCTTCAGCTGCAACAGTGACGATGGCCTGGCGTGGGATAACCAACTGACTGGCCGCTGCGGTGATGATAAGCCTTGCTTCGCTGTTGCCTTCCATAGGGCTTACTGTAAGCCACGGCTGATCTGAGCTAACTTTCCATTCGGTGTTGGAACTGACAATGATGTTGTTGTCGTCTCCCCCGTATGTCGAAAATTGAAGGCTGTCAGCACTTACCATAAAGCCAGTGGATGCCTCCACGATGTTTTTAAAGTCTTTCCACCCCTCGGCAGCTTCATAAAGCGCTTTGGTGCCGTAAGGAACATAGAGAATACAATGCTCTTTGTCAATAAAAGAGAACAGGTCCCCGTAGTATCCATATTCGCCCGGTGAATTGATAAAGTCCTGCGGGGTAAATGAAATAATTCGTATGGACCTTAAACCGGTACAGTTGGCAAAAACACCTGTTCCCATTGATGTCAATGTTGATGGTAAGGTAACGGAGGTAAGGGAGGTACAGGTGCTAAAAGCTGTCCTCTCCAAAATTTTGATGAAAGGAGGCAATTCCATATTTACAAGGCTGGTACAGCTGTAAAAAGCTCTTTCTCCTATAGTGGTAACCGTTGAAGGAAATACAACGCTCTTCAGGTTGATACACCCCCAGAAGGAATTATGAAGTACTGCTCTTACCTTTGGAATCTTAACGGATACAAGGGTGGTCTTACCCACATAGGTTTTAGGATCACAGAAAGCATAGGATGGAACCTTGTTTGCGGGGTATTCCATCTTCCAGTAGTCGTCCATCGTGCCATCCGGCCCTAGATAGTAAGTAACGGTTGCACCGCTCATATCAATGTCAGCCAGTGCAGGCATCTCATCTCTCATGAACTTAAAATCCCGGGCATCCATGGTGCCGGTAATGGTCAATGAAACGATGCTGCCCGGATCTTTGTCTGCAAGGTTGTTTTTTAAGTTGCCTGAGGTATTGTCAACAGTTACTGCCAACTGTGCACAGAGTACCATTGAAAACAACAGGCCGGTTAGTATTAGGCTGATCTTTTTTATTGTGGATTTCATGGGTATTGTTATTTTGCTGATTGTATGAATGTTTTATTGTCTTTATTAGCAGTGAACTGCCGGAACGGCCTACTGTTCAGTGTTCAGTGGTCAGTGTTCAGTGGTCAGTGTTCAGTAGGCAGTGTTCAGTAGGCAGTGTTCAGTGGTCAGTAGGGACAGTGGGGACAATGGGGACAGTCCTTCAATCCTTCAGTCCTTCACCCCCTCACTCCATCACTCCCTCACTCCCTCACCACCTTCCTCACTTCTCCATTGACCTTCAGCAAATACATGCCCCCTGGTACCTTCTTTCCCTGGTCATCTTTACCATTCCAGCTTACGCTTGTTTTTGCCTTTTTGGGAGCCGTTGGAAGGGTTTTTATCTTCAGCCCGCCGATGGTGAAGATTTCCACAGAAACTGCCTGTGAAGAAGAATTTGCTACCTCTATGGTCAACTGTTGGGTAAAGGGGTTGGGGTAAAGGTTTACCAGTACCGAAATTTCCATTTCATCCAGTCCGACAGCCATCCCCTGTTGGGTAACAGTAATGGTAATCGAATTCATGGCATCGGCAGCAATGGTGACAAGCGCTGTTCTTGCGGTATACAACGGATTGGCCTCGGCTGTCAGGGTAAGCTCCTGATCGCCTCTGCCTGAACCCGGAGCTACCGTCAGCCACTCCTGGTCGCTGGTGGCAGTCCATGCTAAACTGGTATGCAGTTTTACAATTGCCTCGCTGTTCTCCCCGGCATCAACAGTGACGGTTGTAGCATCAAGGCTAAATTCACCCATCTCCACGATGTGCTGAAAGTCTTTCCATTGGTTCGCCGAAGCATAAAGTTCCCTGGTTCCAAAGGGTACAAACAGCACACAGCTGGCTTTGTCAACATTGTCAAAGACCAAAGTGTAGCCCGTATTATCCACTGCAGGCGGATTAACAGCATAGCAGTAGATGGTATCCAGGCTGGTACACTCTGCAAAAGCTGCCGGTCTTATGGTCGTCAGGGAGGCAGGAAGGGTAAGGGTCTGGAGGGCACTGCAGCGATAGAATGCGTATTCTTCAATCCGGGTGACATGGGGTGGTATCACCACCGAGCTTAATGAACTGCAGTCCTTGAACGTCTCAAACATGATTGCCGTGACGGAATCAGGGATATCAACCGATTGCAATGCGCTGCAGCCAGTAAAGGCATTGCTTTCAATGTAAGTTACTGAAGATGGGATGCCAATGGATTCCAGCGCTTTACAGTCGCCAAAGGTGTAGACGTTGATCTTCTTTAGTGCAGAAGGCAGTTCCAGTGAAGGCAGGCTGCCGCAATACTGGAAGGCTTTCTCGCCGATCTGGGTTACCGAAGCGGGCAAGTTAACGGATGTCAGTGAGGTACAGTTGGAAAATGCTTCATTTCCAAGGTTTTCCACCGACGCTTGCATCTCCACTGTCGTAAGGACCGGGCAATTGAAAAAGGCCCTGTAACCAATCTTCTTCAATGAATTGGGAAGTTTAATAGCTTTCAGTTTTGAATGGCCTGATAAGGCGTAGGAGGTCTGCGGACTGTCATTCCATTCAAAGATCCCGAATGGGATGGCATCTTCGGGATGATTGATATTATTTCCAAAGGTAGTATCGGTATAAGCTACGATGTTGACTTCCCTGATGTCCAGCACCTCCAGCAGGGGCATCCTGTCGCGGATAAGCTTAAAGTCTCGGGCATCCATTGCTCCTGTGAGGGTAAGATAGATCAAGTTTGCCAATTCATCTTCATTCAGATAGGTATACAAGGTGCCTGCCGTTTCAACATGGATGGTATCGGATGATAGTTTTCCTGCCTGAACCACTGTGATGTCCTTTGAGACGGTATCTGATACAGAAACTGTCACTTTTGCGGTTCTGATATCATTCGTGGTGTTCTCGTTTGCTGTAAGTGTAAGGGTCTGGCTGCCTGTGCCTGATAAGGGGCTTACGGTCAGCCATGCCTGATCTGATGTTGCGGTCCATGCCGTTTGGGCGTTAAGTTCTATGGTCGTCGATTGCGCGACAGCTTCCATGGTAAGAGATGTGGCCGATAAGGTGAACCCGGGCAACGTTTCCACAATGTTCTGAAACTCCTTCCATCCTTCAGCTGCTGCATACAAAGCCTTGGATCCATAGGGAACATATACGGTACCTTGATATATTTCCGTATCAAAAGCACCGGATGCCACTCCGGGAGGAATAGGATTATAGGAATAAATGGAGCTAATATTCGGACAATACATAAAAACACCATGATTTAAACCCTGGAAGGATTCAGGCAGTATCACAGTGGTTAGTGCCGTACAACCGGTAAAGGCAAACTCGTCTATAGATTTTACGGATGAAGGTATGGTAAGAGTATCCAGGCTGCTGCATAAAGCAAAGGTACGTGGGTTGATGGAAGTGACTGAAGGCGAAATGATAAGTTTCCTTAATCCGCTGCAATCATTGAATGCATAGGTCTCAATATATGTAACTGAAGAGGGAATATTTAAGGAAGTTAATCCTGTGCATCCCCAAAAGGCATATAGTCCTATAAAAGTAACAGTTGGTGGAATTTCAATAGCCGTCAGACCGCTGCAACCCTTCAGCCCGTTGATATCTATGGCTTTAATGGTCGAAGGAAGCCTAAGATTTGTCAACCGGTCGCTGAAAAGACTGCCCGATTCCTTTGGGTTATAGCCGTAACTTCCGATGGTATCCGGGTGAGAGATGGCAACCCTGTCATCAAATAGCGTGTCAATGGCCGTAACCCTTGTCTGGCTCAAATCCAGTGACGTTAAAAGGGGCATTTGCGAGGTCGTAATAAAATCCCTTGCATCAACAGTACCGGTTAAAGTAAGACTTGTAATGGTATTCTTTTCCTGCTCTGTGAGCAAAGAAGTTAACGTACCGGAGGTAAGCTCCAAAGTCTTCTCAGCCTGACCCTGAAGCCCAATGGCCAATAATAAGCCGGCAATCAGTAAGTATATTTTTTTCATGTGATTCCATTTTGTTTTTATAAGTTTAATTCCCATATGCAGGGAACTGATGAAAGGACTGAATGTCCGATTCGGCCGAAAGGATTGTAGAATTGATCATACTACCAACTGCCCGATGTCATTGAGTTAAGAGAAATTCGTGGCGCTTATGTCTTGGTGACTTTGTGGCACGAATAAAATGGCCTTCAAACCACCAAACCGCTTCTGGATCCTTGTTTTCACCAAAAGAGAAATACAATAAAGAACTTGCCCTAATGACATTGGCCAACTGCCAACTAATTACCTTCGGCATATCCTCGCCTTTGTTTTTAGCAATTGAACCACCACTTTAGCGTAATACATTTATATCAGTGCATTAATGAAGCGAGCCTTAAGGAAGCGGGCAGGGAGGTACAAAATGGTGACAGTTTAACAAGGGATGCTATACATCCCGTCGGGTTCGGCTCAATTCATAAAAGCATCATTTTTACATCCCACCTTTCAATATTGATAAACAGACCGTCAGCTTTAGCATGGGTCTTTTATTCAATCACTATACTAAGTTACGAAAAACAATTAGTATGATGTGCTGAAAATGAGCAGTTTATTTTAAGCAGCTTCATGAATTATGATTAGTATTCAAAAGTCAAAATCCCCATTGGAAGGATAATCCTTCAGTGAGCATTAACGATGTTTAGCCCTGTCATACCATATCGAATAGATTTCGGGAATTGCTAACCCCAAAAGTATTGGGCAATAATTATTGTCGTACATAAAGGATTGAAGGGGGTTTGCAGTGTTCAGTGTTCAGTAGGCAGTGGATTACTGAACACTGAACACTGCAAACCTCCCTTCTTCCAACCTCGCCCAATACTTATTCGGACATTATTCGGAGTTTATTAGGAGCTTATTCGGATATTATTCGTAAATTGCACGAATAAACTCCGATTTATCAACGAATAAAAAACGAATCAACTATGGCCCGGCTAATAAACAATGGCAGCGAACAGGTATCGGGTAAAATCATGGACGTGGTCTATGTCCGGTACAAAGGGGGAACCTATATCAGAAGAGCTCCCAGGGTAAGAAAAGAAGCACGCACCCCTGCCATGCTTCAAAACCAGCAAAGATTTGCCTGTATACAGCGCTTTTGCACTCAGTTTAAAGATACGCTAATCCCCATGATTTGGAACGATCGTGCCACCAAAGGCAGCGGCTACAATCTTTTCATGAAGGCCAACAGCCCCGCCTTTGCCAGGGATGGAAGTCTTTCAGATCCTTTATTGCTCAAGTTTTCCTTGGGTGAACTGTCTTTGCCTGAAGCATTAACTGCTCAACTGTCAGCTCCTGATGCTGGTACCATAAAGGTAAGCTGGCAAAAAGAAAGCCATATGGGAGGCCTTCGCTTAAATGATGAACTGATGGCGATCAGCTACGATGGCGAAAATTTCTCTGGCATGATACCAACAGGGCTAAAGCGAAAAGATCTGCAAGGCTCCTTTGAATTACCTGTAATGGCTTCAGGAGTCCAATACCTTTACCTGTTTTTCTCCTCGGAAGACAGAAGGAGCTTTTCGGAAAGCGTGGCGTTTAAGATATAACAGCATTTTTCCATATGCCATTTATTATGAATGGTTATTACGAGCATTCTTAGCAAGGGCTAAATAGTTAAATATTATTAAATATAGACCTTTATCATGTTTTTCAGGGTAAGCATTTAACAATTTTATTTTTGTCATAACGTTTACTGTTTGTTTATATCTTTTTGATGTCATCGGGTTGATTTAAAAATTGATGGGATGAGTAGGTGCTTCAAAAAATGATTGTTTTACCTAATAAACCAGGTATGGCACCGGATCCACATGTTCAGATAAGACATCGGTTTGACAAGATCATTAGCGAAGCCCGAAAGACTGCCGTTGAGCAGGACAAGCAGGATATCCAAAACCTGCAGTTGGAAAAGCTTTCTGCTGAAGAACAAATAAAAATTCTTACAGGTAAGAAACAGGCCATCAAAAGCGAAGCTGATAGGCTCGAAAAAAAAGAGTATTACCGCCTTGACCGTTACGACCACCTTATTTCCATTTTATACCTCTCGCGCTTAATTTGCCTGGACCAGGACGATGAACAGGCCATCAGGGATGGCATCCGCTTAAACGTGAAAGAACAACATATCGACCTTCTGTTGGCAAAGGCCAAAGAACAGCTCGGAGCTTTTACTTATGAAGATTACCTTGACAACCAACCCCAATGGGTCTTTGATGAGTTGGATGAAAAACCAGCGCTTACCACTGAAGAAAATTACCAAAAGATATGTACATGGCAAACCAACCAAAAGATCAGCTGCATAAAACTTGAATTTAACAGGTTCAGGGAAAACTTCAGATATGCCGTTAAAGATGAAATCATTATCCATGATACCCTTTTGAATGAAATCAACCAATTACAGGACATATTAAGTAATGCAGCCACATGGGAGGCTCAAAGACTAATGGGCGAATTTAAAAAGTTAAAGGCGCTGTCCGGCATTTTATGGCCCAACGATCATCCTTTAATGCACCATGAATTTACCATGTTCCTTCAGGGAAATGATTTTAGAAACAGGCTTAGCCCGCTGTTCTTTGAAAAGGCCATAGAAAATATTGAAGAAGGTAAGGCAAGCCCGCTGCCAATTTTTGGCCTTTCTCTTATGATGTATTTCCGTTGGCTGAAATCTGTTTCCATGTGCAAAAAAATGGCTTTCCACCATGCAGAATCCTCCTTTGATGCATTGTTCGCCAACACCTGGAAGGAAGGACAAGAGAAGAAGAATGTCCTTTTAGACAATGTCAAAAAGAAAGCCATGGATCGATCATACAATGAAAGGCATTACGAAAGATTTATCCTGCAGGGGATGGAAGAAAAAAGAAAGGTGTTCAACAGCCTTAAATATCCCCATTATTTCAAATTCCTGGAGCAAGAGGAAATCTTAAAAAACTGCTTTATAGAAGATTGCCTTAGAAGCCTGAATCTTGAACTGCCCAAAGAAGCCTTGAGAAAGACGATCCTTATGGATGAATATATTCAATTCTACAGTGAAGAGCTCAGCCTGCTAAAGCATCATCCATTGATCCCTTCTGCCGACCAGCTTTCGGAAATTGCTGTGATGACTGAAACGCTTTGCCATATGGCCCCGGATTCAGAATTGATCAACCTTTTTCTGGATACCAGGGAGTTGATTAAAAAACAAGTTTACAAGGAAAGAATTCCCTTTTTTCTTATCTGTGAAAATCTGAAGGATTTATTTACCGATATCTTTGAAAAGGCGGTGAAGAACTTTTACAACCTGGTGGATAATTTACCCCTTAACGACAAAGGGCTTTTTATTTCTGAATTGCTGCATAAGGTCAATTACATGGAAACGATCAACGGGATCAAATGCCGCCAGAAAAATATCTTCTTTAAGCAGTTTAAACATTTGTTAAAGAAAGAATTAAAGATAATCCATGAAATGCAAAGCTTCCCTCCTGCAAAGGGAAAAGACAACAATATTTTAAAAGATGAAGTCAGGGATAAGCCCCTTAATTTTGGTTATCATCAGGGCCCGAAAGAATTACTGCCTGTTGTGAAAGCCATGGGCTTGCAAATGAATTTATTTACAGGCAACACGACCGCGGAATATTTTATGGAGGTGCTAACCTGCAAAGATTTAAGCCAATGCACGAAAAAAGTGTACCTTGGATTAAAAACCAACCTGTTTTATTATTTCTTGCAAAAATGTAAAAGCTGGGCCAAATATTTCACACCGGCACGCATCGAACAATCGGGGATCTTTATCAGTCAGAATGATGGGGTGATCAATGCCCACCTTTTATACAATTCAAAATTGATTTTAAAGGAAGACAGCGACAGGATTGATGCCATTTTCAATGCAAAATACAGGTAGCCTAAAAAGATGCAGCACATAATTTAATGATGGCTTTCAAGGCGATAATCTGCAGGCTTCTGGTAATACTTCAGAAAACGCTCACATTCTTCCAGGTAGGTTAACTTTTTATGATGTTCCGGTTGATTTAAAATATACTTACATGTTCTGTCGATATCGGATTTTGAAACAGAAAAAGCCGAAGCTGTTTGCTGCCATTTGAAGGAACCTTGAACAAGATGATTTTCATTGATAAATTCTTCCGAACTATCAGCAATGCTTGTTAATAGTTTTTCCTCGGAAAGGGAAGGGTGCTTAGACAACAGAATATGAACGTGTTCAGGGTTGGCATAAATGGCATAAAGTTTTGATCGATGATTGGTAACAATTCCTGTAATATACTTTTCAATTCTATTTCGGTTTTCTTCGGGGATTACCGGTTTGCGATCCAGTGTGGTGAGTACAAAATGGGTGTACAGGTTGTCATATGGGATTTTCATGACAGAAGTTATTAAAGATTAATAAATGGTGGTTGTTTTATGAAAGTTACAAAGGATTATTGAATTTATTATAATCTTTTTAAAATAAGGTTGAGAAGGTTGTGTTTTTAGGAGTATCATTTTTTGTACGAAGGTTAAGGCAAAAAATAAGGTTTCATTAATTTGGACAACCGATTATTTTTTAGTGCATTGATTGTGATTTTTAAAACCTTATACCGGGATAAACCTTCGTAGCAAGAATAAAGCATGAAGACAGTCAACCTTCTCAACCTTATTTCATCAGGGATTTTTAAATAAGGTTGAGAAGGTTGTGTTTTTAGGGGTATCATTTTTGGTACGAAGGTTAAGGCAAAAAATAAGGTTTCATTAATTTGGGCAACTCTCTATTATTTAATGTATTGATTATGATTTTTAAAACCTTATACCGGGATAAACCTTCGTAGCCAGAATAAAGCATGAAGACAGTCAACCTTCTCAACCTTACTTCATCAGGGCTTTTTAAATAAGGTTGAGAAGGTTGTGTTTTTAGGGGTATCATTTTTGGTACGAAGGTTAAGACAAAAAATAAGGTTTCATTATCCGGCCATTTTGCATTGAGGTGGTAATTAAAATCAACATGAAATCAACCTGTTGCCCTTTCTGAGATTATCATCCAAAACAGGATATCCCAGTTCATTGTAACCTTATATCCCGGCAAACCTTCGTACCCCGAATGCCGCCCCTTAGAATCCAACCTTATTGACCTTATAATCAAAAATAGGAGATGCTTATCCAATGGAATATTATCCTATAACCAACTTATGCATTAATTGTGCATGTAGTTGATTATTAATACATTAAACTTTTTCCCAAAAACCTCAATGTTTAAAAAATTTACTCTTCATAACTGTCTGAATAACTGTCACTTTCAAAAAAAACACATTGAGGTTTTTTAAAAACCTCAATGAAACCTAAAAATCTCAATGTTTTAAAAAAATCCATGGCTTAGCTTTACTTCCGATATCAGGAAACAAAGGCCGTGCGCATGGCTCATTTATTAACGATTTACTTTTTAATAATGAGCTACGAAAAATTAAATGAGAAACTGGACATCATGGAAGGTTTGCTAAGGCAGCAGACCTTAAGCCAAAAGAAAATCCTTAACATGGCAGATGTCATGTACCTGCTGGGCATATCCAAAAAGTCCCTTTACAGGATGATACGCCAAAAGAAAATACCCGCCTACCGGCCTGTCAAAGGCAAAACATTCTTTATCCACAAGGAACTCAAGTTCTGGATCATGTCCCACAGGGCAGAGAATATCTGGGCCATAGAGAAACTGGACAACTCCGATGTGGACACTTCGGACCTGGAATAACCATGGAGGAACCCCCAAAATCCATCAAGACCCGCTCCCTGGAACTGAAAGCTGCCAGGGAGCAGATCAAAAGCCTGAAGAAACGACAGGTGCTCTCGTTCCGTGAAAAATGGTTCGACGGGCAGGACGTGATGATGGCCCTGCGCATCTCAAGGCGCACCCTGCAGAAACTGCGCGATAAGGGCCTGCTGCCCTTTGTGAGGCTCTTTGGAAAGTTCTATTACAAGGTAAAAGATGTGTATACCATGCTGGAAAGCAGGTACCAAAAACAAAAGAAAACCAAAAACAATGAATGAGGAAAAAGCTTTAATAAAAGCCACCTTTTACGGCCTTTACATTTACCGCCATATCCTTGAAAGCTTCTACCCGGGAGAAGAAGTCCTGAAGGTGGAAAACAAGGATTGCCTGCCTGCTAAAAACCCCTACAATAAGCATAAGCCGACGCTTATCATCTGCCGTGGCGATTATGAATACCGCTACCGGGATGAAGAAAAAAAGAATTTTGAAGGGGGCCCCCTGGATTTTGCTGCCTTTCACTATCAGCTCAAGGGAAAAGAGCTGCTGCAAAAAATCAACGATGATATGAAGCTTAACATTTTGAAGCCAGACTTTTTTACCCAGGTCAAAAAAGGGAAGGAAAGCGAGAATGCCTACCTCAACGCGTTGCCCAAATTCACCTATTTCAGGGCCCCTGTCAGCAACACCAGGCCTTACAAGGATATCAACGTTTTGGATGTGTACAAGGTGGTTAAAGGCGATTATTTTGAAAAACGCACCGCTGAACTTCGGACCATTGCAGACCGCTTAACTGCCCGGGCTTTCAAGGCCCGCAACTTTGACTATGTATGCTTCTCCGGAACATTTACAAAAAGGGGAGATGAATATTTAAAGCTGCACTCGGGGATGATGATCCTGGATTTTGACCACCTTGACAACTGTCAGCAGGTAAAACAAACCCTTTTGGCTGACCCTTATTTTGACACGGAACTTTTGTTTCGGTCACCCTCGGGCAACGGGCTGAAATGGCTGGTAACAATCGATTACACCCAAGACAGCCAGGAGAACTGGTTCAATGCCATTGCCGCTTACCTGAAAACAACTTATGGACTCGTAGCCGATAAAAGCGGCAAGGACCTTTCGCGTGCCTGTTTCCTGCCCCATGACCCGGAGATATATATCAACCCTCAATACCTTGGGCCGGAATACCGGGAGGAACCTATTGATAAAAATAAAACTAACACATAGGCACATAGGGCACATAGAATAAGATATCAT
>DATGYU010000122.1:0-11552 GCA_035297625.1 Prolixibacteraceae bacterium
GTACAGGAAAACTTCATGATCGAAGAGCCCTGGCAGGTGATCGACGTGCTGGGACTAATGGGCGATGCCTCGGACAATATCCCCGGCTGCCCGGGCATTGGCCCCAAGACGGCCATGAAGCTGATTTCGACCTACAAGTCCATTGACGGGCTGTATGAAAATATAGGCGATCTGAAAGGCAAGATGAAGGAAAACCTGGTGGAATTTGAAGCTCAGGTGCGCCTTTCACGCATACTGGCTAAAATAATCCTGGATGTGCCCGTGGAGTTTGAAGAGGACAAGCTGATCATGGAAGAGCCCAACTGGAAAAAGCTCAATGAACTGTTCTCGGACCTAGAATTCCGCCAGTTAATGCGAAGGCAGGAAGCCAAAACAACACCAGCTGCTGACTCGCTTTTCGAACAAGGCTCCCTGTTTGCCATCCCTGCTGTCAGCACTGTTCCAACGATGGAAACAGAAGCCCCTGCCATTAAGAACCTGGAGAATTTTTCCACCGTGCAACACCAGTATTACCTTGTTGAAACAGCTGCCCAAAGAGCCAGCCTAAGGGCAGAGCTTTCGGTACAGAAAGAGTTCTGCTTTGATACCGAAACTACCGGCCTGGATACCCAAACGGCGGAACTGGTTTGTCTGTCATTTTCATTCAGAAGCCACGAGGCTTACTGTGTTACTCTCCCCGAAGACAGGGAAAAAGCCACGGAGATAGTGCGTGAATTTCGCTTTGTCTTTGGCGATGAGAAAATTGTAAAGATCGGCCAGAACATTAAGTTTGATTTGGCCATGCTGCTCAACTATGGCGTGGAATTAAAGGGGCCACTGTTTGACACAATGATTGCCCATTACCTGATACAGCCAGAGATGCGCCATAACCTGGATTATTTGTGCGAGTTGTATGTTGGCTATGAAAAGATTACCACCGAGACACTCATTGGCAAAAAAGGGGTCGCGCAGCTGAACATGCGCCAGGTAGAGGTGGAAAAGTTAAGGGATTATGCCTGTGAAGATGCCGACCTTACCCTTCAGCTGAAAGTGGCCATAGAAAATGATCTGGAGAAAAGCGGTACAAGGAAACTGTTCGATGAGGTGGAGATGCCCCTGATTTACGTGCTGGCCGACATGGAAAGAACGGGCGTAAAATTGAACACCACGGAATTAAGCCTTTATGCTGAAGTGCTTCGCCAACAGCTGACAGGTATAGAAAAGGAAATCATTGAACTGGCCGGTGAAGAGTTCAATGTATCTTCTCCCAAACAGCTGGGCGTTATTTTGTTTGAAAAGCTGAACATCGACCCCAACGTAAAGATGACCAAGACCAAGCAGTATTCCACGGCCGAAGAGACCCTGGAAAAGCTGCAGGACCGCCATCCCATCATAGCTAAAATACTTGAATTCAGGGGCCTTAAAAAATTGCTCAACACATATGTGGAGGCTTTACCTCTACTTATAAACCCTCAAACTGGAAAGTTGCATACCAATTATAACCAGGCCATTGCAGCTACCGGAAGGTTAAGCTCAACCAATCCCAACCTGCAGAATATCCCCATCAGGGATGAGAACGGACGAGAGCTGCGCAAAGCCTTCATACCTTCCAATGCAGCACACACTTTCTTGTCGGCAGACTATTCGCAAATCGAATTACGCATTATGGCCGCCCTTAGCCAGGACAGGCAGATGATCGAGGCTTTTGCCAACAATGAGGACATTCATAGTATCACGGCTTCAAAGATTTACAAGATACCTCTTTCGGAGGTAACTTCCGATATGCGCCGCAAGGCCAAAACGGCCAATTTTGGCATCATATACGGTATTTCGGCCTTTGGTCTTGCGACCCGCCTGAACATTCCAAGAACCGAAGCCAAACAGCTTATAGACGGTTATTTTGAGAACTTCCAGGGTGTGAAGGCCTACATGGATAAAAGCATCGAAAAGGCCCGCAGTATGGGATATGTGGAAACCATCATGGGGCGTCGACGCATTCTAAATGACATCAATTCGGCAAACTCGATGGTGCGCGGAATGGCCGAAAGAAATGCCATCAACGCTCCCATACAGGGTTCTGCTGCCGACATTATCAAAGTAGCGATGATCAACATCTGGAAAGAGCTGCGTCAGCAAAAGCTAGAGTCGAAGATGATTTTGCAGGTGCACGATGAGTTGAACTTCGATGTTTTGATTCCTGAACTGGAGCAGGTAAAATCCATTGTGAAGCATGAAATGGAACATGCGGTAAACATTGGAGTGCCACTGACTGTTGAAATAAATGCAGGCGATAACTGGCTGGATGCACACTAAGGAGTTTAAAGTTCAAAGTTTAAGGTTTCAAGTTACATTCGCTGCTAATAAAATTTAAGAATCAATGATGATCAGGATGATGGAGACACTTTTTACGGAGGACGACTACCGCAAAGCACTGAAAAGGTTTTTGGAGATCTGTGATGCCCCCGAAGACACCCCCGAGGCCAGTGAGCTGGAAAAGCTGATGTACCTGATGCAACTTTACGAGCAGGACAACTGTTCGTAAAAAGTAATTGCCCACCCAAGACCCGACTTTAAGGACCTTAAGGTCAGCTTTGAGGGAGGGCCTTTAATTACAGTGTCAGCTTCTGAAGATTTCTGCCACGGCGGCATTGTACTTTATTAAGCTCCCCGCTTTTTTAATCATCTTCAAGGTCTTGTGCTGATTGTCAAACGATTCGCTAAAGTATACCCAGAACTGCCCCATCTTAGCCAGCAGGTGACCGCTTCCCTGTAACCTGGAGGCATATTCTTCCAGCAAACGGTCATGAAATTCCCGTAGTTTCTTTTTCTCTGACGCCACATCCATCCCGTTGCCGTTTAGCTTTAATGCAAGGGCAGGGTCCATTAAAAGACCGCGGCCTGTCATCCAGGTTTGCTGTTCAGGCATGAGGGCTTTTAAAGCCTGCAAATCTTCCACAGAGCAGATATCTCCATTATATACCATCGGATGTTTTGCAATGGCATGGGCTTTGACAAACAAGGAGGCATCAGCCTTTCCCGAATACATCTGGCTGGCCGTTCTGGGATGATATATCACCTCGTGCAGTGGGTACTTATTTAGCACCTCAAATACTGAGTCAATTTGCTGGGCATCGTTCATGCCAGCCCTCATTTTTACTGAAAACTTAACATCCGGTACATTTTCAAAAAGAAGGGAAAGGATCTCATTCAGGGCTTGGGGATTATCCAGCCATGCAGCCCCCCTGCCCCTGTTGGTGGCCATCGGGTATGGGCATCCCAGATTCAGGTTGATCTCCTGATAGCCATTATCCGTCAAAATCTTCACAAGTGAAGAAAGTTCATTCTGGTCTGAAAACAGTACCTGTGGAATGGCCTGCATCCCGGTATTGTTCTCAGGGAACATCTCTTTTAACTGTGATTTTTTAATCTCTTTACCCTTTCCGTAGGACAGATAAGGGATAAAATATTTGGTGATTCCCCCGTAAACCGCATGCAGTGTCTTGCGGTAAGTAAAATCGGTAAATCCCTGCAAAGGGGCCTGGTATATTATTTCCATGTTATATGCCTTTTGTACAATTTTTATTGAATCCACTTTAATAGTGAGCGAACAGAAACTATTAATCACTACTTTTGCGGCCACAAACTTAACCATTTGCGCGTCGGTATGCAATCAAATCAGTTCAAATCAGACTCTACCAGCTCCCCCCTGTATTTGAATCATACTTTTTTTGGGACCAATCATTTCAAGTCTCAGGCGGTAACCGGGTATGTTGATCCGCTTGATTCTGCCCTATTGGACTCCATAAATGCAAGTTATATTCCTCCCGACAGTATGGTTTATTTCAGCCACTGGCCCGAATGGTCGCAATTCCATAGCGCTTATAAGGGAAATTACGACTATCAGAAGCAGCTGTTAAAGCCTCTGCCCTATGATTCTCTCGGCACGGTACTTAAAAATGTAGAGGTAGTCTTTCAGGGTAAAAAGCTGGTAAGGAGTAACCCCGACTGGCTGGTTGGAGTGGTGGTTATTGCCTTTTTTCTGTTTGCCACTGTAAGGCTTATTTTTAATAAATACTTGAGCCAGCTGGCCCATTCAACGATTAATTATTCCACTTTTACCCGTTTGTTTCAGGAACGCTACTTTAACCTTTTGCACGCCTCCTTTCGGCTGGATATTATTTTCAATACCATCCTGCCTCTTTTCCTGTACCAGTTTCTGAATGCCTACAGAACCACCCTTGGCGTTAAGGGCACTTTTAACATTTATATGATCTGCGTGGGCATTGTGATCGGCTATTTCCTGTTTAAAAGGGTGGCCTACTTCCTCACTGGTATTATGACTGAAAGCAGACGCGAGGTAAGGGAATATCTTTTTACCATGACCGTTTATAACCGCATGCTGGGTTTATTCCTTTTGCCCGTTACAGCCATTATTGCCTTTGTGCCGGTATATCAGACTGAACTTTTTTTGTTTTTAGGCCTTGGAATTGTAGTGATCTTCTACCTGCTTTCGTTGCGTAGAGGGGCAAAAATTTTCTTAAGAAAACATTTTTCTATTTTATATTTGATTTTATACCTTTGTACCCTTGAACTTTTACCATTACTATTGATCTATAATTTATTGTTGATTGGATAGCAAAGAATTAAATTTAAAAGCAATTACCTTGAAAATCAAGAAAATTTTAATAACGCAGCCCAAACCCGATACGGCCAAATCTCCTTACTTTGATCTGGCAGAAAAGAGCAATGTACAGGTGGATTTCCGTCCGTTTATCCAGGTAGAAGGTGTTTCGGCCAAAGAGTTCAGGCAAACCAGGATACAGATCCTGGACCACAGTGCCGTGATATTTACAAGCCGCAGTGCCATTGATCATTTCTTCAGAATAAGCGGGGAATTGCGCCTTGTGATTCCTGATACCATGAAATATTTTTGCGTATCAGAAGCCACGGCCTTTTATCTGCAAAAGTATATTGTCTACCGCAAACGTAAAATCTTCTATGGTGCAGGTAAATTTTCAGACCTGATTGATGTGATGAAAAAGCATAAGGAGGAGAAATTCCTGTTGCCTGTTTCTCAGGGAAATCAGCCCGATATCACTCAACTTTTAGACAAAGCCGGGTACAAATACACCCCTGCCGTGATTTACAAAACCGTAAGCAGCGATTTGTCTGACCTGAAAGATGTGAACTATGACATCCTGGTGTTCTTTAGTCCTTCAGGAATTCAGTCCCTGATGCAGAATTTCCCCAACTTTGCCCAGGACAGCACCAAGATTGCCTGTTTCGGACCAGCTACTGCCAAAGCGGTGATCGATGCAGGATTAAGACTCGATATTGAAGCTCCCACTGCAGAGGCACCATCCATGACCATGGCCCTGGAGCAGTACATCAAAAAGTACAACAAATAAATTATCAGGCGTAAAGGCTTTATAGATAATAACCATACAGCTTAAAGGGGAAAATTGATTTCCCCTTTTTTATTGTATTTTCGTTAGATGGAACCATTCAAATTGCATAAGGAAGAAAGGCTTTGCAGCCAAAAGACAATTGAAGACTTATTCTCTTCCGGTGAATCCTTTCTCTCCTATCCGCTCAAGGTGGTATTCTTAAAAACCCATTTTCTACCATCTGTTCCGGCTCAGGCGGCCTTTACAGTTTCCAAGCGTAATTTCAAGCGGGCCGTTAAGCGAAATATCCTCAAAAGACGCATGCGTGAAGCTTACCGGTTAAACAAAGCTTCCTTCTACGCCGAATTAGGGGCAAAAGAATGCAATATAGCCCTGATGTTTGTTTTTATAGGCAAAGATATTGCCGAATATGCAGCCATCGAGAAAGCGATGATTTCGGCCTTAAAAAAGCTTTTGGCAAGAATATAGGGTAAGCTATTCGACAACAACTATGCTATCCTTTTCTGTTTTGCCGGACTCTGCAGAGATTAGAAAACGATAAGTCCCCGCCTGTTTGGGCAGAAAGTCAATCACCGTATCCTTGGTAACCACCTTATCCGGGCAAATGCCAAAACTTTCGTAGGTACCGTAGGCTTTCAGGGTGTATTCAAAATCCTTTGTCTTTTTCAGCTCGAAATACAGGTGGCTCCAGCAGCCGTTTTCGGCCTGTGCCTTAGCCCTTATCTGCAAAAACTCCTGATTAACGGCAGTATCGGGAATAGAGGTTTTACTAATGTCGACCTTGTCAAATCTTTTCACGTAGCGGTCCGAAGGATCTTTACAACAAATAATCAGGCAAACTAAAATTAAAAATACTGTAACTTTCATCAGCAAACTTTTCATTAGGATGGTAAATTGGCCAAAATGGTTGCTTTTAACCTTTCACCTGTTCTTGAGATGCAATGGTATTAACTTTTAAGGTTACCGCAAAGACTATTTAGATACTTTAACATTCAAATCAGGAACATAAAATTAAAGTGCTTTATGCCTGTAAAAAGCCGGTAAGGAATGTTCTCCGTACCGGCTTTTAAGTCATGCAATCCTAAGTTGTGTTTGCTGTGAAACTATCGAATCGGCAAGGTCTTTATTCGTCCATGATGTCTGTTTGCATTCTTACCGAATCTTCGTGGATATGCTGGAAGATCTGTTGCACGAAATGGGCATCCAGGTTAAGGCTTTCGCCCAGCTTGACACGCTTTTCCATCAGTTCGGAAAAACGCCCGATCTGCAGGGCCGTTACGTTGTTTGCCTTTTTGTATTCTCCAATTTGTTTGACAATTTCCATGCGGGAAGAAAGGGTTTCCAAAAGCTCTGTGTCAATGGCATCGATACGGTTACGCAATAACTCCAGCTGATTTTCAAATTGCTTGTTATCGGCCGAGGCATTACGGATTACAAGGCGGCTAAGCAACTGACCAAGGTCAGCGGGTGTTAATTGTTGTTCCTTATCACTCAGAGCACACGAAGGGTCACAGTGCGATTCAATCATTAATCCTTCCATGCCCATGTCGAAAGCCTTTTGCGAGATGTCGAAAAGATATTCCCGCTTTCCTCCGATATGGCTGGGGTCACAGATAATAGGCAGTGTTGGCATCAGGCGGCGCAGCTCGATTACCGTTTTCCAGTTGGGATAATTCCTGTAGGCTGTATCCCGGAATGGGGTGAAGCCACGGTGGATTGCCACCATATTTTTAATGCCCGCCTGGCTTAAACGTTCAAAAGCCCCCAGCCACAGCTGCACGTCCGGGTTTACCGGGTTTTTAACCATCACCACGGCATCAGTGCCTTTGACCACATCGGCTATTTCCTGCACCACAAAAGGACTTGCCGTTGAACGGGCGCCAATCCACAGCACATCCAGGCCAGCCTTAAGCGCCTCCTCGGCATGCTGGGCATTGGCCACTTCGGTACCCACGGGCATGCCGGTTTCTTCACGCACCATCTGCAACCATTTCAGCCCGATGCTTCCCACTCCTTCGAAGCTGCCGGGACGGGTTCTGGGTTTCCATACGCCTCCCCGGTAAACAAATACCCGGTGATCCTTTGCGAGCAATTTAGCAGTTTCCATGGCCTGCTGTTCGGTTTCCAGGCTACACGGACCGGCAATGATAAGCGGGTTGTTGATTTGTGGCAACCAGTGCTTAATAGGCCTGATTTCAATTTCTAATCCCATAACTATTTTGTATAAAGTTTAACAATCATCTTTTCATCCTTCACCAGTGAATCATTTTGGCCATCCAGGATACCACGTATTCTATTGGCATTTTTCATCAGTGCCATCATCTGCTCGGGGTCATTTTCGATGCTTTCCTTAAAAGCTTTCAGGTGCTTGATATATACCTCCAGAGATTCGACCACATATTCCTTGTTTTGCTGAAAAATTGGACCCCACATTTCAGGAGAGCTTTTGGCTAGACGCACCGTGGAATTGAATCCCCCGCTTGCCAGGTCAAATATAATCTCACGGTCTTCCTTATCCAGCACCGCATTGGCAAGGGCAAAAGCGGCTGCATGGGGCAAATGGGATATAAAAGCCGTGCTGTGATCCTGGTCGTCGGAAGTCATGTAAGCGATATTCATGCCAAGGGTCTGGAACATCTTTTCGGCAAAAGCCAGGTGCTGAGGCCCGCTTTTTTCCTGGTCACAGATAATGTTGATCTTTCCTTCAAACAGGCCTTCCAGGGCTGCTGCCGGCCCTGAATTCTCAGTACCGGACATAGGGTGAGCTGCCACATAATTCCTTCGTCTTGGATGGTTATCCACCGCCTGAGAAATCAGCTTTTTAGTAGACCCCACATCTACAACGGTAGTCTGGTTGGAAATTAAATCCAGCACCGATGTAAGGGAACCAAGCATCTTGTCCACCGGTATGGCAATGATCACCATATCGGCTTCCGGCACTGCTTGTTCAAGTGTTCCCGTTTGGTCAATAATACCCCGCCTTAAAGCCTCCCGGGCATTTTCTTCACTCACATCCACCCCTACAATACGGGTGGCAAAGCCTGCCCGGCGAAGATCCATTGCCATCGACCCCCCAATAAGTCCCAATCCTATTACTGCAAGATTCATATGTTAGTTTTTTATAATCAGTCGGAAAACAAAATATGAGTTCCAAGTTTAAAATTTCAAGTTTCAAGGCAATGAAACACTGCTCACTGAATACTGAACACTTTCGTTATCCGGTTTCCCTTATCCCTGTTCCTTGCTCCATGTCTTTACTTTACTTTCCCAATTCATCTTTTTTCTTTTAACAAAAAGGTATAAAATAAAAATGGGCCCCGTGTATTACGGGACCCATCTGAAGAATATCTTTTGTAACAACAATAGATTACCTGCCGATCCCGATATGAGAACAGAAGTAATAAAACCAATAATAAAAGCTGTTGTTACTGACTAATTTCATTTCACTTACAATTTGGAAGCAAATATAGATTATTTATTACAAATCAACAGCGGAATCCCTAAAAAGATCACGGGCATTACATTGATTACTTACAAATCATTTATATCCTGGTAGTTACATTAATAAACTTAACAAATAATTAATAATAGAAACCTACCACTGCTTACTGTATCAGTATTTTACGGGTGATTTTCTGCCCGTTGTCCCCCTCAATGGTGAACAGGTAAAGCCCCTTGCTAAAATTACTTATATCAATTATTTCGTGAAAATCGGTTGCATCCACCTCAAACTGCCGGTTATAAACAACCTCGCCTGTTATGTTGTAAGCTTTTACAACAATCGCCCCCATCTTGTTTTGACTTTGAATGTCAATAGTCAATCGGTCTGAAGCAGGATTTGGATAAAAGATTACTTCTCCCGATGAAAGCGGTGGAGGAATGTTACTAAAGGTGCCATCCTGAATTTTCAAATTATCGATCACCCAACCCCAGCCGTTGGAATAAGCATCCGAGAATAAACGAAAACGCACAAGTACGGTATCGCCCGGCAAAAAGTTCCCATTGGCCAAAAGATCAATCTGGTGGTTGACATACAGATCCTTTGTAGGAACAGCCGTACTGTTGTTACCCGACATGGAAGCATTGTAAGCATTCAGCCATGAAGACTGCCAGCTGCTGTCGTACCCATCTGTCAAGGCATGCCAAGAGTTTCCCCCGTCTTTGCTTCCTTCCACTATCACGTAGTCCCAGAAATTATCATCGCCAAAACGGGTACCCGAATCTCCGGGTTCCACCATCACAATCTCATCATAGCTCATTTTACCCCCTTGCTTTAAGATGATGGGATTTCTTAAAATGGTGGTAAAGTTATATTCAATATTGTCGGTATCAGGACTGGCATAGGGGTGGGCAGAGTTTAAAGCCCTGCTGTCAAAGCCCGTGGGGGTCGACTGGAAAAAATCAGTGCCTATAAAATCAGTGGTTATGGTATTAAAATTATTGACATACATCTGTCCCGGGGCACGGATTTCTTCTATGGTAAAGTAATAATAGCCTGATAGGGGGCTTCTGACCGTGTTGGCCTGGGTGGAGGCATCCACTGCCACGATCCGGTAGCTTACCCTTTCTCCTCCCTTGACCGATCCCTTTGGTAAAGCAAGGGTGCCCGAATAGATGTTTTTGCCCATATTTTGCAAAGGCAGCTGTTTCATGGTTCCCCCGTTTACCAGGTATTCCACATAGACGGATTTTACTCCCAGGTTATCGGTCACTTCCGCTTCTATCTTAGCCGATGGTAAAGAAGAAAGCATGTATTTTACAGGCTCATGCTTTATGACCGGAACCTGCCGGTCGGGGCCAATCTTAAAACTCAGGTAGCGTTTGGGTGCATTGGCTGGGTAAACAAACCGGTGTCCGGTAACATCGGTGGCAGAAAAGAAATAATCCACCTCTCCGCTTTTAAACTGAGAAAGCTGGACCGAATAGTTATCGGTAATAGCTGTTGGCTTTAAGGCTACCGAGTCGGTTTTTGAAAAACGACTGGTAGAATATACCAGGTACAGTTTGGACTGATCCAGTGCATTATCACTTTCAATTTGTGCTTTAAAGTCAATGGCCGTGGCATTTTCAATGTCTTTTAATGGTTCATGTTTAATGGTTATATTTTTCCATCCCATTTCGTACATCATGTCAAGGGCATAAGGTCCCGGCGAATGAATGGCCTCTCCCTTTCCAGTAAAAGGGGTCATCAGTGAATTGGGATCACCTTCCGGGTAGGTGGCATCATCCAAATGGTAAATGCTGGAACCTTCATTCCAGGAGGCCGGGGCATACAGCCTTGGCAAGGTATTTTGCGTCAGGCGTGTATAAAACTGGAGCCAGCCTGAAGTCATGGCCAATTGCAGGGCAATGGAAGGATCGGGATAAATGCTTTTATTGAGTAAAGACTGATTATTTTTATCGATGATATGCCGGTCAAAAACAGCTGCCAGCGGATCATTTCCATAACCATACTGTCCTTTTCCATCCTGGGAAGATAACAATCCGGTAAAGCCAAGCCCGTGGGTAATTTCATGAAGTACCACCGATACAAAATCATACTGGTTTGAAGGTGTTTTCCCATCAGTTCCCAGGTACCAGTTGGCAAAATCCTTGTTAAAATCGGCCACCAGTTCATATTGATCCGGTGAGTTGACCTCCTCACCCGTGAATTTTTCTACAAGTGCCACCGGATAATAGGTATCCCACTGCTGGGTAGCGTCAAAATTTTTGTAATACCCACCCGGCCCACAACTTCCCAATACTCCGGATGCCAGGCTTCTCCAGGTGGCCTTAATCTTGATGGGGACGGGCGAATACACCAGGTTTTTCCAAATATCCACGGCATACTGAAAAGCCTGCTGCGCCTCGGGTGTAAAACCGACGTAGGTCACTTCTATACTTGCGACCCTTGCATTGGCAGACTTTAACCGCTGAAAATATTCAGAAGGGGGACCCACATAAGTGGAATACGATTCAGGCGATGCGTAACAAACAGTTAAGGGGGGCAGTATTTTTTCCTTTTTCCATTTATTTTGAGCAGTACCTATATTTACAATCGACAATAATATATATAATACCAATAATTTCTTCATTCTCACCATTTTAATTGCAAACCCTTTTCAACTCAAACCTCTTAAATTCCCTCTTCATGCATTGAAAATCAGCACTGAAAATTACTTTTAC
>DATGYU010000123.1:0-4966 GCA_035297625.1 Prolixibacteraceae bacterium
TCAATTCTGCCATCTTTGTAATCGTATTCGGTTATTTTGGTCAGATTATTATTTTTATCGTATTCTTCTGAAGATCTGCAAAGATTGTTTTCGTACTTATAGACAATTCTATAATAAGTAGTGTCAAATTGTTTATTTTCCATTTGCTTTAAAAAATCCTGGTCTGGGTCATGATGAAGGAACAAAGTTCTGCGAAAAACCATTTTTCTCCCATCCGGGAAGTAATTATATTCTGTCCAATAAGTAGTGTCGTTTTCAGGCGATAGTGTGATTTCACGAATTAGTGAATCGTTAGGATTGTAGTCATAAAGTTGAAGTGATGGTATTTCTTCGCCATCTGTTTTTGATGATTCCCTTTTTAGCAATCCTTTGCTGTCATATTCGTAATTTGTCAACGTTACCATGGTATCAACAACTTGACCGAACATGATGATGTAAGTTGTTTCTGTCGCTGAAGCCAACTTACTTTTGTCATAGCTATATGAATATCGTGTCAATTCATTCATTTTTGATGAATCGAAAATAAATTTTGCAACCTTCTCATTGCAACTTATCAATATTGCGAGTCCAATAATTATAATCAAAGTTCTAATCATGCTGTGCTTTTTAAAATTTCCTATAACATCCCTATATCCGCAACCCTATTGCGGTTATTTTCATTATAGTAGTATCACTTTTCGTTTTTTCATCGAAAAAGCAATAATACCTTCTTATTGTTCACAAACTTAGCTTTTAATATGTATTGATCCAAGGGGTTTTCAAAATATTCCACTTAAGCCTACTGCCCTGGAGCTTTAAAAATAACGGCAAGGACTACGAAGTGAATGGCAAAAAATAAGGACATTTAATGAGCTTATCCAGCATAAAAAATGAAGAAGTATAAACTCCTTCATCCGGTTCTAAAATCTTACTTTTCCATTTAATCTTAGTAACCTGAGAAAGCCTCAAAGAGCCCAATCTTATCTATCTTAATCGAGGAAAATAAGATGGATAAGATTAGTTGGTTGTGAGTAGAAGGGTTACTAAGATTCAAACAGAAAAGTAAGATTTAAAAAACCTGTCGAAATAAACTTTATCCGCAACAATATCCTATTCAGGAAAACCCAAAAAACATCCAAAATTCATTTTAATCATATTAATCATATAGTGACCTTGACCTTTATCAATGCACTCATAGTCCTTCTCCTTTCGCATCATCAGCGAACAAGCAGCGAGCTTATAGCGCATATACAGCGATTAAAATCCATCAGGATTCAGAATCCTTACTGAAAGATTTCCATCAGGGTTCATTATTTTTTTATAAATGAAGCTGTCTAAAAAGTTCACATTATGACATTGCGTCTCTGTGAAACTCAGTGATTTACTCTATTTAACTCTGTGGTTCAATTGTTTATTTTTAACCACAGAGTTACACTGAGTGAAAACACAGAGAAACACAGAGTTTTTGGACAGCTCTCAATTAAGTTTTTTTATTTACCAAATCCGGACAATCATACTGTCCGGTCGCCACATCTTGTCGCCTTCCTTGACATTGAAGGCTTTGAAGAACTCGGGCATGTTGGAAAGGGTTCCGATTACCCGGTACTTGGCAGGTGAATGCTCATCACTGCGTACCTGGTCGGCAATGGCCTCTGGACGCATATTCATCATCCAGGCCAGTGAAAAGCCAAGGAAGAAACGCTGGTCGGGGGTAAGCCCTGCAATCATCTCATTGCTCTGGTACTGTTTGGTTTTCTTAAAGGCTTCATAGCCCATGATGATACCGCCCAAATCAGCGATATTTTCACCCTGGGTAAGTGATCCGTTGATATGGAGACTATCCACCGGAACATACTGGTTAAACTGCTTGACAATCATGCCTGTTTTGCTGTAGAATTTGATGCTGTCTTCTTTGGTCCACCAGTTGTTAAGGTTTCCCTGGGCATCAAACTTGCTTCCCTGGTCGTCAAAGCCGTGGGTCATCTCGTGGCCAAAAGTCGAACCGCCAATAATGGCATACAGGATGGCATCGTCAGCCAGTTCTCTTTCATAACCGGGAACGATGATATTGCATCCGGGCACTACCAATTCATTGTTTGAAGGATTGTAATAGGCATTGTAGGTTTGTGGCTCCATGTCCCATTCGGTTCTGTCGACAGGTTTGCCATACTTGGAAATCTGGTATTTTGAATGCCAGATGTTGGCATTTACTGCATTTTCGGCATACGATGAACGGCTAACTTCCAAACTGCTAAGGTCTTTCCATTTGTCGGGATAACCTACCTTCATGATCATGGACGATAACTTGGCCAAAGCTTTTGCCTTGGTAGGCTCACTCATCCAATCCAGGTTCTTAATCCTGTCAGCATACACTTCCTTCACCGCGTTGCCTATTTCAACCAGTTTTTCTTTGGAGCCTTTGGGAAGATACTCGTTCACATAAACCTGACCGACCAGTTCTCCCAAATAACCATTGGTCTGTTCCACCACTCTTTTCCATCTTGGTTTAGGCTGCTCAACACCCCGGATGGTTTTGGAATAAAAATTGAACATCTCCAGGTAGGTCGCATCGTCCAGGTAACTGGCCAATCCTCTTGTAAAATGATATTTCAGGTAGTCCTTCCAATCCTGCAATGGAAATTTCTTAAGATCCTCATTCAGCGCGGCAATGAATTCAGGTTGACCAACGATGACGGTATCCACCTTGGGTAATCCGGATTCCTGCATAAAAATCGTCCAGTTAAAATTGGGCGAAGATGTCTGCAGTTGTTTGTAGGATAGTTTATTATAGTTCTTGTGTGGATCGCGGGTATCTTCTTTTTTGCGGGAACTTTCAGCCAAAGCTGTTTCAAGTTTCATGATATGGGCAGCGGCATCTTTGGCTTTTACTTCATCATATTTCAGCAGTTTAAAAGTATTGGCCAGGTGCTGTTCAAACTTATTCCTGATCATCACGGTGCGTTCATCCTTGTCAAAGTAGTAAGAGCGCTCGGGAAGGCTTAACCCTCCCTGCCATAATTGGACGGCCATCTTGCTGCTGATCTTGCTGTCCTGGTAAACCCCAAAGGAAAACATCGGGGAGCCGGAGCTGCGCTGAATAAAAGATACCATCGAGGCCAGCTGATCGCCATTGGTGATGGCATCAATCTGGTCCAGGTATTTTTGAATGGCCGAGATGCCTGTCTTGTTAAGCTGTGCACTGTCCATGCCGGAGAAGTAAAAATCACCGATCTTTTGCTTGTTGCTTCCCTTGGCCGCGTTTTTCTCTTCTGCCGACGATTTGCACAGCTTCAGTACCTGGGCATTGATGGTATCCTGGATGATCAGCCAGATGCCGGCGCTTTGTTCACTGGCCTTGATGGGGTTTTGTTTGAACCACTTGCCATTGGCATAATCGAAAAAGTCATCACCCGGCTTAACGGTCGAATCGATATGACTGACCAAAGGGTCAATGCCTTGCTTCTTTGTGGTAGGATTGCAGGAAAAAGCAATTCCTAATAAAGTGATGCTTCCTAAAAGGATAAGAGATTTTTTCATGTATTTCGGATTTGTAAATTGTAATCGATTCATCAATTGTATCTGTATAGGTAACCGAAACCTTGACTTCGTTACATTTTAGGGATCTAAAAAAAAAAAATTACGGCATGCCGGGAAATGGATACTTAAGGATTACCTTATACCATGCGATTTTCTTTGTGCACTTTGTGTAATTTCTCTTTGTGACCTTTGTGGTAGAAAAAAATTTAACCACAATGGTCACAAAGAAGTTACACAAAGATTTCTATGGTTTTAGCAAATGTTCATTGATATATTTTTATGCCAATTGATATTCTTTTTGATATGTGGTTCCCCTGTTGATCACAGCACAAAGCCTGTGCAGTATCTTGTTTCTTATCGCATTAATTACAAGCATTTTGTTTTTACCCTGATCCACCTTTCGGTGGTAATACTGCGAGATTTCCCTGTCACAAAGGATGGCTGTCATTGCTGCCAGGTGCAGCAGTGTTTTAAGTCTTTTGTTGGCAAAATGGCTTACCCTTGTTCTTCCCCTGACTGTTGTCCCGGAGGAGTATTCAAAGGGAGCGATACCGCAATAGCACGAGAGCTGGTTGGCCGAGGTGTACATGGTAAAGCCGTTGGTAAAATACAAAAGGGTAAGGGCTGTTATCTTTCCTATGCCTGAAACGCTTATGGCCAGTTTGTACAGCCGTTTAAGGTTGGAATCCTTGTTGATCAACTGATCCAGATCCTTTTCTATTTGAGCGATCTCTTTTTCCAGGGCCCTCAGGGAAGAAGAACATTTGCTTTCGATCAGTTTGGCCGAGTCATGAAAGCCGGCATCGCGTAGTTCCTTGATGGGTTGCTGCAGGGATTTGTGTGATCCGATAAGCCGCTCGCGAAGGGTAAGCAAATCGTTGATCTGCACAAGCACCTCTTTAGGTGGCTGCCAGAGCACGGCACTCTCTCTTTTCATCAGGGCATAGCGGGCAATGCGCACAGCATCAATGCGGTCATTCTTGCCTCGCTGCAAGCCAAGGGATCGGATAATCTGAACGGGCATTTCCAGCCACACGTGGTAATGGTTTTCTGTCAGGTAGCCTGAAAGCATGCGGCAGTAAACGCCCGTATGCTCCATGCAGAAAAGGGTCTTGTCCATCTCCAGATGCTGGCGTTTTATAAACTCCTGCAGCCTGACTATCCCTGATGGGTTATTGGAGGCCTGGTCAGAAACTGCATTTGAAGGATCATCCAGTCTTATAAGGGCAAAATCAAAGGTTTGCTTTGAGATGTCGATGCCGATAAAATTGATAAAGTCCATAGCCTTGTCTTTTAAACGTTAAACAATAACAACCATGTTTCGGGTACACTCAAGCCATTGATAATAGGTCTTACCTTAATTTCTATTGGAGCCTGTGCCCAAAACCGGGCATAAAGGGTATTTAATCTTTGTATAGGCCTTAAACCTGCGACGCAAAATAAGTCACCC
>DATGYU010000124.1:0-2793 GCA_035297625.1 Prolixibacteraceae bacterium
GACAGGTTGAGGCTCCATAGAGGTGCAAATTCATTTCCTTCAATGGAAAGGAAATGCTTTTAGTTGGGTTATATCGATGAAATTAAGCGCTTTGTATTCATTGTCATGCTGGCCGGCTATTTACACATGGTATATTTATCCCTTACAGGGTATGAAAAGTTTATTTTATTTACGACTTTTGAATTCCTTACCTTTATGGGCAAGGAAACCTATAAACTATCAAATCCTAATGCGATGAAAAAATATGGGATCATTGTACTTGCCCTGTTGCTGATGGTGAATTTTTGCCAGGCAGAAGGCAGGCAGAAAGTGGAATTTAAAAACCTGGATGCCCAACAAAAAGTGGAAGTATGGATTGGGGGTAAACTTTTCACCGCCTATATCTATCCCGACAACATGGAAAAGCAGTCGCTGTATCCCATAGCCAGCGCTTCGGGAAAGCTCATCACCCGTGGTTACCCTTTAGATCCCAGGCCTTTTGAGCGCACCGATCACCCTCATCACGTAGGGCTGTGGTTTAACTTTGGAAATGTGAATGGCCTGGACTTCTGGAACAACTCCTTTGCCATAAAGCCCGAAGACAAGCCTAAATACGGAACTGTCAAATTCAGAAAAATCGTTAAGGAAAATCCGGATAAAGGAATGCTGGTTACCAGTTCCGACTGGGTGGACAGCAAGGATAATGTGCTGCTGAATGAGCAGGCCACCTTTTTATTTGAAGGAGATGAAAACACACGCAGCATTGAAAGAATTACCCGGTTGACGGCCCGGCAAAGGGTTACTTTCGAGGAAAACAAGGAAGGGCTGATTGGTCTTCGCGTAGACAGGGCTTTTGAAGAGCCTTCGCAGAAACCTGAGGAGTTTTTGGATGCCCAAGGCAATGTGACCCAGGTACCCATTATGAACAATGAAGGGGTAAACGGGGTGTACCGCAATGCGGGAGGCATTAAAGGAGGCGAGGTGTGGAGTAAACGAAGCCCCTGGGTGGCCCTGCGGGCTGAAAAGGAAGGGGAAGTAATTACCATTGTCCTAATGGATTATCCCAAAAATATCAACTACCCGGCATGGTCGCATGCCCGCGGATACGGCTTGTTTGCTACCAATAACCTGGCAGGCCGCGCGGTGGATAAGAATGCCGATCCTGTAAAAGTTGTGTTGCAGGCAGGAGAAACCCTTGAATTCAGACACAAAATCATCATCGGAGGAGACCTTAGCGATCAGCAGCTGAACCAGATGGCAAAAGAATGGTAAACAGCATGGGGCGTGGAGCATAGGGCATGGTTGTTATACAATTGCTAACATGTGTCCCCAAAGTCCCAAGAGTCCCTAATTTTTTAAATCTTAACTAAACCTAACTAATATGGAAAACAACAACAATTCCCGAAGAAGCTTTCTAAGAACAGCTGCCACAGGGGCGCTTGCAGCAGCAGTAGCCCCTTCGGTAGTGAATGCTCAGGTTAAAAAGCCGGTGATCGTGCCGGCCAGCGTGAAAGGGGCCAATGACCGGCTTCGCATTGCCGTGCTGGGCATCAACGGAAGGGGCAAAACCCATATCGAGGAGATCATGGGACTTTCAGAAAAAGCCAATGTCGAGGTGGCCGTATTGTGTGACCCGGACATGCCCCTGCTGCAGGAGCGGGCCAAAGAATTTGAACAGAAGTATGGCAAAAAGGTAGCCATCGAGCAGGATTTCCGCCGGGTATATGAGGACAAGACCATCGATGCCGTTACCATTGCCACTCCCAACCACTGGCATGCTTTGCAGACCATCTGGGCCTGCCAGGCGGGAAAGGATGTCTATGTTGAAAAACCTGCCACCCATAACATTGCCGAGGGACGTAAAATAATTGAGGCCGCCTATAAATACAACCGCATTGTCCAGCATGGGGTTCAGCTGCGCAGTTCGGTAGCCATTAAGGAGGCCATCCAGCATTTGGAGGAAGGGCTGATCGGTAGGGTTTACATGTCGCGCGGGCTGGTGTACCGCTGGAGGGTGGATATTGGCGATAAGGGCATCTCTCAGATACCCCCTGGCCTTAATTACGACCTGTGGTGCGGCCCTGCCCCCATGCGTCCTTTCAGCAAAAACCTGGTGCATTATAACTGGCACTGGCACTGGAATTACGGTAACGGCGATGTGGGCAACCAGGGAATCCATGAAACGGACCTGTGCATGTGGGGACTGGGCGTTAAAACCCTGCCGGAACGCATCACCTCGATGGGGGGTAAGTTCCTGTGGAACGACTGCAAGGAAGTGCCCGAGATACAGACTTCCATTTACCATTATCCGAAGGAAAAGAAGATGATTCAGTTTGAAGTGCGCAACTGGTGCACCAACCTGGAGGATGGCGCCGGAGTGGGTAATATCTTTTATGGCGACAAAGGATACCTGGTGGTTAAAGGATATGACACCTATGAATCCTATCTTGGCGAGAAAAGAGAAAAAGGACCTTCCCGCAGTGAAAAAGGAGAGCTGACCCTCCATTTCCAGAACTGGATGGATGCCATCCGTGCCCGTGATATGAGCATACAGAACGGACCGGTACAAACAGGCGCGCTGGCATCTTCACTGGCCCATCTTGGCAATATCTCTTATCGCCTGGGACGCCAGCTGGAGTTTGATCCCGTAGCCGAGCGCTTTACCGGGGAAGGCGAGGCCGATGCCAACAACATGCTCTCGCGTGAATACAGGGCCCCGTACCTGCTTCCGGAGATTGTTTAGAAAATTTATTATGCCCACGAAAGGGAATATCGGCCAAGGCGGATATTCCCTTTTTTGTGATGGGGAAGTAG
>DATGYU010000125.1:0-4878 GCA_035297625.1 Prolixibacteraceae bacterium
TAGTCATTTGGTAATTGGTTTATTTTTTTAGTTGATCGGCTTTTAAATATTGTTGTCATGCAATTTACGCTGCTTTTTTAAAAATCCTACTATTGAAATAAAAAATGTATTGGCAGAAGCTGTCTTTTCCATAAATACACGGGAGAAAGACTAACTCATGGATAGTTTCTATTATTTTATTCCAAATTAAGATTTTAAATATTTTCCTTAATAACCACATAGCTTAATAATCCATTTGACTTTTAATATCTTTGTAAAACAAATATTAGAATCTATGCTTACAAAGAAACAAATAAGAAATACATTGGATAGCCTTCCTGAAAATGTCACTATTGAAGAGGCTAAACAAAAGCTAAAATTAATATGAAAAAGACCCTCGTCATCGGTGCCTCTGAAAATCCTGAACGATATTCCCATAAAGCCATCCGTGCCTTATTGGCCCATCAGCATGAAGTGGTAGCCCTGGGCCTAAAGAAAGGATCTGTTCAGGGCATAGAATTTCATACCGAAAAAGAAGCTTTTGAAGATATTGACACCGTTACCATGTATGTTGGTCCGCAAAACCAATCGGGTTACTATGATTATATCATTGGCTTAAAACCCCGCCGCGTGATTTTCAATCCAGGTACAGAGAACCCTGAATTTATTGCAAAACTGAAATCGGCAGGTATTTATCCTGAAATAGCCTGCACGCTGGTGCTGCTGGCAACCGATCAATACGAAGAGTAATGCAAATCATTCAATCACTTGAGGAATTCACTGCCGCTATAGAAAACAACAGGGCTGTACTGGCTTACTTTTCTACCGAAAGCTGTTCGGTATGCCATGTGCTAAAGCCTAAGTTGGAGCAAATGATTGCCCTTGAATTTCCTCAGATAAAACTACTTTATATTCCTTCAGATCAATTGCCCGAAGTGGCTGCCCAAAATCGCATCTTTACAGCCCCTACCGTGCTCGTTTTCTTTGAAGGCAAGGAATCTATCCGCAAAAGCCGCGCCTTTGGCATTGAGCAATTAAAAGCCGAAATACAACGCCCTTATTCCATTGCTTTTAATTAGCTATTTATCATTTTATAAATTTCATCCTTACCTGACAGTTTTAATGGCCCTTATTGTTGATCATAAATCATAATTATTTGGCACTCTCTATACTAATTGTATGTGTTGACATCCAATTGTTTATGCGTAAAATAAATTATAAAATAAGTATGTTTTTTATAAACCTTATTTTCTTATTTGAGTATATGTAGCCGATAATTTTATATTAACCGATAAAATGGAGGTACACATGAAAAAATTTAATCTTAAAACAGGGGTACTATTGCTGGTTTCCCTATTTCTGTTGGTATCGTGTGGTAAGGATAATGAACTAATCAATCAATCAGGGCAGGATAATCAATTAACTGAAAAAAAAGCGATTATCAATCCTGTTAAAACAACTTTTGCTACTGGTTTTTCCTTTCCCAGGGGACTGGAATTTGGACCTGATGGTTACCTGTATGTTGCACTGGCCGGTATGGGCGGGGCAGACCGATCAACTTGCGAGAATGTCATTGCCCCGGTTGGGCCTTATTTTGGGGGAAATACGGGCAGTATCATCAAAATTAGTCCTGAAGGAGTAGTCACCACGGTGGCAAGCGGTTTGCCCTCTCAGGTAAATGCCTTAGGTTTTACCTCCGGTGTTGCTGACATTGCATTTATTGGCAGCCAGCTGTATGCCCTGGTCAGTGCAGGTTGTTCTCATGGCAATGGTGATTTCCCAAGTTCAGTTGTAAAGGTAAATTCCGACGGCACCTGGACTGTTGTTGCCGACATCAGCGCTTATCTGAAAAGTAACCCGGTAGCTGCTCCTGAAAAAGAGGATTTTGAACCCGATGGCTCCCTTTACAGTATGGTGAATGTGAGAGGCGATTTATATGTGATCGAACCCAACCATGGCGAAATGATGAAAGTTACCACCAGTGGTGAGATTACAAGGGTTATTGATTTCTCCGCCTATTTCGGACACATCGTCCCGACGACAGTAACCTACGAGGGTAATTTCTATGTCGGCAACTTAAGAACTTTCCCACTGGTGGAAGGTAGTTCATCCATCTACAAAGTAACTCCAAGCGGCCAGCCTAAAGTATGGGCGACCGGCTTTACCGGCATCCTGGGGTTGGTATTTGATCAGCAGCACCGGATGTATGTGCTGGAAACTTCACAGGAACCTCCCGCTAATTCCCCTGCCCCCATTGTACCTGGAACCGGAAGAGTGGTTTTGGTCAACAGCAATGGAACCAAACAGGTAATTGTCGATGGCTTAAATTTCCCTACCGGCATGACCTTTGGTCCCGACGGTGCATTGTATATCTCCGATTCAGGCTTTGGAGATCCAACTACCGGTCAAATTATTAAAGTTAAATTCTAAATCGAACGACTAATCTACAAATCGATGGAAGGCAGATGGAATTACTGAATTTTAGCCAGGGAAACCCATATGATCTTGTTGATAGCCAAAGAACACTTTCTCAAACAATTAATTGCCACAGTAAAAATTGAAGAAGGGTTCCTTCCTGTTTTCTTAGGAATGGAATCCTTCTTATTTATCTTATCCCTTTCCTTATTTCCAAACAATAACAGCATTTTTAATAGGCTTTGATGTATGTGGAAAGGCATTTTTAAATGCTCTATACCTGGTCAATACTTGCTCAATACCAACTCAAGAGCTTACAGGTACATTACGGGTACATTACAGGTAGGTTACAGGTACATTACAGGTTCCAGAACCTGTAATGTACCTGTAACCTACCCCTTATCTACCCATATAGTCTTGACCGGGTATTGAGCAGGTATTGACCGTATATTGAGCATCTGGAAATAAATTTTATACCCATAGCAAAATTGCCAGGGCCTAAAAAATGAAAGGAGCTGTAAAAGTGATTGCAGGAAATAAGTATGGCTTGACAGAGAGTGCCGATAAAACTCAGTGACACAGAGACACAGCGAAAAAAGAGTAGTTAACAATCATTATTGAATTACCTGCCATTTGCTTTTCGGCAGATAAAACATCCTCCGTGTCATTGTGTCTTCGTGTTTATTTTTACTTTTAGTGTGGTAATAGGATCGATGAGTGGATTGATCGTGTATCAATTATTTTTTTGCTGCCCAGTGAAATCAGTCATTTTCCTTCATCAAATTATCTAACAGATGCTCGTCAGCGAAATTTGGTAAGGTTACTGTCAACAGTGGGTTTTGCTCCATGGCCCGTTTAATGGCAAAGATGGCCGGCTCATTTCGGGCCCAGCTGCGTCGGGCGATGCCGTTGTTAACATCCCAGTGAAGCATCTGCCTTAGGCGCTGATCTGCTTCTTCGGAGCCATCCAGGGTGAGACCAAAGCCTCCATTAATGACCTCGCCCCAGCCAACACCTCCCCCGTTATGGATCGATACCCAGGTAGCCCCCCTAAAAGCATCGCCTATCACATTTTGAATGGCCATATCTGCAGTGAAAGCGGAGCCGTCATAGATATTCGAGGTTTCGCGGAACGGGGAATCGGTGCCCGACACATCATGGTGGTCGCGGCCCAGGACAATAGGGGCGCTGATCTGACCTTCACGGATGGCTTTGTTGAAAGCGCCGGCAATTTTGATGCGCCCTTCACAGTCGGCATACAGGATGCGGGCCTGGGAGCCTACCACCAGCTTGTTTTTGTCGGCCTCAGCTATCCAGTGAATGTTGTCCTGAAGCTGGTTTTGTATTTCCGCAGGAGCAGATAAGGCGATTTCTTTTAAAACATTCAGGGCAATCTGATCGGTTTTCTGAAGGTCATCGGCATTGCAGGAGCAGCAGATCCAGCGGAAAGGGCCAAAGCCATAGTCAAAAAACAGGGGCCCCATGATGTCCTGCACATACGATGGGTAGATAAAGCTACCGTCCGCATTGGTGATCATTGCCCCGGCACGTTTGGCCTCCAACAAAAAGGCATTGCCGTAATCCCAGAAATACATTCCTTTTCCTGATAATTGGTTGATGGCTTTTACCTGCCGGTTAAGGCTTTCGTAAACCTTCTCCTGGAAAAGTGAGGGGTTTTCGCTCATCATCTTATTGGATTCTTCCAATGTCAATCCTGCCGGGTAATAGCCCCCGGCAAAGGGGTTGTGAAGGGAGGTCTGGTCGGAACCAAGGTTGATATGCACGTTCTCTAAGGCGAGTTTTTCCCAAAGATCCACCACGTTTCCCTGGTAGGCAAGCGACACAGATTCCTTATTTTCACTGGCAGTATGCATTCGTTTGATAAGTTCATCCAGATCGACAAATACCTCGTCTACCCACCCTTGGTGGTGACGCAGGGTTACCACTTTAGGGTTGATCTCGGCAACGACAGCCACCATACCGGCAATCACTGCTGCCTTGGGCTGAGCGCCCGACATGCCGCCGAGGCCTGAAGAGACAAATATCTTTCCTGCCGTGTTTCCATTTCCCCGCATACGGGCTGCATTCAAAAGGGTGATGGTAGTGCCGTGGACAATTCCCTGAGGTCCTATGTACATGAACGAACCGGCGGTCATCTGGCCGTATTGAGACACGCCCAGCGCGTTCATCCGCTCGTAATCATCACGGCTTGAATAGTTGGGAATGACCATCCCGTTGGTGACCACCACGCGTGGCGCCTGATTGTGGGAAGGAAATAAGCCCATCGGGTGACCGGAATAAATGACCAGGGTTTGTTCATCGGTCATTTGAGACAGGTATTTCATGGTCAGGCGGTATTGCGCCCAGTTTTGGAATACCGCACCGTTGCCCCCATAGGTGATCAGTTCCTGGGGATGCTGGGCCACCGCGTAGTCCAGGTTGTTTTGAATCATCATCATAATGGACGCTGCCTGAATAGACTTG
>DATGYU010000126.1:0-11499 GCA_035297625.1 Prolixibacteraceae bacterium
CAAAACAACCAAGGACTGGCTGGTGGCAGCTCCTATATTGGCAAGCTGGGGAGTAACACAGGCTCCGTTTATTAATGGTGGTGAAATCCAGAACAAGGGTATAGAACTGGGATTGGGCTGGAATGCCCGAATCGGCGAGGGTATCGGGTACAATATTAATGCCAACATGAGTTATAACCAGAATAAAGTGACCCAGATTCAAAATTCACAGGGAATCATTAATGCTACCGATGTAAAAATTTGGGGTAACGGAACTTATATCGCCCGTGCCCAGGTAGGTTATCCCATTGGTTATTTCTATGGATATAAAACTGCCGGCATTTTCCAAAATGCAGCAGAAATTGCCAACTATAAGAATGCACAAGGAAAAGTCATCATGCCCGATGCTCAGCCCGGAGATGTCAAATTTGTAGATGTCAATGGTGATGGTGCTATCACAGAATTGGATAAAAGAAAGATTGGTGATCCTAACCCAAAATTTGTTTATTCTCTCAATTTAGGATTTGACTTCAAAGGCTTTGACATTTCTGTAACCACCTATGGAGTAGCGGGAAACCAGATCGCCCGCAGCTGGCATGATGCCGGGGGGCCTCAGGATAACTATACCACCGAAATATTGGGTAGGTGGCACGGGGAAGGAACTTCCAACAAGATTCCAAGGGTACAAAATGGCTCAAGTATCAACCAGCAGTACTTCTCGGATTTACAGGTTGAGAATGGCGACTATTTACGCATACAGAATTTGACATTGGGTTATGATTTCAAAAAGCTCTTCGCGAAGGTGCCTTTTGGACAATTGCGCTTTTATGTGACGGGTCAGAACCTATACACATTTACTAAATATTCAGGGATGGATCCTTCCATTGGAACCAGTACAGATGAAACCAATGCCGGTTGGGTAAGAGGTGTCGATTTAGGTTATTATCCCAATCCAAGAACAGTAATGGTTGGGGCAAGTATAAAATTTTAATCATAATTACTATGAAAAAGATAAATTCATTCCTAATAATAGCAGTCCTTCTTTTTATAGGATGTAAAGAGAGTTTTCTGGATACACAAAACCTGGTAAGTAAAAGCAGTGAGAACTTTCCCGGCACACCTGTTGAAGCCGATGAGGCACTGGCCGGGGCGTATACCATCCTGCCGCCCACCATTGCAGGGTTCCCGGGAATCATGTTTAATGCAGAATCCATGTCGGATGACCGTTTTGGAGGCGGTGGACAGAATGACCGTCCACCACAGGCCATTTCGTATTTCCGTACCACGGATGTGAATTTAATGGGCCCTGAATGGAGTCAATACTACCAAGGCATCTTTCGTATTAATTCGCTTTTAAAGTCTATAAAACTTCCTAAATGGGAAAGCGCCGCACAAAGACAAAAAGTGGTGGGTGAAGCCCATTTTTTAAGAGCCTATTTTTATTTTGACCTGGCCCGGCAATTCAGCAGCCCGGAGGTAGTGGACGGACATCAGCTTACGGTTCCTTTGGTATTGGATCCTACTCCGGTAAATAATCCAAGAGCTACCGAGGATTCATTGTATGCCCATATTGCCTATGACCTAAAAGTGGCCATAGATTCGTTGCCTGATACCCCCCTATCCCCGACATGGAAAACCACTAACCTTGGCAGGGCCAATAAATGGGCCGCTGAGGGGCTGATGGCAAGAGTGTTCCTGTTCTATACAGGGTATTATCAAAAGACAGAACTTCCCCTACCCGGTGGCGGCTCTATTACCAAGGCACAAGTAGTAACATGGATTGATGAGTTGGTAGACAAAAGTGGGGCCTCGCTGTTAAAGGATCCACGTAATATGTGGCCTTATACCATCGACTCGACCACTTACGGGTACGTAAAGGACAATCACCTGAAATGGGTGGGCGAAGAAAACAATACGGAAAGTATTTTTGAAATCGTTTATACCGGATTAATCTCATCAGTATGGAATGAACAGACCCATTACGCCAATGGATTTGATCTAAACTCGGGAATTAGAAATCCCGATTCGCAGGTTCCTTTTGGCCATGGCTGGGGTTTCCTTACCGTGAATCCAAAGTTGTATGACCAATGGCCCAATGCAGACATTCGTAAAAAAGGATCGATCTGGAATGTGGATGATTCCTCAGAAGGAACCGATCAATTTATGAAAGCAGCCGATATGCAATGGCAGGAAACTAACTTCATTGGCAAGAAATATATTCCTATAAATGTTGTCAACAACGGAGTGAAGGAAAATTATAGCAGAAGACTCTATCCGGGGATGCCTGATAACTTCATGCTGAACAACACCCAGAACATTATCATACTGCGCCTGGCCGATGTGATGTTGATGGGTGCAGAACTGGGAAGCGGCCGTGCCCAGCAATACATGGATGCTATCCGCACCCGGGCAGGTTTACCTTCCGTGGCTCCTACCCTGGAGAATATCCAACAGGAACGGCGTTATGAACTGGCCTTCGAAGGGATTCGTTATTTCGATTTGCTTCGCTGGTACGGAAAAGAAGCCGGAGTTGTAATCAAACAAAATGAAACCGGCGCCACCATCTATAATATTGGTGTCAAAACGACCATCAATCAGGACCGTGGAGCCAATTATTTTGAGACTATTGATCAGAGAGTAAGAGATACGGGTGGTTTCTTAATGATACCACAAGACCAGATAGACCTTTCAAAAGGTGTTCTGAAACAGAACCCCGGATGGGTTAATGCTGGCGATTATATGTTTTAACGGAATAGTAATCACTTAAAAAGAACGGATATGAAAAACATATTGTATGGAATGATGGGATTGGCTCTTCTATTGGTATCCTGTAACACCATAGAAGACCGCGATTCTGCAGGACCGGCGCTTACGAAGGATAAACTTGCCTTTACTGTCTCACAGCCCACGACGGGTTCAAATACGATCATCTTGGAAAGCAAAACCAAGGATGCCTTGCCTTACTGGGACTGGGGCACCGGGTTTTCCAATAAGACAAAGGATACCATTTATATTCCTTTCAAGGGCACTTTCACCATTAAGTATACCGCTTTCAGCGGGGGTGGCACCACCACGGATTCCACCACCTTTACCGTTGGTCAAAACGATGATGCTTACTTTAACCTGAATCCGTTATGGAAACAGTTAACCGGAGGAGGAGAAGGGAAAACATGGGTATTGGCAATGGATTATCCAACAGGGGTAGTAGCAGGCAACGGCCCTGAAGATTCGGTTACACCAGCATGGTGGACCATGAGCCCGGCCAATTATAACCAGTCGACAACGGATGATGAGATAACCATGGACCTTAAAGGAGCTGCCAATTTTACGCGCAAGCACGGGGACGGAAGCATCGAAAAAGGGTTCTTCAACATGATTGACCCCTTTGTGATGAATGGCGTCACTTATTATGCTTTTGAAGTAGTAGGCGGGCCTACTTTCCCATGGCCGGCAACGGGTAAATATCATGTTACCAAAATTAATGACAATGAATTATCGCTTCATGAATATAAGGCCTTCAATATCGCTTTATATAAACAGAAAGGGTTCAATTATTAACGTTGTGATTTGAATTGGTAAGAAGGCTGTCTTAAAATGGCGAATGGCTAACAATTATCAGCAACTGGCTTTTAGCAAGCGGCTACTGGCAAAAATCGCATAGCTTTTGGTATGCGAGTTATTGCCAGCGGTCGAAAACAAATGTCGTTCATCATTTTAGACAGCCTCTTTTTATGTCAGATTAATGGGAAAACTTGTAAAGTGGACGAGTTGAATGGTTAATGTTTAATATTTATAGGGAACTGATGGATTGAAGGATTGAATACAGAACATTGGCTTCCATTTTCCCTACTCCTTTTCTTTTCTTTCACAACATTCACAATAGATCCTTTCTATCCCTCTGATCATTAACTTTATTGGTTGTTGTCAATAGCTGAACATTGAAAATTAAAGGTCATGTACTTTCGGTTTCCTCTCTTACTAACCCTACTGTCACTATGCATTTTATTCTCCTGCAAAAAGGAAACTACACGTATCATCACCAATGATTATCAGCAATATAACCTAAAAGGAAAGGTAAAGAGCATTTCTGAAATCAATTATTCCGCCAACGGCAAATATCGCACGATTATTCAATTCGATGAACAAGGCTTTATAAAAGAACAGGCCTCTTATAATCCTGATGGCTCCCTTATCCGCAAATGGGTGAATGAATACAACAGCGATCATCTCAAAGTATCCCGTTCCTGTTATGTTGGTCATGACAGCTTAAGTTACATCCTTCGTTATTATTACAACCGGCAGGGCAAACTAATCTGGACAAAGCTTTTTGATTCAAACAATTACCTGGAATCTCAATATTCTACAGAATATGACGACAGTCTGAATATTGTAAAAGAAACATTCCTTGGAGATGATGCCTCTTATAAAAATTTGGTGGTGCATACCTATAACGATCAAAATAAAATTAAAGAAGATCTGTTTTTGGATACTGTCAGAAACCATGAATGGAAGCAACTCTACCATTACAACGACCGCTCGCAGTTGGAGGAGATTATCTTACAATCGCCAAATGACAGCATCCTCAATAAAACCAAGTATACTTACCTGAGCAATAATAAAGTGGATAAGGTGTATCATTATAATGCCAAAATGGAGCTGGAATCCATTACCGATTACAACTATGATTCAATGGATAATATTGTTGAAATCCTGGAGATCACTCCCGATAACATTACCCGCAAAAGCAATACCTACCAGTATAATTATGACAAAAATGGCAATTGGACCTTCCTGTCTGAAACAGAAAACCACAAAAACGGTAATATCATTACCCGTAAAATTGAATACTACAATTAAGGTGGATTTTTCTATTCCTTATTTTAAATTGAGCCAGGGTTAACTACTATTCTCCCCTATTTTTATTACTTTTAAAATCCCAATTCAACACCACTAAACCAATCTGTCATGAGAAACCTGTATATCATTTTGTTGCCGGTCATTTTTGCCTTATGTGCCTTTAAAGGGAAGGCGCCGATACCGGCCGACAAGAAGGCAACCAAGGAAACTGTCCGCTTATATCAATCATTATTTAACCTTCAAAAGAAAGGCATCATGTACGGACATCAGGACGACCTGATGTATGGAACATCCTGGTGGTATGAAAAGGACCGTTCGGATACCAAAGACTTTACCGGTGATTACCCTGCCGTAGCAGGCTTTGAACTGGGCCACATTGAACTGGGGGATGAACGCAGTCTTGACTCGGTAAGCTTTACTCAGATTGCCGAACAGATCAAAGCACATTACCGGCGCGGAGGGGTGATCACCATTAGCTGGCATGCCGATAACCCATTGACCATGCAGTTGCCCAGCCCGGCTAATGCTCGACAGCATGGCACCGCTTGGGATGTGAGTTCCAAAGAGGTGGTGGCATCCATCCTTCCCGGTGGCAAGAATCATGATCTTTTTAACACCTGGCTGGATCGCCTTGCCGCTTTCTTTACCACCTTAAAAGATGACAGGGGAACGCCCATTCCTTTTATCTTCAGGCCTTACCACGAACACTCCGGCTCTTTTTTCTGGTGGGGAACCAATATCTGCACTGATGATAATTATGCTTCCCTGTGGCGCTACACGGTAGAATACCTGCGCGATAAAAAGAAACTGCACAACATCCTGTATGCTTACAATACCGACAGGGTGACCAGTTTGGAACAGTATCTGAAAGGATACCCGGGAGATGAATATATCGATATGCTTTCTTTGGACATGTATGATCGGGGCGCTCAGTTTGGCCCTGAACTGGACAATGCCTTAAACTTTGTGACCCGGGAGGCTGCCAGCAGAAAAAAGCTTTCGGCACTAAGTGAAACGGGGGAAAGAAAAGGTATGGACAACTGGTGGTCCTCAGTGCTATTGCCGGTGGTAAGTAAATATCAGGTGGGTTATGTATTGACGTGGAGGCACGCCTACAGGCCAAAAGCCCTAAATTCAGGCATACAAAGAAAGCCTTTCCCGGATGATTTTATGAACTTTTATACGGATCCACACAGCCTGTTTCTGAAAGATATACAGAAAGATAAAATCTATAAATAATTCCACCCCACAGATGAAACGCACCTTACTAATCGCCGGCTTATCTATCTTCCTTTTAACGGCTTCAGGACAGAATGCTGTAAAAGAGAAAGATCATTTTGTAGCCCCCATATATATGCCCCTACCCCTTGGCTCAATACATCCTGAAGGATGGCTCAAGCATCAGTTGCAGATTATGCAGGATGGTACTACTGGCCATTTGGATGAGGTTTATGCCAAGGTTCAGGACAACAATGGCTGGCTGGGGGGAACCGGCGATGCCTGGGAAGAAACCCCCTACTGGTTAGATGGGGCAGTTCCATTGGCATGGCTGCTCAATGATCAGACCCTTCAGTCGAAAGTAAAAAAATACATAGACTGGACCATTGAACATCAACGCCCATCTGGTTACTTTGGAGGGATCACCAAGTATGAGCGTGATAACAAAACATGGGTAGATGCCGACAATATAAAACAGGCCGGAGATGACTGGTGGCCCAAGATGGTGATGCTTAAAGTGATGCGCCAGTATTATGAGGCCTCGGGCGATCAGCGGGTGATAGCATTCATGCAAAAGTACTTTCACTTTCAGCTCCAGGCCTTAAAGAATGCGCCTCTGGGTCAATGGACTGAATGGGCAACTTCCCGGGGAACGGACAATGTGATGATGGCCCAATGGCTTTACCAGCAAACAAATGATTTATCCTTGCTCGAACTTGCCTCAACGATAGAATCCCAGTCCTTTCAATGGAGTGAATGGCTGGGCAACCGCGATTGGGTGATTGAAGCCGCTACCTGGCAAAATGGCACTCAGTGGATGCACCGCCACGGGGTAAATGTAGGCATGGCCTTAAAAGCCCCTGCCATCAACTACCAACGCACCGGTGATCAGAAATACCTCCAAGCACTCAAGACAGGCTTTACCGATTTGATGACCCTGCACGGGCTCCCAATGGGCGTATACTCTGCTGATGAAGATTTGCATGGGAATGACCCCACGCAAGGTACTGAGCTTTGTGCCATTGTTGAGGCTATGTATTCGCTGGAGGAAATTATTGGCATCACGGGTGATCCATTTTATATGGATGCCCTTGAACGCATGGCTTTCAACGCCCTGCCCTCTCAAACTACCGACGACTACAATAACAAGCAGTATTTTCAAATGGCCAACCAGGTACAGATCTCACGAGGGGTATTTAACTTCTCCCTTCCCTTCGACCGTGAGATGAATAATGTTTTGGGAATGAGAAGCGGCTATACCTGTTGCCTGGCCAACATGCACCAGGGGTGGACCAAGTTTGCCCAACACCTGTGGTATAAAAATGCTCAAAACGGGCTGGCTGCCCTGGCTTTTAGTCCAAATACAGTTAAAACAACCGTAGGTAAAGACAATTTGCCCATTGAAGTAAGTGAAACAACCGCTTACCCATTTGACGGGAAGATTACTTTTAGCTTTAGCTTAAAGAAAGATGTAACCTTTCCTTTTGAAATAAGGGTTCCAGCCTGGTGTAAAGAACCTTTAGTAGCGGTAAACGGGCAAAAGGTGGAAGTGACAAAAGACAGCCCGATGATCACCATTAACCAGCTATGGTCAGATAAAGACCAGGTATCAGTTACCTTTCCCATGGAAGTTTTCACCTCAAACTGGGGAAAAAACTCACGTGCCGTTGAATATGGCCCTTTGGTATATGCCCTGAAAGTGAGTGAGCGATGGGAAAAAGGCCATGAAGAACATGAAGGTGATTATTATTCCGTTTTCCCTGAATCGCCATGGAACTATGGACTGGTACAGCAGGCAGTTGTTAATCCCAAAGAAAGTCTGCAGGTGAAACAGGTAAAGCAGGCCTCTGATGATTTTGTATGGAACCAGGCCCACGCCCCTATTGAGATCACCGCACCGGGCAGGCAAATACCCGGATGGGTGGTTCAGAACGGGATTGCCTGTCAGCCAGTCACTGCCCGTGATGGAATCTATAAAGGCAAGGTATCAGAAGAAATTACCCCTTTGACATTGATCCCCATCGGATGTACCAAGGTAAGGATTGTAGCCTTCCCGGTAGTGAAGTAGAACAATGGAGAAAGGAGACGTCTATCGATTTATTGTATCGCTTTTAGCCGCTGGCTACTGGCTGCTGGCAAAACCTGACTTTTTATTCAGTGCACCTCTTGCCTGCAGCTAGCCGCCAGAGGCCATTTTACCTGTCCCCAAACGACACGCCCATCATACGGCCTTTTAAGAGCAAAGGATTATTGGGTTCCACCAGCCTCATTTTACCTCCTACCTCGGATAAAGGCACAGTAGTTAATTCATTGTTGCGCAAAGCCACCATCGTGCCAAAGTTGCCCTCAGCGATACACTGGGCGGCATAAGCGCCATAGCGGGTAGCAAGGATACGGTCCATGGGTGAAGGAGTTCCTCCTCGCTGGGTATAGCCCAACACTGTTTCACGCGCTTCCACATCCAGGCGTGCCTGAATGGATTCGGAAAGATACCTGGCTGCCGACATGCTTCTTGGATGATCTATCCCTTCGGCTACCACAATAATTGTATAGGGCTTGTTGTTTTGATAGCGCTGTTCAATGGTATCGCACACAATTTTCATGGAGTGTTCCACCTCCGGTATCAGGATGATATCGCCCCCACCAGCCATACCGGCATAGAGAGCAATCCACCCGGCATTATGGCCCATCACCTCAATAATCATTACCCTGCCATGAGAGTTGGCAGTGCTGTGCAGTCGGTCGATGGCCTCGGTGGCAATCAATACGGCTGAATCAAAGCCAAAAGTAAGGTCGGTTCCCCACACATCGTTGTCGATGGTTTTGGGCATTCCAATTACATTCAACCCAATATTTGACAGCAGGTGCGCTGTTTTCATGGTCCCGTTGCCACCGATACACACCAGTCCGTCCAGTCCCAGGTCATGATAATTCTTTTTGATCAGATCGGGCTTATCGTTGTCTTCCTCTGTCACAATCTTAAAGGGTTTCTCTCTTGAGGTGCCGATGATGGTACCCCCTAAAGTCAGGATACCCGAAAGGTCTTTCTCTGTCAGCACGACATACTGCTTATGGATCAAGCCCGTATAACCGGAAGAGAAACCAATCACCTCCATTCCGTATCGAACCATGGCCGTTTTGCCAATGCCCCTGATGGCAGCATTCAATCCCGGGCAATCACCTCCGGCAGTTAAAACACCAATTCTTTTAACCTTTTTCTCACTCATAGAATTATCTTTATATGTTTCAATTCCAATGCTCTGTTTGTTCCCCGAAATTACAAAAACCTATTCATTCTGATGGACATCTGTCATTATTTTTTATGGTTATTTATTGGGTGGTTTAACTTTCTGATGAAGTTTTTATAACTTTGTCGGCATCAACCCAAAGAGACCAAGATCAATATTCAATAAACTAAAATTATTTACCATGAAAAAAGTCTATTCATTTTTACTGGCTGGTACCCTTGTAATTGGGTTAGCATCCTGTCAGGGTGGCCAGAAGAAAGCTGGCGATCAGGCAGCCAAGGATTCCACTGCTACTGCGGTAGCTGCTCCTGATTCTGCTGCCCAGGCCGCTCCCAACACTTTAACAGCTGAAGAAACCAGCCAGGGCTGGAAACTATTGTTCGACGGAACAACTTCTACCGGCTGGAGAGGTTACAACAAAAAAGATTTCCCTAAAGGATGGGAAGTTGTTGACGGAACCCTGCACTGCATTGGCACCGGAACAGGTGAAGCAGGTGCCGAGAATGGCGGTGATATCCTTTATGACAAGAAATTCAAGAACTTCCAGCTGAAAGCCGAATGGAAGATTCAGGAGGGCGGCAACTCTGGTATCTTCTATTTAGGACAAGAAGTAAAAGACTGGCCTATCTGGAAAACGGCTCCTGAAATGCAGATCCTGGACAACGAACGTCACCCCGATGCGATGTTGGGTAAAGACGGAAACCGTCAGGCCGGTTCATTGTATGACCTGATCCCTGCAAAACCACAGAATGCCAAACCTGCCGGTCAATGGAACTCTATTGAAATCATTTGCTATAAAGGTACCGTGGTTCACAAACAAAACGGAGTGGCTGTGGTAGAATACCACTTGTGGACGGATGACTGGAAAAAGCTTGTGAAAGACAGCAAATTCCCTGAGTTGAATCCAAACTGGGCTGATGTGGCCAAAGAAGGTTACATTGCTTTCCAGGATCACGGCGACAACGTATGGTTCCGCAACGTGAAAATCAAAGAAATGCCTGAATAAGTATTCACTCTCATAAGATATGAAAAGCCTCCTGCAAAGGGGGCTTTTCTTGTTTTACTGATATCCTTATAACTATGGGTGAGTGCTTTTAAAATAAAGGTTCAAAAATACCAGCGTATTGATCATACCATGAGCAATTACCAAGGTCCAGATCTTTTGATAACGGTAATAATAATAACCAAAGACGAAACCCATAGGTATGATCGAAAACAACATGATAACTCCCTGGTAGGAATGAAACAACATCCTGATCAAAATGCCGCATCCAATGATTAATGCCGGGTGATACGCTTCCAGCCTTTTAAAAAGATAGGCTACCAGTAAAAATTCCTCAAATACGGAGTTAATGACCACAATCAATGCCAGGCTGAACCAGTCGGCCTGCAATCCGAATTGGACATGTTTGGCGGTCTGCTCATCTACTACCTTAAATAATTCAAATATTTTAAAGCTGATGCCACCAATCAGGTTCCTGAGAAACATTAATAGGATGGCCACAAGAAACAGGTTACCCGTCAGTTTGAGATCATAGTCCTTCAGCGTCCAACCGCGTACCTTTAAAATGTAAGTAATAATTGAAAGTGCAATTAGCTCGTAAATTACAGTAACATACTCACTCTGACTGGTTAAATTGTATGTCCATGAATGTTCGAAGGTAGAAGTTACAAAAAAGAAGCCACGTGTGGAACTATAGATAAACAATCCGAATCCTAACAACATCACCAATGCCAATTCACTTTTCCATGAAAGTTCTTTGAGCCAATCATTTAGTTTATCCAACCGAATAATTCTCATCCCTTTCACCAATGTCCTTCCCAGCATACTTTAAATATTAAATAACTATTTATAGTAACTAACTTTCAAATGTACTATAAATAATAAATAATATCCAACATAAATGCATTTAATTTTAACCCAAATCCGCCTTTAAATAATTATTTACATACGGAATATTTAAAGTCATGTCGTCAATTTCTCATCTTCTCATCTTCTCATTTTCACATCTTCCCTATTACGGCTGGTACCCCGATTGGTTCAAAATCCCCTGGTAGTCGGTGTTGTTCATCAAATCAGGCAGCTTCACCTCCTTGTGTTCTTTCATGTAGGAGCGCACGATTTGCCAGCCCAGCCACATGCCGGTGCGCGCAGGAGATTCTTCCGAAAATGCAGCAGTGTAAGGCCCATCATCCA
>DATGYU010000127.1:0-7472 GCA_035297625.1 Prolixibacteraceae bacterium
CCATTACAGCGGGGGAGTATTTATCGAAGGAGAAAATCCATGGGATTCAGGTATCCTGCGCCATGCCCAGGACAACCTGTCACCAGATCTGATTGCCAAAGGAGCGAACGGTCAGTCGCTGCATGATTCTGATAAAAATAAAGGAACCTGTTTTATTAAAAGTATTGAATCGGGTAATTACCTGAATGAAACAGCTTCGGGAGCAGCTTCCACGCTTACTGCCATTATGGGAAGAAATTCGGCGATCACCAATCAGGAATTGACCATGGAAGAGGTTCGTTTTTCGGATGAAAAGCTGGATGCAAGGATCAATCTTGAAAAGTTTGATAAATAAGCCAACTAAAGGTTGATAATAAAATATCAGACAGGTAGCCGGCCAAAGAAAATAGGACGATGCATCGGTACATATGCAATCCTATTTGCTACACTAGTATATTCCTCTGCCAACTTTTAGGATTGATGCTTTTTTGTAGGTGATCCTTTTACCGCTCGGTCCTTGCGTGAGTGTAGAGTGGAGTAAGAGAAACAAAAAGCCATAACTATTTGATTCATAGTTATGGCTTTTATTTTTCCGTGGGCTGTACTGGATTCGAACCAGTGACCCCTACCCTGTCAAGGTAATGCTCTAAACCAGCTGAGCTAACAGCCCCTGAAGGCCAAGCCTGGAGGCTTGCGGGACGACACAAAAATATAAAATTTTTCCATTGTTGATTGATTGGATAATAAATCCTCTAAATTTGAGGTTTTTAGAATCAGAAGACTAATTTTGAAATTCTTTTGTCAGGGAAGGGTACCCTTCGGGTGAAGGAAGGAATTGGAATAAATATAAGTGATAGATGAGGACAGGTATTCGTTGCATTGCTGTATTAATTTTCTGGCTATGTTCGCTTTGTGCCCTTAGGGTAGAAGGGGTGGAAGATACCGACAGCAAACTTTACGATGAAACAATATTTGTGATTTCCAACTTCTCGGGTGTAGATGCCAACCTCAATGAAACGCGTTCGGTTCAGGAACTGCTGGACCAGAACATCGGGGGCTTTCGCTTTTACCTGGAATGGGAAAAACAACAAAACCAGCTGATGATCAAAAAGGGGGATGGCTCTTCCATTTCCCTGCGCCAGACCATGGAGGAACTGAAAAAGTTCATGGACCGCAACCCGGAAAAGATACTTACCCTTTTCCTGGACTTCAGCACCAATATCAACGAGCTGGGCGATATCTTCCAGCAGGCGGGCATCACGCAGTATTTCTATACCTACGATGCCAAGGAAGGTTGGCCAACGGTTAAATCGATGGTGGAAAAGAACAAGCGCATCGTGGTCTTTTCCATGCAGGAGCACCGCAACAGTCCCGACTGGCTGCATTACGTGTGGAACCATGCCGTGGAACCTTATTTCTCCATTTGGGAAGCCCCGGTCTTTAAGGGGGAGTTTCTGAAAGGAGATCCCAAGAACAGCCTTTTGATTTACAACGACTATAACTTTCCCAAGAAAAGCGACAGTGCCAATAACCTTCGCTACGAGAGCAACCAGAATCCGTACCTGATCGAGCATATCAAAAATACGTGGACCAATACGGGCAAAACGCCCAATTTCATCATGCTCGACCGATACGAGAACTGGATCGTGGGCATCGTTTCCTATTTACGAGGCTTTAAGATTGTCAAGGGGATGGTTACCTACAATGCCCAGGTGCTGGACTATGTGAACTGGGAATCGACCGGAAGCCTTACCAGCGGTAAGTATTGCTTTCCGGTGGGTCCGGGAGATAATATCGTACTGACACCCAAAAGTCCGGGATTTCGCTTTACCCCGGCCACGGTCACCTTTAACGAACCCAAGGAAAGCGTGATACAGCATTTTGTGGCCACCTCCTACGAGATCACCGATAACCTGGAAGGGCACTATACTTTTGCCAAGAAAGCAAAGGACTTCTCTATCAACCGCTTTGACGGTAAGCCCAACAAGGTGAATTTTACCAATGATTCGGTTCGTTCAACGGTAGCAGAGTTTGGGGAGGACAGCTATATTATCCTTCCTGGAGCGGAGTCCTTTAAACTGCGTGATCATGATTTCTCGGTTGCGGCATGGGTGAAGATAAAGGAATTTTTGCCCAACAAACAGGACTACTGTATCATTGGCACCAAGAACAATTCCTACCAGCAGGGCATTCACCTGCTGATCAGAAACCGCAAGCCGTATTTTGGATTCTACAACAATGATCTCCAGGGGCAGACTGTTCTGGAGGCGGGCACCTGGTACCATATGGTGTGGAGGTACAACAAGTTGAGCGGTGAACAGGCCATTTATGTAAACGGTAAGCTGGACAGCCGCTCGCTGGGCCATCCGGCCTATAAGGGGCGCGACAACCTGTACATCGGGGTGGCAGGCTTTAACTGGTCATCCAACATGTATGGGGCTATCGACAATTTAAGCATCTGGTCCAGGGCCCTGGGCGAAGAAGAAATCTGGGGCATGAGCAAGGAAGTGATCGAAATTGTGCCTATTAAAAATGTCTTTATCCTATACCCCATATTATCGCGCAGCATCATGGCCATACTGGTTCTTTCGCTGATGGTGCTGGCCTGGTTTAAGATCCCTTTCCATAAGTTTAAAAAGCAACCCACGGTAGCCGACAAGATCCGAACCATAGAAAGCAGCAACATTGAAAAACCCCGGTCGAATTACATACAGCTGTTCGGAGATTTCAAGGTGCTGGACAGGGACGGCAAAGATATTACCAGCCTGTTTACCCCCAAGCTGAAGCAGCTGTTCATGATCATCCTTTTGTATTCACAGCGCAATAAAAACGGCATCTCCACCAAGGAACTGACCGATATCCTGTGGATGGGCCATTCGTCACAAAGCGCAAAGAACAGCCGTGGGGTGACCATGCGCAAGCTAAGGCTGCTGCTGGAATCACTGGATACGGTACAAATACAATTTCATGTCGACCGCTGGTCTATGGCCTTTGGCGGACAGGTGTACTGCGACTATGTGGAATGTGTCAGCCTTTTGAAAAGGGAGAAGGTACATGACAGTGACTTTAACCTTCGCTTTTATCACATCATCCAGGAAGGAGAGCTTTTCAAGGGCGAATCCTATGACTGGCTGGATGATTTCAAAGGCTTCATTGGCAATAACATTGTGGATATCCTATTGAAATTTATCAATGAACTGAGCTTTCAAAACGATACAGAACTCATTCTTAGCTTGGCAGACCGTATCCTGGAATCGGACCCCGTAAACGATCAGGCATTGTCGCATAAGCTGAAAGCCTTGATCAGGCTGAACAATTATAACCTGGCCAAATTCACCTTTGACCGTTTTGGAGGCCTATATGAAGAGATGTACGGGGAGAAATTCAAGGTTAAATTTGAAGAATTAATTGCCTGAGAAAAAAGATATTTTGCAACAGGGTTAATTTTTATTTTTATATCTTTAAAAGCCTGCATTTCAGTATATATTAGATTCCGCAAGGAATTGTTTTGTGTGTTTTTTAACCCGAAATTAACCGCCACTTAACCCGCCTGTAAACGCCAGTTAAAGTCTTACTAATTGGGCAATATTAGATTTGCCGGTAAATATATTTGTGAAAACTGTAGATACTGGTTTATAGAAAATGATTAAGTGAGTTTATGAAGATCCGGAATTCGATACGTACTTTTTTCAGCACCAGAAAAACCCTGCTTCTGATAACAACCTTCTTTTTGCTTGGATTGATTTTCATCATCGGGGGCAACAAGGCGGTTTCCTATACTTCCACCGATAATTACTGTATGTCGTGTCATGTGCATCCGCATGCCGAAAAAAGCTGGAAGCTTTCGCCTCATTACGACAATAAAGCAGGAGTGGTGGTACACTGCACCGAATGCCACCTGCCGCCCAAAGGCCATGGCATGCTTCCTGCCAAGCTAAAACATGGTGCCATTGACGTGTACGGCTACTTATTTAAAGATACGGCTGATATCAAATGGAAAGCCAAACGCACCCTGGATAAGGCAAAGAATTTTGTTTACGTGGAATCCTGTTCCAAATGCCATCAGAACCTATTTCCCAAGACTCTGACAGTGGAAGGGGAAAATGCCCATCTAAGCTTTATTACCAGCAAGACAGAGGTAAGCTGTCTGAACTGTCACATAGATGTTGGCCATTTTGATCCCAACAGAAAGCATGAGCACAATACCAATTTTGGAGCCAACGGAACGGGCAAGGACACTGTTTATACGGAGCCTGCCCAGGTAACCACCTTTGCCAATTACACAGAAAAGATTCCCGGAACAGGCCTTTCCTTTGAAATGGTGGCTATTCCAGCTGGGCAGTTCATGATGGGAAGCCCTAAAAAGGAAGCTTTCCGCAAACCGGATGAAGGACCTGCCCACCCGGTGAAACTGTCCCGATTCTTCATGGCCAGGATAGAAGTAAGCTGGGACGAGTACCTGGAGTTCTTTAAGGCCACCTCCTCGCAGGGACGCAAGGAAGCGGAGGAAAATGCCAACGTGGATGCCATTTCAGGACCTACCCCGCCATGGGGAGCCCCGGACCAAGGATGGGGCAAGGGATCACGTCCTGCCATTACCATGACCTGGAAAGCGGCCAATACCTATTGCAAATGGCTTTCCAAGATGACCGGCAAGAAATACCGCCTTCCCACCGAGGCAGAATGGGAATATGCTTCACGCGGAGGCACCAAAACCCCCTATTTCTTTGCAGGGGATCCCAAGAAATTCACCTCGGACGGCTTCTTCAAGAAAATATTGGGACCCGATACAGCTGTTATCAACTCATACGTAATCTACAAGGAAAACAGCGGAGCCCAGACCCAGGAACCTGCGGCTGTGAAGGAAAATCCGTTTGGATTGAAAAATATGCTGGGAAACGTCTACGAGTTCTGTTCCGACTATTACTCCCCTACCGCATACGAGACCTATAAAAAGGGGGCAGTAAATCCCAGAGGTCCTAAAAAAGGACAGGAACATGTGATCAGGGGCGGATCCTTTAAAAGTGATGCCCGTGATGTGCGCAACGCAGCACGCGACTTTACCAAGAGCAAGGCATGGCTGGTTACCGACCCCCAGATGCCAAAAAGCGTGTGGTGGTATTCTGATTGTATCGATATTGGGTTCCGTGTAGTGTGTGAACCGGATGAGAATGTGAAATAAAATAAGTCCTCATGGAAAATAATAATAAAGGTTTAAACAGAAGACGATTTATTGGATCGACCGCACTGGCCGGCATCGGACTGCTGGGAGCGGGTGCCATTATCTCGGGATGCAAAAAGACAAAAGATGCCAAAGAGCTTGGACTGCCTCCCATTCTGAAGGCTGCCCCCAAAGGAAAGAAACTTAGGGCCGGGCTGGTAGGAACCGGTAACCGCGGGACAGGTGCTGCGATGAACTTCATCAGTGCAGGACCCGACTTGCACATTGTTGCCCTGGCCGACGTTTTCCAGGATAAGGTGGATGCCTGCCGTGAGCGCTTTTCAAAACTAAAGATGGAAATCCCGGCAGAGAATTGCTTTACCGGATTTGACGGATATAAAAAGCTGATGGCCCTGGCCGATGTGGATGTTGTCATTTTGGCCACTCCCCCTCAGTTCAGGCCTGATCACTTCAAGGAAGCAGTAATGCAGAACAAGCACGTGTTCATGGAAAAGCCTGTAGCGGTGGATCCGGTAGGTATCCGTTCGGTGATTGCAAGCGCCAAAAAGGCGGAAGCCATTGGGCTGAATGTGGTAACCGGAACACAACGCCGTCACCAGCAGGATTATATCGAAACCTATCAGCAGGTAGCCAATGGCGCTATCGGCAAGCTGGTATCGGCAAGGGCTTTCTGGAACCAGAACCATGTGTGGTTTCGCACCCGTGAAGAAGGCTGGGACGACATGACCTATATGATCCGTAACTGGAACAACTTCTGCTGGTTATGTGGTGACCATATCCTGGATACCCACGTTCACAACATTGATGTGATCAACTGGTTTCTGGGACGTCATCCCGAGAGCGCCATTGGTTACGGAGGCCGTGCCAGAAGAATAACAGGTGATCAGTACGACTTTTTCAGCATCGACTTTGACTACGGCGACGGGGTGTTCTCTCACAGCATGTGCCGTCAGATTGACAACTGCGCCAACGGGACCGGTGAGTTTATCATGGGAACGGAAGGATACACCAACTGTGTGAACACCATCTGGAACATGGACGGCTCGGTGAAATGGAAATTTGAATACGAGAAAGACGAAAATGGCAATGAGACCAATCATGTGAAGATTCCTCCCTATGTGCAGGAACACATGCACCTGGTACATGCCATCCGTACAGGGGAATATGTGAATCAGGCTGAGATGACGGCCATTTCAACCCTTACGGCCATCATGGCCCGTACGGCTGCCTATACGGGCAAGAAGGTCACCTGGGAAGAAATCTTCAAATCAGATATGGACCTTGGCCCTCAGAAGATAGAGTTCGGCCCGGTGGATATGGTCTTTGAAGTGCCCGTGCCGGGAACGGCGCATAAGGGGTAGAGAACAGTAAACAGTGGTCAGTAGGCAGTAGTCGGTGATCAGTAAACAGGAACAGCAACAACTTGGAACTTTGAACTTGAAACTTTAAACTAATAACATCTAACTAAAGGAAAAATGGACAACAAAAGTACGCGCAGAGCATTCCTGCGAAACTCACTATCCGTAGTGGCCGGTTCGATAATAATTCCTCAGATTATTCCATCTTCGGCAATGGGAATGAATGGAGTTGTTCCTCCAAGTGACCGTATTGTAATGGGATCCATTGGGGTGGGTTCCCAGGGAGTAAGCAACATGAGAGGCTTTCTTCCACGTAAAGAAGTACAATATGTGGCCCTTTGCGATCTTGACTCTGATCATTTGACCAAGGCTTCGGCCATGGTCAACAAGTTCTATGACAATAAAGACTGCCGCAATTATAAGGATTACCGTGATTTCCTGGAAAAGGAAAAGCTGGATGCCGTATGTATCTCCGTACCCGACCACTGGCACAGCATCACCTATGTGTCGGCTGCCAATAAGAAAATCAACATTTACGGTGAAAAGCCACTGGCCAGGAGCATTGGGGAATCACAACAGATTGTAAAAGCGGTTCAGAAAAACAATATTATCTGGCAGACCGGTAGCTGGCAGCGTTCAGTGGCCAACTTCCACAAAGGAGCAGAACTGGTTTTCAATGGTCGTTTAGGTAAAGTCGACCATGTGGAAGTAGGACTTCCCGATGCTACCAAGCTGGTAGGGATGCCTCCCATTAAAGAAGTGCCTGCAGAACTGGACTGGGATTTCTGGTTAGGATCGGCTCCCAAAGTGCCCTATCGCGGCGTATGCCACTGGAACTGGCGCTGGATACTGGACTATTCAGGGGGTCAGCTGACCGATTGGGCAGGCCATCATATCGATATTGCCCACTGGGGACTAGGTCTTGATCGTACAGGCCCAATTGAAGTATCGGG
>DATGYU010000128.1:0-1708 GCA_035297625.1 Prolixibacteraceae bacterium
TCATCCTCTAAACGAGAGATCCAATTAATGATCTTCAACTTTCTTGTTTCTAAATTCATGAGCTTTAATTATTGAATGCTTACTACAAATGTACGTTTTTATAAGGATTGCTTATTAAAATAGGTTTAAATTTGAAGAACATGGTACACATGTTTTTAAAATACCTAACTTGTCTTCAAAAACATGGTATCAACCTTCATTTAAATTTATAAATTTGTTCCGTTATCGCACACGGAAATCAAATTAACTGTACTAAATCCTATTCCGAATGAGAAAAATACTGCTCCCTATGGTCTTTATGATGCTGGTCTTGACCACTGTTGCCAAACAGAATGATGGCTGGCAATCCCTTTTTAACGGCAAAGACTTAACTGGATGGCATCAGCTAAACGGTAAGGCCGACTATCGTGTTGTGAACGGGGAAATAGTAGGCACTACGGTTGCCAATACTCCCAACTCGTTTCTGGCAACCGATAAAGATTACGGTGACTTTATCCTTGAACTGGACCTTTTGGTGGCCAATGATATGAACTCCGGCATTCAATTTCGCAGCATCAGTAAGCCCGAGATCATGAACGGCCGGGTACATGGCTATCAGTGTGAGGTCGATCCTTCCACCCGTGCCTGGAGCGGTGGAATTTATGATGAAGCGCGCCGGGGATGGCTCTATACGGGCGAATTAAACCCTTCCGCCAAATCAGCATTTAAATTAGGCGAATGGAATCACTACCGCATTGAATGTATCGGAAATAGTATGAGAACATGGTTGAACGGCATACCGGTAGCCTGGGTAATTGACGATATGACTCCTTCTGGACTTATCGCCCTGCAGGTACATGCCATTGAGGCCAATGACCAGGCAGGCACACAAATACGCTGGAAAAATATACGTATCAAAACTACGGACTTGAGAGCTACAGAAACTCCAGATATTTTTGTGGTTAACTTTTTACCTAATATCCTGAGTGCTGCCGAACAATCACAGGGCTGGCAACTGCTTTTTGATGGCAAAACAACCAACGGTTGGATTGGCGCAGGAATGAACACGTTCCCCGCCGAAGGATGGAAGGTGGTCGATGCTGCCCTGATGTCTGTTGCAAATGTTAAAGGAGCGGATATCGTTACCAATGAGAAATTTGCAGCCTTCGACCTTCAATTTGAATTCAACTTTGCTGAAGGGGCTAATAGCGGGGTTAAATATTATACAGGAAATGGTGGACCTTCCATTGGTCTGGAATACCAGATCCTGGATGATAAAAAACATCCCGATGCAAAAGCAGGTGTAGTGGGCAATCGTACCATGTCTTCACTCTATGATCTGATACCGGCCGAAAAACAGGAAAGGTTTACCAAAGGTGCCGGTGAATGGAACATTGCCCGTATTGTTGCTTATCCCGATAACCGGGTAGAACATTGGCTCAACGGGGTTAAGGTGGTGGAATATGTACGCGGATCGGCTAGCTACAGAGCGCTGGTCGCCCGAAGTAAATATGCAGAGTTTGAAAACTTCGGCATGGTCAAAGAGACACCGATCCTCCTGCAATACCATCATGATCAGGTAAAATTCAGAAGTATAAAAATCAAAAAACTATAAATCTATGCAAACCAACCGACGTAATTTCTTAAGACTATCGGGATTGGGAATGGCTGCCGCGGCTCTTCCCGGCATTTCTCAGGCAGCACCCAAACAGGCTAAAAAAGACAAAGC
>DATGYU010000129.1:0-16758 GCA_035297625.1 Prolixibacteraceae bacterium
GTTTTGTATTTCAATACTTAATGAAATCGGGAAGGCCATGGGAAAAGGGCTTTCCTATATTATTCAATTACTGAATCCTGAAGTCATTGTTTTGAGTGGGCCTATATCAAAAGCCAATCAATATGTATTGTCTCCTATACAGCAGTCCTTAAATCGCCTGTGTTTGGAAAAGATATCGGTCAATACAAAAGTGATTATTTCAGATTTAGGCGACCAGTCGGCACTGCTGGGAACTTCAGAAATGGTATTTCAAAAGGTGTTTATGGAAATGAATTTTTCAGAACTGAAACCATAAATTATTAATGATTGCATTATTTTAAATTATTACTTAATTAAACTTCAACTTATGCGAAAGGTTTTATTATTAACCGTCATGTGCTTTGTACTGATTGGAAGTGCAATTGCACAGCACTCGGTATCCGGAACAGTCGTGGCTGAGTCCGACGGGTCAGGGTTACCGGGAGTATCTGTTTCAGAAAAAGGTACTGGAAATGGAGTCCTTACCGATGTGAACGGTAAATATTCCATCAAGGTAGGCAATGAAAATGGCACATTAGTATTTTCATTTGTAGGAATGACCACAAAAGAAGAGCCAGTAAACAACCGTTCAGTCATTGACGTTCGGTTATCATCAAAAGATATTGGTTTGGACGAAGTTGTTGTCACCGCCCTGGGCATTAAAAGGGAAACGCGAAAACTGGGTTACGGGATGACGGAAGTGAAAGGGGAGGAATTGGCCATCGCCAATACCACCAATCCGGTTCAGGCACTCCAGGGTAAATCAACCGGTTTGAGTATCGGGGCTTCGGATGGTGGACTGTTTGGTAATTCCAAAATCCAGATTCGTGGGGTCTCGGTGTTGAATTCCAATAGTAACCAACCTATTTTTGTGGTAGATGGTGTTATCATTGACAATGCGATCTCCAATGAAAGTGCAGACTGGGCTCCCAGTGCCAATGACTTTGGTAACCAGTTAAAAAACCTGAACCCTGATGATTTTGAGTCGGTATCAGTACTGAAAGGTGCTGCCTCTACTGCTCTTTATGGTTCAAGGGGTATGAACGGAGCTATTGTTATCAAGACCAAAGATGGTGCCGGCTCCAGAGGAATTGGCGTACAAGTAACCCAAAGTGTTGGGATTGACGATGTTTATCGCCAGCCTGATATCCAGTATGAATACGGAACAGGAGCTATCGCAGGGTATGTTGATTATGGAGAAAAGGATGCCAACGGAAATTATTACCAGTTTGCTCCTATGACCCAATATTATACCAACGACAAAGGCATGATGACTAAAATTGGTCATCCATGGCAAGGTACAGCCTATGGCCCAAAATTCGACGGCCGTGACATTGAAGATTATGACGGATCGATTACCAAGTATCTGCCTGCAAAAAACAATATGCGGGATGCTTATGACACGGGTTATAATTCCAATACTTCTGTTTCATTAAGTGGTGGAAATGATAAAGGAACATTTTTCCTTTCTGATTCTTATAACATGCGCAAAGGAACTTCTCCTTCGAATGAGTTTACCAGAAACGCGTTGCTGTTTTCAGGTTCTTATAACCTGTCCAAATGGTTAAAAGCCGACGCTTCTATTTCTCATACCATCTCAACTCCGAAAAACCCGGGCAATGATCTTTCAGAAGCTTTCCTGGATGGTAATTTTGAGAACTGGTATGATACTAAAAAATGGAACAGAAGAGAAGTTTACCAGTCTCCTCTGGGAGGGGTTCCTTCTTCCAATTATGGGGATAAATATGCCAATGTTCCCAACAATGGTCTTTGGTTTAATTATCACCTGAACAGCAATGAACGTGAAGAACAGGTGACAAGACCTATTGTAAGATTGACTGCCAAAATCGCTCCCTGGATTTCAGTTACGGCTGAAGGAAATATGAATTATTACACTACTTCATCTGAAGTCAGAGAACTTGGACAAGGTTATCTGAATGAAGGCGGCTATTATTCATTGGGAAACACTAAAGATGTGAGCCGTACTGCTAAAATTACCGCTAATTTAAACAAAGACTTTGGTGATTTTACTACCAACCTGATCGTTGGAGGTGAATTGTGGGATCAGAAAAAGGAAAACACAAGGGTCTGGACCGACGGTGGTTTGATTGTTCCTGGTAGATATTTCCTTGGTAATTCACAGAAAACATTACTTTCCGAAGGCAGTATCAATGGAACTAAACAAATCAATTCGGTGTATGCCTTGCTTAATGTAGGTTTTAAAAATCAGTTGTATATTGATGTTACCGGCCGTAATGACTGGTCATCCGCATTGGTTTACACCAATGGAACAGGAAACTATTCTTATTTCTATCCATCGGTAAGTACCTCATGGATTGCCAATGAAACACTGAACTTACCTTCATGGGTTACCTTAGCCAAGACCAGACTCTCATGGGCTCAGGTTGGTAATGATACCAGCCCTTATTTTATCAACAATGGATATGCTATTGGCAGTATGGAAATGGAAGATGGAAAATTTGTGTACACCAACACCAAATCTACCATCTTGGTTGACACCGATGTTAAACCAGAAAGAAAGAATTCATTAGAAGCCGGGTTGGATTTGAGAATGTTTAATAATCGCATCGGCGTGGATTTTACAGTTTATGATGAAACAATTAATAACCAGATCGGTACTATTCCACTCCCTGTTGAATCGGGTGTAGACAAAATGATTTCCAATATTGGTTCACTGACCAACAGAGGATTGGAGCTTTCGGTTCGTCTGGTACCGGTTAAAACCCGTGAATTCAGCTGGGAATCTACCGTTAATTACTGGCGAAACACTACAATGATTTCAAATCTTCGTCCTGAAGTGGGTGAATATAAAACCCTTGGGGGTGATATCGCTTACGGGAACTTCCGTGTAGGTTCAGTGGCTTTTGAAGATGGTGAATATGGCGTTTTGATGTCTGATACCAAACCACTGGAATGGAACAATACGGCTGACCCCAATGACCCCCGTAATGGAATGAAAGTGTTGACGTGGAACGACACCCGCAGGGGTGCTTATTACACCAGGAGTGGAAAAGCGGAAGTGGTAGGTAAAATTCAGCCTGATTTTGAAGGATCATGGAATAATATGGTTCGGTTTAAAAACCTTTCTTTAACAGTATTGCTGGATGCCCGTTTTGGTGGTAACATTGCTTCTTATTCCAATAAATATGGCACTTCCTACGGTTATTTGGAAACATCACTCAAAGGTAGAGATGCCGAACATGGTGGACTTGCTTGGACAACCCAGTATGCCGATTCAAAAGGACAGAATTTTGTGGATGGTGTGATCCCCGATGGCGTATTTGCTGCCGGTCAAAAAGTGACCGCTCCCAATGGACAGTCGGTTGATGTGGGCGGATTAACCTATAAGGAAGCAATGGATAAAGGTTACGTCGAACCAACTCATGCCAGCTATTTCACTTACAGAAACAATGCATGGAGTACTGGGGTCATCAATGATGACTGGTTCAGTGAAGTAAACTATATTGCCCTTCGCAATGTTACGTTGAGTTATAATCTCCCTGTATCGCTGGCTAAGAAAATGAAAGCACAGTCTTTACAGCTGGCATTGAATGCCCGTAACTTGGGTTATTTATACAACTCTTTACCCAATCATCTGAATCCAGAAAGCTTCAGGGGAACATCAAGTTCTGATTCATTCCGTGAACGCTCTTTTAGTCCCTATACGGCTTCCTATACCATGACATTATCTGTTGGTTTTTAATCCTTTAAAAATTAAGCTACATGAAAAATATACATAAAATACTATTTGCACTGCTAATACTGGTATCAGCCGGTTGCGAAAAGGATAAGTTTGCAGAATTAAATACAGATCCTTCAGTCGTTCAAACTGGAGATTTAAGATACCAGGTTACCAAAGCCATTGAACAAATGTATTCGGATGACTACACGAACTGGTTCTACAATAACTTCCAGTATATCTATCCCTGGACACAGGTAACTACCAAACAAGGGGGAAATAATTCGGATTTTGTTGATATGGGACCTTCTTCCAGCTTTAATATTTACAGCAGCCTTCTGCCTCAGACGATTGATGTTAGGAATACCATTGATAAAAAGCCAGATGCAGAAAAAGCATCATACCAGGCAATTAAAGCAATGACGTATCCCATTCAGATTTTACCTGCCATTTATAATACCGATAATTTTGGTTCTTTGGTTTACACTGAAGCAGGATTAGGATCTTATACCAATCCACCACTGCTAACTCCTGTGCTTGACAATCAAAGTACACTGTTTACCACATGGTTAAAAGAGTTGGATGATGCTATTGAAGTCTTGTCAAAAGCTGATGGACAGATAGATATTGGAGATCAGGATATCATTTATAAGGGCGACTATGCCAAATGGGCAAAGTTCTGTAATTTGCTAAAGTTGAAAATTGCTGCCCGCCTGATCAACCAGGATCGTGCCAAGGCACTTCAGATTGCCAGTGAAGTAGTTAATTCGCCGGCAGGCTATATGAATGACCTTGGTGATGATTTTGTTTATCAAAGGGGCATTAAATATTATGGAACCGGAAATGAAATGTGGATCGGTTATGCAAGCAAGAACCTTGTGGATTTCATGGTGGCCAACAAAGACCCACGCGTACGCTTTATCTTTGAAAAGAATGATTTCAATGCAGAAGTGGTTCAGGCCTTTTTGGATGCAGGTAAGGATCTTCCTCCTTATGTGGCCCAATATGTAAATGTGGATGCCAATAAGAAATTTACAGGATGGAAAGCTCCGGGAGAACCTTGGGTTCGTTATCAAGGGGCCCCTGTATCTCCTGATGCGAAACAAAATCCTGTAAACAATATCTATTTCAATCAATCTGTATTAAATAGAATAAAGGTCGGAGATGTAGAAAAGATCTATGCTTCCACTTCTCTTTATTCAGAAAAGATGGTTCGCACCAGCTATGATTTTACTTATCCAACCAAACCTGGTGGCAGAGTAATAGAGCTTAAAAAGAATGATCCGGGATTAAATGTAATCCTTGGAAGTTCAGCCGAAACCAACTTATTGCTTGCAGAATTCAAACTGCTGGGCGCAAATCTTCCGGGTTCAGCCCAGGAATACTTTAACAAAGGTGTTGAGTTTTCTGCCTTGAGAATGGATGCTGTGGCAAAAAATAACCAGATGCCTTATTACAATAGCGATCCTGTTTATACCAATAATGATGAAGCAGAAGCCGCTGCAACAAAATTGCGCAGTAATGAAATTGCAGACCTGTTAGCAAAACCCGCTTATGATCTGACAACTGATGGACTTGAAAAAGTATACATTCAGGAATACATCAATTATGCCACTACTCCAGGTGATGTATGGGCTACCGTTCGTCGCTCAGGTGTACCAAAGAAAGGCAGCGCTTACCTGCCATGGGAAAACTTTACCGCCGGAGGCACTGAAATGGTTATCCCACGCCGTTTCGAAATTGTTATGCCTGGTAAGGATGATGTTAATTATAAAAACAAAATGGATGCAATTACCGAACAGGGAATTACCCCTGGCGTGCATGATGCCATCACTTTGAATACTCAAAGGCTTTGGTTTGATTTACAGAATCCACAGTATGGAAATGGACCTAAATAGTTATAGATTTGATTAGATTATTAAAAAACCGTCTCATTTATTTGAGGCGGTTTTTTTTCATAGAAAACAGAAGTATGTAAAAAATAGGAACGCGGATTGAGCGGATCAAGCGGATCTATACGGATAAAAAATATAGAAAGGGAACACAAATGAACACAGAAAAGAATGCAAATCAACCCAAATAAAAAGGAGATTGTTGTTTCTTAAGATTTGTGTTCATTGGATTTATTAGTGCCCATATGAGTTCCTTTGTTTTAAATCCGCTTTTATCTGCCTGATCCGCTCAATCCGCGTTCCTATTCTATTTTTAATTTCAACTATATGATGAAAAAACTAACTTTTATATTCCTCCTAAGCACACTTGTTTTTCAAGGTTTTGCTTCTCAAAAACAGAAGCCCCGGCAGGTGGAGCTTACTTTTCAGATGGTAGTTAATGGTAAGGCAACAGAAGATGGACCTAAAAGTAAACTTTTGTGTTCTTCTGATGCCTGCAAATTCTGGACGGAATCAGATCCTGGTAAATTGATTCCTAATATTGCAAAAGAAACGGCATATGTTGATTTTGCCAAGAAGATGACATATCAGGTAGCTCAGTTTTCAGAGGATACCTTAATTAATACGCCCGCATACTTTCAAACATATCCTACACTTGCTGAGACTGGTGAAACGGCCCTTATCCTGGGTTATCAATGTAAAAAGGTAAAAACATCCCTACGCTCCAATTCAATTGATATCTGGTACACTACAGAGTTGGGAGTTAAAGGCACCCCTGCTATGGCGTATGGCATTCCTGACGGGCTTGTATTAAAAGTTGTCAGAAACGGCAACTATGAAATCGTAGCTACAACCATAAAAAAGCTAAAGACCGGAGAGGTAAGACCAATCCTCCCTTCCGAAATGGGACAAGGCATGGAATTACCCTTGTACCGCCATCTTATCACAGAAAAACTGATTGCCACAGTGAATGTTTTTACCAATGAACAGGTAAGCTTTGGCAATGAGATTACCAATCCAGTGGATACAAATTCTGAAATGACTTTCAAATATGCCTCGGGAACCGTTCTTTTGAAAAAAGTAAAACTGCCCGTTGTATCTGATGACACACAACTGTATGCTGAATTATATCAGCATTCCAATGGCGATGCTTATGACCGTACTGGTTCTGTTTTTATGGTTCCTCAGGATAAAGAGAAAAGCTTCCTGGAGGGGTTGAGAAATGGAACGGCCTCCTTGCCCTATTTTGAAGCCCGTAATGGAAAGAAATATCAGGGAGTGATAGCTACCCCAAACTTTTCTCCTTTGGTCGAATTAATGCGCTTTTTTACCCCTTTTGGGATAGGGCAGTTCAATGACAAGGTAACGGTATATGGACAGCAATGGGAAGATTCAACCTTTTATAAACAGGAAGTGTCTGAATTACTGCCTCTATTACAAGGTGAACGCTGGATAGGGGTATTTATCGGAAACTACGATAAAGGTGGTCACAAAGTAAGCTTAAAACTAAAGTACTATCCCGGGAGCCGTGAGTTTTCAGACAAGCCTAAAAAGAAATACTGGACTTATCCGCTTTTTAATACCTTGAATGTAATGGAGATGGCTGGACAGGAATATGGAACCATGTTTGAAACAGATTCGCTAAGGACAGAGGTAACTATTCCAGAAGGAGTCAAAAATATCAAACTGCGGTATATTACTACCGGACATGGCGGATGGGACGGAGGTGATGAGTATAATCAAAAAATGAACACCCTTCTGGTCGATGAGAAGGTTTTGTTTCAATATACCCCATGGCGATGTGATTGTGGTACTTACCGAAAATACAATCCTGCTTCTGGGAATTTCTGGAATGGAATTACCTCAAGCGATGGAAGTCGTTCGGGATGGTGCCCCGGAACAGCAACCAACCCTGTGTTTTTCCCTGTCGGGGATGTTAAGCCTGGAAAGCACACCTTTTCAGTAGCTATACCGATCGGTAAAAATGAAGGGGGAAGTTTCAGCGCCTGGAATGTTTCTGCAATACTGATAGGAGAATATTAGATTGAAGGACTGAAGGACTGAAGGACTGATCAGTTGGCAGTGGTTAGTTTGTAGTAAACAGTGTTCAGTGTTCAGTAATCCGTAGCCACGGACCACTCATCAGTGATCACTGACACAGCACCCAATCCTTCGGTTCTTCAGTCCTTCAATCTAATTTCTGAAGTTCACTATTTTTTACTACTTTTGCAGTTCCAACTACCGGGGCTGACTGGTTTTGACAGCGGGTAGAAGAGGTATGTAAGCATGCCGGGCCTTGATCGCACAGCCCGTAAATCTCGGCGTTCACAACATAATTGGCGAAAATAACTACGCTCTTGCTGCGTAATCGAACTAAGTAGATTACACTTTATTCCGGTATTAGATACTGGAACGAGACATCACCCGGATGCTATCTCCCTGAAGCGGTCCGATCCGGTGGTGCAAGTAAATCGGGGATAGCAAAAGTCTTGCTTTGGGACTTCTGCAAAACTTAAGAAGCTAAGGTAAAAGTCGGTGGCCCTGATCCAGCTTTTACTCGAAAATCAAGTCTGGGGATAAGCATGTAGAAAGCATATTGCTTCCTCGTTTGGACAGGGGTTCGGGAATGGACCCATCTCGTAGGAATGCGGGATTAAAAATTGCTTGAATTGCTGGAAACCTAAGTCAGAAATGATAAGGTAATCAGCAGCCAAGCCTTGCGGAAGTGCAAGGAAGGTTCAGAGACTAAGGACACTACGGTGAGCCTAAAGCAAGCAACATCCAGAACGGATGATGATATAGTCCGATCCTCCAAGAAATTGGAGAATATGTTTGGGAACGAGATGTTTAAACCATAACTTTAAGCTTAAATAGCTTATTATGACATGGGAATATATCTCCGGTTTTTTTGATGCTGATGGAAGTATAACAGCAGTAAGAGTTCATTCAAATACAAATAAAACTATTCAAGTATCTTTTCATAACAATGAAATTGAAATCCTTGAAGTGATTAAGAGTTTTATTTTTAGCGAATTAGGGATCATGGGCTCAATAACCAGGAAGAAATGTAAAAAACCTAATCATGGTGTTGCTTTTGATCTAAAGTACTCATACAGGAACGGACTTTTAGTAGCTAATAGAATTATTTCATATCATCAGAAAAAAAAATCATAGAATTGAGATTTACAATCTTATTCAATCTAAAACAAAACGAAATGGTAAGTATACTATTGAGGAAATTGAAGAAAGAAATAGATTAGTTGATCAATTTTTCCAGATGTAGATTTTGCGATTCCCCTCAGCTCCACAAAATGTAGGGTTACTTATGAAAAACGAATACCATCATGGTGTTCGTTTTTTTTTGCATAAAACGGTATCATCCTTTCAAAAGAGATGCTCAGCAATTGTTGAATACCCATTTCCTTTCAAATTCTTTCAATCAATAATTTCTTAATATACAGATTGCTGTCAAATAATTCCATTACCCACCGCAATTACAGGCCAATTAACTATAACTCGTTGACATCTATCGCTCTTGGGAATCAAAGAAGTTTGGAATAGTAGTTTTTTTATTGAAACACATTTTCTACATTCACCCCCTCAATGAAAGAAACCTATTAATATAAACTTAAATGAAAACGTTGGTTTGTTTACTGGCATTTGCCACGGCTTTTGTGCAGGTTCAAAAGAGAAAGCAACCTGAAGTAGCGAGATTAAACAGTGCAAGTAAAGTGAAGGTGCCGGAAGTATTGCTGCGGGATTTCTGTAGAAATTAATAAGATAAAGTAAGATTTAATGCATATGGTAAGACTTTACTTTGTTATCAAAGGGGAAAATTAAAAATATAAAACAGTTAATTTACTGGCTTGTATGTTGGATTAATTTCAGCTATCTCTTTTGAAAAGTGCATCAAAAAAAAACTCCTGTAAATTTCAATTTACAGGAGTTTTTTTCATTAAAAGACAGGCTTTTTATTTCTTGAAAATCTTGAATCTTTGTTCGTTTACTAACAATACATAAGTTCCTGAAACCTGGTTGGTAATATCAAAGGTCTCATCCTGTGAGCTGGAGTTTTTCTTTAAGATTAGTTTTCCCTCCACGGTGTAAACTTCAATTTTTGCTTTTTCGGGCAAGCCACTGATATGAACAATTCCGGATGTTGGATTTGGATACGCTTTTACTATTGACTGCTTTATTGAATTGTTGTCAGTTATCACCTGGGTAGAAGTATTTACCGCAAACAATATTTTTATGGTAGGCGCTGTATCTGAAAGCACAACAGAGAATGTTTCTGATTGAGTGTATCCCGGTATTTCAACCTTTATTTCATAATCGGCAATTTCCAGCTTGTCGAATTGATAATGTCCCTGGTAATCAGTAAATACAGATGCAACAGGTATTGCATTGCCTTTTTTATACAATTGTATCAAAGCTGTTTGAACAGGGTTGTTCGTTACCAGGTTTTCTTCTCTGGAAATGGAAATACTTTTGGTTCCATCGTCAGGTTTTTCATAAACAACACCAGCAATCTGACCTACGCCAGCTTTAACTGTTTGAGGCGCGATACACATTATGTCCAAAATTCCATCACCGGTCTCCGGGATGTTGATAATTTCTGCATCCTTCCAGTTTAGCACGTTTCCTGAATAAGTGGGAATAAATGCGGAAGGATCATTGGCCGGGGAAACAAGTGCAATCCAATAGCCTGGTTCAATAATAACATGAAGCGAATCGCCGGTTATAGCAAAGGTGTCTCGTTTTTGAATAAAAGAGTTTCCATCATACAGGAACAGTTTGTAGTTTACAGGGATGCCTGTTTCCATATTAGCCGTTTTTGCCAAAATATGTAAATAGGAAAGTTTATTTCTTACAAATATGTTTACTTGAGAAATCAGTGAGTTTACCTTTCCGTCATTTACTACCAATTTAAAGGTGAGCCAGGTGTCTGATTCCATTTTTGGAACAGTAAAACTGGGTGTAGCACTGGTTAGGGAACTTAATGTAATGCCTTCGGGGGCGGTCCATTTATAAGTTAAAACATCACCATCTGCATCCGATGAGCGCCTCCCGTCCAGGATTACTGTTTCTCCTTCACTTACAACCTGCATGTCACCGGCATTGGCTACAGGTAATTGGTTAAATTGCTTTACAGTAATGACAACCGTGTCTGTTTTGTACATGTAGCCATCATTTACCGAAAGGTAAAAAGTATATTTAGTATCTACGGAAACATTTGGCGATTTAAAAGTTGGTTTAGCCGCATACCTTGAGCTTAAGATGATTGGGTAAGGAGCAGTCCATTCATAGGACAGGTAATCGTTGTCAGGATCAAAAGAAGCTGATCCATCCAGTGTTACCATGCTATTTTCATTGACTGCCTGATCTTTACCTGCATTGGCTACAGGAGGTTTGTTTATATTTCTGACAGTGATATAAACTTCGTCAGCTGCCGAATAATTTAATCCATCTGAAATGATTAGAGAAAATTTAAAGTTGGTATAATAGGTAACTTCCGGGGCGGTAAACGTTGGGTTTGCTATTGTATCCGAACTTAATATAATTCCTTCAGGAGCAGTCCATTTATAAGTTACTCGTTTACCACTGGTATTGACACTAACAGATCCATTTAATGTTACCTGAGTTCCTTCATCCTTTTCTTGGTTTGGCCCTGCATCAGCAATCAGATCAGGGTTAATCTCAATGATATTGTAAAAGTCCTTCCATTGACTGGCTGTTTGATACGCTGTTTTTGAACCGACAGGTACATAAAGCGTACAACTGTAAATCTGGGCTAATGCAGCAGGAGAAGCATCCAGATTAACAGGTGTTTTTGCATATGCATAGAGTGTTCTTAATCCATAGCAAGAATAAAATGCACAGGTTCCTATGGAAGTAACCGATGATGGAATGGTCAGGGTGGTTAAGCCATTGCAATAGTAAAAGGCATATTTCCCAATAGTAGTAACTGATGAAGGAATTGTAACCGATGTCAGTGTTCTGCAATAGTAAAAAGCATAATCTCCGATGGTTGTCACAGTAGAAGGGATTTCAAAATTTCCGTTTCTGGATGTTGGGTATTGGATTAATTTCGTTTGTGCCTTATTGTATAAAACACTGTTGCTGCTCATGTAATTTGAGTTGGCGGGGTCTACGTTAATTGTAGCTGATAATCCCATAAAAGCCATTAGACCTATGTTTTCAACAGAAGAAGGAATGTTAACGCTCGACATCCTGGTACAGCCATAAAAGGCATATGCGTCTATATTTATAACCGAGGATGGAATGATTACATTCGTCAATGAGTAACACATTGCAAAGGAATAGGGACCAATAGCTTCCAATGATTCCGGAAAAACGATGTTCGTCAAAGTGGAGTTTCCATGGTAACTGCCGTCTGTCTTTGCCACCGCATACGCTGGAATCATATTGGCCGGATAAGTGGTTTGTTCAATTCCTTTGGTTCCTTCAGTCCCACTATAGGCAACAATGGTTATCCCGCTTAAATTCATTTTGGCTAACAACGGCATGCGGTCTCTCATGGTTTTAAAATCGCGGGCATCCATGCTGCCGGTAAGGGTCAAATCGGTAACTGTGAGAAGTTCTTCATCAGTCAATGCAGAAGCTAAACCACCTGCAACAATTTCAATTGTTTTGGGAGGTTGGGGTTTGCTGCTTTGTATTACAGTGACGGTTTGAGATTTCATTCCGGGGGAAGTAATGGTCACATTAGCTGATCTTACATTTATATAAGATGGGTTTTCCCGGGCCGTAAAAGTAATTGATACACTGTCATTGCCTGATGAGGGATTTACTGTCAGCCAATCCTGTGAAGAACTTGCTGTCCATTCAACGTTGGACGAAATAAAAAGGTTGGCCTTGCTTCCTTCAACTCCACTAAGATTTATACTATTACCACTTAAATAGAAGCCATTTGGGGCCCCGGCAATATGAATAAAATCCTTCCATTGATAAGCATTTTGATAATCAGTTGTTGCACCAAAAGGCACATTTAAAATGCATAAGGTTTGATTTACCCGGTAAAAGACATTGTAAGAGTATGATAAAGAGGGCGGTGTTGAATTCTCAATTGTAATGGAATTTAAGGAAGTACAAAATGAGAACGCTTGTTCCTTAATGGAAGTTACCTGTGATGGGATCGTAACTTTAGTCAATCCAATACATTGACTAAAGGCATACTCCCCAATACCAATTGTAGACTCAGGTAAAACAATAGAGGTAAGACTGGATTTTCCTACATTATTTAGACTGAAGGCAAATGCTGGAATTGTATTGGCAGGATAATTTGTACCTCCCCAATTACTTGTTCCTTCATTTCCATTGTACTCTATGATTTTTGCCCCGCTTAAATCCACTCTGGACAGCAAAGGCATCTTGTCCCTCATGGTTTTAAAATCACGGGCATCAATGACCCCTTTAATGGTCAGATCATTGGCTGTATTCAATTCTTCAACCGTTAAGGCTGAGGCTAGTCCACCCGCTGTTATCTCAAGTTTTATGGGAGCTGGCATCTGGGTGATGACAATTTCCTGCGGTACAATATCAGGAGCGGTGACGGTTATCGTGGCTTTTCTTTGTCTGGAAACAGTGTTGGCCTGGGCGGTAAAGGTAAGTTTCTGATCCAATCCATTTCCGCTGCCCGGGCTAACATTCAGCCATGCCTGGTCTGAGGTAATTGTCCAGTCAACATTTGAACTGATAGTAACAGTGGCGGTACTCCCTTCCATAGCTTCCACTTTTGCCGTATTTGATGAAAGCAAATAGCCTGGCAATTCTTTTACCTTAAGAAATTCTTTCCATGTAGAAGCTGCCGCATAGCGGGGAGTGGTGCCATAGGGCACGTTTAGGGTGCAGAGGCTGCGATCAACCTGGTAGAAACTACTATAACCACATTTGGGTGGAATGGGACAGGCCAATGTGATAGAATTTAATTTTGTACAGTTGTTGAACACATAATTGTCTAATGTCGCCGATAGGGAATTAATAATAACTGTTGCCAGGTTGTTACAACTGGAGAATGCCCCACCTTCAATAGAAACATTTTTAGAAAGAATAACAACTGAAGTTAAGCTACCGCAATAAGAAAATGCATTGCCACCAATTCTACTTACAGAGGCAGGAATAGTAACGGATTTTAAGGCGTTACATTCCTTAAAAGCATCATACCCTACTGTAATAACCGACTCGGGTAAAGTCACACTTGTTAGCCCGCTACATTTGATAAAAGCACCCCCAATGGAAGTTATACTATTGGGAAGACTGACAGTGGTCAACCCAGTACAATTGTAGAATGCATAATCGGCAATGTAAGTTATCGTTGATGGTAAATGAATTGATGTTAATCCTGTACAGTTGCTAAAAGTACTTGTTTTAATTTCCGTTATCGAAGAAGGAATATCTATTGAAGTCAAAGATGAACAACCATCAAAAGTCTGCATTCCAATGGTAGTTATGGTGGATGGTAAGCTCACACTGGTTAAACCTCTACATCCCATGAATGCGCTTTCTTCAATTTTAGTAACACCGGAAGGAATGGTTAAAGATTTTAATGAACTACAGTCAATAAAAGCGCCAATGCCAATGGAATTAACTGATGCAGGAATATTTAAAGATTTTAGGTTGCTGCATCCATTAAATGCATACTTCCCAAAGCCGGTTAATGTAGAAGGAAATATTACAGTATTTAAACTGGTTTTGCTGGTGTATGTTGTAGTGCAAAAAGCATATTCCGGAATGGTGTTGGCCGGATATTGGGTATAATAATAATCATTGGTTCCATACATGCCGTCAAAAGCGGCAATGATAGCCTGACTTAAATCCAATTCAGCCAATTGGGGCATACTGTCTCTCATCAGTCGAAAATCGCGTGCGTCGATAATTCCTTTCAGGGAAAGATAACTAACTGATTTAAGTTGCCCGGAGGTGAAAAATGTTTTTAAATTACCGGCAGTAACACCGGATAAAACTGCATCCGCACTATTTTGAGTGACAACAATTGTCTGAGGTGCTAAACCCGTGGAGGTGACAGTAACTTTTGCCGTGCGGCTACCAATAGATGTATTTTGATGGGCGGTAAAAGTAAGTTTACTGTTTGTTGTTCCCGAAGCCGGGCTGACAGCAAGCCATGTTTGATCCGAAGTAGCCGTCCAGTCAACATTGGCTGTTATGTCAACAGATGCCTTGCTTCCTTCTGCTGCCAATACAGTTGCCGATGTCGCGCTTATGTATAAGCCGCTGGAAGATTCTGTTATACTTTTAAATTGATTCCATTCAGAGTTTGCCTTATATAAGTTGGCTGTCCCATAAGGTACCTGCAAATTACAGTTATTGCGATCGATCATGTAAAAAATGGTCCAAAGAAGCGGGGGCGGGGTAGTCCATGACACTTTAAGAGAAGTTACCTTAGTGCAGCGTGCAAACATCCAGTTGTTGGTCCATATATTGGGCGAAAGAATAGATACATTGGTTAGATTGGTGCAATCGGAAAAAATATATTCTCCAATTATCTTCACTTCCGAAGGAATGATAACTGAAGTAAGTCCGGTACATTTAGAAAAGGCGTAACCCTGAATCTTGGTGACTGCCTGCGGAATGGTAACTGATGTTAAGCCGGTACATCCTTCAAAAGCTCCATATTCCAAAGATTCAACCGTCTTGGGAATGTTTATTTGTGTTAATCCCGTACAATAGGCAAAAGCACTGCCAAGAACTTTTAAAGAAGATGGAATTGTAACGGATGTCAAACCAGTACAAAAGCCAAAGGCCTGGGCGCCAAGGTAAGATAACGTAGATGGTAATCCAATTGAAGTCAAGCCCTTACATCCGGAGAAAGCCATATTGTCTATCGTGTCAACAGTAGAAGGGATGATTAAGGATTTTAATGAAATACAATCTCTAAATGAGGCTGCTTCTATTTTCTTAATTGCGGAAGGAATAGTAATAGATTGTAAGTTACTGCATCCATCAAAAGCACACATGCCAATTGATTTCAGTGAAGTGGGGAAAATTATAGTGCTCAGGTTTAATTTGATGGCTGTTTCCCAAGGCTTGAAAGCGTATTGCGGAATTCGATCTGCAGGATATTCAATATCCATATAATCATAGGTCCCATCGATGCCTTTATAGGCAACAATTTTTACCTGGCTTAAGTCCAGTTGGGTAATGTAAACTAACTTGTCACGCATAAACCTAAAATCGCGTGCATCGATCGTTCCGGTAATAGTCAGGTTGCTGACTGTACTTAAATCATCGTTAGTTATTATGGAAGACAAATTACCTGCCGTAACATTAATTGTTTTACTTATCTGGGCTTGTAGTATCGAGCAAAAGCTTAGAAATGCAATGAAAAGGTATAATTTTATTTTCATAAAGATTAGTTAATTTAATGCGCGCCAAGATAAATTTTTGTTTATAATCTATTAACATTTATTAAGGTTTTGATAGTAAATCAGAATGTTTATAAATAACATGCAGTTTAACCTAAGCTATAATACTGGTTATAAAATAATTGTATTCATTGGCAAATCTTTTGAAACATTAATTGCTGTTGTATCTCAGCCGGTTTACTATTTCGTTTTAATCCTTCTGCCTCATTAATTACTTTATCTCCTCTATTCAAAATGTCTTATGTTTTAAAATTTTGCTATTGTTTTATTCTTTGACAATATCTACATTCCCAAGCTCAATGAAATAACCTCTTAAATTAACTGGAATGAAAACATTTGTTTGTTTACTGGCTTTCGCAACCGCCTTTTTGCAGGTTCAAAAGATTATGCAGCCTAAAATGGAGCAATCAGAAGATGAAACGGAACCGAGTTTGGGAGAGGAAATGCTTCAGGAATTCTGCAAAAATTAAAGGCCCTAGGAATAGTCAATTCACCACATACCATAAAATCCATCCAGCAAATCCTCCTGGATGGATTTTTTTGTTTGGATTCAGCACTGTTTTTTTTATTAGTCAACAAACATTAATTTCACCGCTTAAATAAAAGAAACTTAAATACCAAACCTGCACATGAGGAAATCTGTTTGTTTACTGGCCATGGCAACTGTTTTGTTTGCCTGTTCAACATCGCAAAAACCCAATGAAATGACACAAAACTACACGCCGGAAGTGCCTAAACTTACTTC
>DATGYU010000130.1:0-2731 GCA_035297625.1 Prolixibacteraceae bacterium
GTACAGCAGGTACCAACCTTACACAGGTGCAGGTTAATAACCTGGTAACGCAGTTGCAACAGGCAATGGATACTTTTAAATCGAAAGCTTATGGGTTCATTGATGAAACCACCACATTAATAGCTGGCTGGCATTTTGATGAAGGAACGGGCACTACGGCTACGGATTACTCAACCAATAAGCGTGTTGCCACCTTTAAAAAAGGAAATGCCACCATTTTAGGCAACAATGCCATGGATCCCAGTTGGGTGGATGGCGTTAAAGGCGGAAAAGCTGTCTATCTGAATAACGGCGCCCACCTGGAAGTTCCTTATGCCAGCGCTTTCCTTCCTGCCAACCTTACCATCTCTGTTTGGATTAAGCCTATCGAACTGTATGAAAACAATTACATTGTTTCTCAGAACTTCTGGAATGGATATAAACTACAGACTCAAGGAGGAGGAAAACCTTTCTTTACTTATAAAAAAGCCGATGGTGGCATCATTGATGCCGACAATGAAACGGACAACTCTGTAAAGGCCAATCAGTGGAACCATATCGTGGTAACTTTGGACGGTACGGCCAAAAAACTGATATTTTATGTCAACGGTGTGCTAACCAAAACATGGGATGAGACCAGTAAGAGCATTGGCCCAATGACTACCTCTCTTACAAAGCCTGATCCACAACCATTTTTGATTGGTGTTGTTGCAACGGATGAGGAAATTGCCAATGATCCTGATACTAAATGGATGGATTGGACTACTGCTGCAAACCTTGGTTTTTTCAAAGGTGCAATTGATGAATTAAAATTATATAACGTTGCCCTTTCAGAGGGTCAGGTTTCCAAACTGTATACTGACGAAAAACCGTAAGCCTCAGGCATATATTATTTGTTAGTATTTTTTATTGCATGGCCCAATGGAACTGCTCACTTCGAGCAGGCTTTTGGGCCATGTCTTTTGAAAGACCATAAGTAAGGTTTTTGGATGACGTCGAATGTCTGAATGTGAATAATTTCATGCCAATGATCAAAAGTTTACTTGCATCAGTTCTTCTTTCTTTGGTATTCTTTGGTATCAACACTTCCGGCTTTGGCCAGCAAGTAAAACTATACGCAAAAGGGGATGCCCAACAGGGCTTCCACGTAACTATCTTTGATGGTACCCGGGCTATGGTCACCAACAGCGAGGAGTTTTCCATTCACCTTTTCAATACCGATAAAAGTGCACAAGCAGATATCCATTGGAGAGCCAGTAGTTGGGAGGGTAATGAATCAATGATCATCCTCAGGGGTGAATCCTATATCCCTGATTTGGATGCCAATCTATCCGTTAGTGTCCGGTATGAACTTGTCAATCCCAGTCTGGTAAAAAAGACCATTCAACTTTTCCAGCCTTCCATGCCCGATATGTATTATATCATGGAACAAACGGCTAGCCCTGCGCAAAAACCATTAAAATATATCAGCTTTGAATGCGACAGTTTTCCCGGAGGGCTGGTTCATGAAATGTATCCTGCCATAGCTTGGGTTACCCCTAATCATATGACAGTGGGGTTTTTAACCGATGCCGGCTACCTAAATCAGTATACGCGGACTACCCGCCGTCGATTCAGCGGCAGGGGAGGAGGCTTTGTAGGAATGCGGCTACTGCCTGATCCTGCACTATACAGAGTGGCTACCCTGGAAGAACAGGCCAATGACAATAACTATATCTGCCAGACCTTTGGTGAGATGTACAACCTCGATGCCGGAACTACTCGTTTGGTTAAACCACGTGATGAGGGATATAAGGAAGGAAATGTTGAAGTAGTGCGTAACGATAGCCTCATTTCCCTGAAATGCCATCCTAAGGGCAAGGCAGGAATAGAATTTATAGCCCCTTTTAAGGACCAGAATATATATACCATCTCTTTTCTGTGCAAGGGAAATACACCCCTTGCGCTTAAGTTATTCCGAATGCGCAATGGCAAGAAAACTACAGAACTGGAGGATGGAATAAAATACATCGATCATTTCCCTGCCAGTGAGCAACAATGGACTCTTTTTAAAGGCAGTATTCTGGTTCCTTATATTGAAAGGGATTCCGTATCCGTCTTTATAGGAACGCAGTCAGGGCTGGAGTCGTGGCTTCAGATTAAAAACCTGCGTTTTGAAGAACATGAGCCTCAAAAGGAAGCTTATAATCGTCTTCCCATGGGAAAGATTATGGAGAAGACCACCTATATTTTTACAGAACCCTATACCAATCATAAAGACTTTATGATTTCGGCACAGACACGACTGGCAGAAGGCAAAGGTTTTAAAGGAACACAGATAGAAAAGATGCTTTATGCCAATTTTAACATGCTCACCTGGATAACTACCGTGCACGATCTGTCACCATTTAACGTGCCGAACATGAATTATTCGCCCGACATGTACAACCGCGATTCCTTTTTCTCAACAGTGGCTACCTATAACAAGGAATTGAATCTTTCTTTATGGGAAGCGTGGGGTAAAACACAGACTGCCAAAGGAGGCATTGGCACAATCATCACTCCTTACATGGGATCGGTGGAGGCCAAGGACAATGAGGCTACCATTGAATGGCTGATATGGGCCATGCTCAACAGGCGCCGTTTTGGCGTTACCCTTCCAATGGAAAAGATAAAGCGGGCGGTGGATTATGTAACCAATGAATTTGATTCTGTACATGATGGCAAATGCCGCTCTCATTTTTCCCTGAGCCAGGTCGACATCGTCGATTTC
>DATGYU010000131.1:0-4059 GCA_035297625.1 Prolixibacteraceae bacterium
CGGCTGACTCGTTATCCTGCACAAAACCACCTAGCAATGACCATTTCCCTTTATAGGGTTCAAAGCTCCGGGGATATAACAACAGCCTAATTTCATCCTCCTGGTAACCCAAAATCACACAATCCACCGATACGTAATGCCGCGGATGTCCTTTATAAAACTCCATGAATTAAATTAAAAACAATGGGCGCTAATGTATAAAAGTATTTTTTACTTTTATACATTAGCGCCCATAAAATCACGCTTCTGTTGGAAAAAATGTTTTCTTTTTTTTAACAGGAATACATTAACAAAGAAAGCCCTTGGGTTGATCGGGTAAAACCGAAGATAAAATTATCTGTATCAGTTGTATTTAGGCCCTTACTCACCGCATCTAATGAATAGCTTACCGGGATCAATGGATATCCTTTCAGGAAGTTCCAGCTTGCCCAATTCGCCGTCAAAATGGAAAGCAGAAGTGTCAGTCCAGTCAAGTTCAATATCCGTGGCCTTATAGCAATCCACAAAAGGAAGGCGGTGAACTACCTTAAAGAAGAGGGCCAATCCAAAAACTGGCAGCAGAATCTTTTTAAAAGGCTTAACGATCACAACATCCAGCAAGCCATCCGACATGCTTGCGCCCGGGGCGATGTAGATATTGTTCCCATACTGTGAGGCATTGGCAAAAGTGATCAGGAAAGCCTTGTAATCAAAGGGCTTTCCATCTATTTTAATCTTAACATTCAATGGTTTATAGAACAGGCTTTCCATCACAGCAAGTCTCACATAGCGCCAGAATCCGCGGGTAGAGGCAATGCTCATCTCATAGGCGATGTGGGCATCAAAGCCAATACCGCTGGTACAGAAAAAGCGCTGATTATTGATCCGGCAAACATCTATATTTCGGGTTACCCCGTCCAGCAAGGTATGACAGGCTTTCTGAATATTGGTAGATATCCCGGCTTCGCGAGCCAGCCCATTTCCTGAACCAATGGGGACAATCCCAAAAGTAGTACCCGTATCTATTAACCCCTGGGCTGTTTCATTGGCAGTTCCATCTCCTCCGATTGCCACCACCAAATCAAACTGATCAGCAGAAGCTTTTAATGCCAGCTCTGTTGCATGTCCGGGATATTGTGTAAAGGCATGCTCTACAATGCAGCCCCTCTCTGTTAAAAAGGGAATTATAAATTCAGCTGCTTTCTGGCCTTTACCATGTCCTGCCTTATTATTTATGATGAGGAATACCTTTCCTGGTCTTTTTTGTGTCATTGTATGTTTGGGCTAAAATTATCTCTTTATAAAATCATCATGCAAAACCTGCATATAAGCTTTGGGGAAAGACCAATCAACAGGCTGATCTCCCCCTTCTTTTTTTGTAAACTGATTGGTGTTCTGGTCAAAATAAAAACATCCTTCGGGCACCACATACCCCCATCCTGAATCATGCATGTAAAAGGCATAAGGATTAGCTGTAAAGAAGTCTTTGGAGAATGGGCTACGATCCGTTTCCCAACCCAACTGATGAACCAGGGTCGTTCCAAGATCCACTTGCTGAGTGATGGTCTCAATGCGTTGTAATGAATCCACGACCCCACCCGACCAGATCAGCGGGATACGATAAGAAGCAGGATCTGTGATATCTGTCGGGCCCGGCTGATTAGTGCCATGATCGGCCGTCACAATCAGCAAAGTATTATTCCATAAGGGCGATTTGCGCAATTCCTTGATATACTCTCCCAGGCAACTGTCGGTATAAGCAACCGAATTAAGATACAGCTCACGGTGTCCGCTGCCTTTGATTTTTGAGAACGGTACATCAAATGGCGGATGGCTGCTAATCGTATAGATGGTCTTCATGAATGGCTCCTGATCCGTTTTCAGGTCTTCTGTCGCCTTTTTAAAAATGTATCCATCCGGAACACCCCATTTGCTCATTCTGCCCAATTCTGAAGGAAAATCAGCTTTGGTGACCAGCTTTTTATATTTGCCTTGCAAAACAAAGGATTTGAGGCTATAAAAATTAATGTCTCCTCCATAATAGAAGGAGGTGTTGTAATTCTTTCGGTTGAAATACTCGGGAAGCAAAGTCAGTGTATTTGACTTTTCAGGATACACCATGATGGAAGTACTAAGCAAGGAAGGATAACCTCCTAAAATAGCCGATATTCCCCTGTCGGAGCGGTTACCCGTTGAATAAAAGTTTGTAAATACAGTGCTCTTTGTACACAGTGAATCCAGGTTGGGGGCCATATCGTGCAATCCACCAAGGGGCGCTATGACCTTATTCGAGAAACTTTCCAAAATAACCAGTATCACGTTGGGCTGTTTTCCCGGAATAAGTTTTATCAGCCGGGGATGCACTGTAAGGGTATCCTGCTTTCTGGTTTCATCAAAAACCTTCAGGCTTTCTTTAGCATCCATATAATTGCATGGATTGGAAAGCCTCTTTCGTTTTTCAACCGACTTGGCAAAATTCCACAAATAATTGCTTGCTGCCTGATTCACATACATCTTTGGGCTGAAAGCCACCGAGCTCAGGTTCATGGGGGAAGTATCCAGCCCCCCTCGTATTGGTAAAATCAAAGCGACCGTCAAAAATAACTGTACTGGCAGTACATACCATCTTACTTTTTCAGAAGGGACGAATCCACCGTTAAAAAGCTTTTTATATAGAAACAGGAAACCTCCCACAAGACTTCCGCTGATTACAAGGGCCAGCAAAATATCCATGAAAGAAAAGGAGGCTTTTAAGGATACCGGATCATCAATATAGTTAAAGATGGTAACATTTACCCGTGTTCCCCAGTGAGGAAATAATCCCAGGTCAAGCACCGACAGCAAGGAAGCAACAATAAGAAACAGCAGGGTATAATAATTCATAAACCGGTTGATAAAGCTGGCAGGTATAAGAAGTCGAAAGCTTAATAGCAGTCCCGGCAATAACATCAGGTAGCAGGAAGTAGATATATCCATTGACAAGCCGTGGCCAAAAATGCCAGCTATCTCATTTACCGACAACAGAGAAGACTGATCGTAATTCCAAATCAGAAATAAAGCTTTTGCCAACAGAAAGTAAGTCATCCAGAAGATAAAGTACTTTACAAGCCCCACCAATTGTTCCTTCATAACATTCTAAATGGTAATTTTAGAAGCGCAAAGATAATAAAAGAGGCTTTGTCAATTAAGGGGGCAGAAGATTATAGAGAACAACGGCCTGAAGTACAATAATGAATCAACAAACATTACATCCATCTTACAACCAATAAATTACAACACAACATTGGGGCATTTCGGTATCGTCAATATCTGATTCCATTGTCATAATAGATCACTTCAAAAGTCATATCGTTGATATAAGCATAAGGATAACCTTTCCCTTTGGGATTAATTTTCCATGCCTTGGCATAACTGTCAGTAGAAAGATTTCTGAATACATTCAAATTACAATAGCCGAACTCAATTTCAAAACATCCTTGTTTAATCTCTTTACTTAAACCCGATTGGCCGTAAAATTCATCGGTATTTAACTTATCCAGGTATTTTTCAACAACAGCATCAGCGGTCATTCTTGGCAAGGTATCAAGCTCAATGGGCGGAGCCAATTCTCCGGAGGTGAAATAATGGATACCCTTTTGATTAAAGTGATAAATGACATCAGTGGTAAAAACCTTCAGTTTGTTTACATACTGATTACAACGCACGTGATGATATCCGAGGGCATCAGATTGCAGGCGCCAAAATTGAAGCTGTGAATCATCTATATGATTGGTCTCAAATAAAGATTTTGCCAAATCGATTTCTTCCTCAGAAAGCAGGATCGTATTAAGTCCATCTTTAATATAGTTGATGCAATACTTAGGTTCATATTGGTCTGTTACTATATAAGAATCCGCCTTCTCACATGAAATAATACAAGTGAAAAGAAAAATGCCAATGATTAAAATCCTGCTTTTCATAGCGCTTGTTTTTATAATTCAAATATAAGATATAATCTTTGAATTATGTCTACAAAACAAACAAATAACTCACTTCGAATTATTTTTCTCAACTTGTATCAACTTTTCAATCGAGCTACCT
>DATGYU010000132.1:0-5539 GCA_035297625.1 Prolixibacteraceae bacterium
CTACTGTTGTTTGGTTCCGTTTGAATACCTCTCCGGGATCTTGGTTCAGTATTCCTCAGCAAAGTTATATTCAAGCTGTTGGAGCAAAGGAAAAACTATATGTGATAACCTCCGAAGGGATTAAAATTAATGATTCAAACACAATGTCGGCTTCAGGAGAGATCAGATATAAACTGTTTTTTCCAAAGGTGGATGCCTCGGTCAGCATGCTTGATTTTGGCGAAGATAATGAAGGTGGTTCTTGGTATATCTACGATGTAATGCTTAAACCTGAGTTAGTAAAATCAATCATACCTTCATCTATATCGGGCAACTGGTTCCGCAGTGATAATGCACAATGGGAAATCAGCCTGCTGGATTCAGTAGCCATTTATAAAAACCAGGTGTGGAAGTATCAGCAGTACACTGAGAAAAAAGGTTTTGGGAAACTTGTTTTAAAGAATGGAGCGAATACCATTATCCTGTATACCAAAACGATTAACGACAGCACTTTCATGGCAGGAGAATCCAATGCCAAAATGGTGAAGTATGCCCACAAAGTAGATGAATCCGTTATCCCTTCAGATAATGAGCCCTATAAAGCCCCTGTTTTTAAAATGGATACAATTACCTACTGCGGCTATATCAAAGGGTTCAATAAAAGATTTCCTCAGCGTACTGGTATGGTGTATGTCAATGATGTACTCACAGGAGTGCAGGATTCGTATGTATTTAAAATAGCCGATGACGGATCCTTTAAATTAGAGTTTGCCCATAGCAATCCCGAGGGCATCCTTGTTAAGCTTCCTATGGCTTATGAAACAGTATACCTGGAACCGGGCAAGACAACCTTTCATATGATTGATAATAACAACCCTACCCCACATCTTTTTATGGGTGATTGTTCAAGGCTGAATACGGAAATGATGCAGGTTAAGAACATCAATAGCTTTGATTACGACCAGATGATGGCAAAAGTAGGGAATTCAACTCCAGAGCAATACAAGAACTGGCTTCAGGAATTGCAGCAAAAAGATCTTCTGGCATTTAATGATTTTGCCATCAAGCATAACCTCAGTGCTAAAGCCAGGCAGGTAAAAGAAATGGTAATCAACTATAAATCTGCCAGTGAAATCATGAGTTACAGATTGTATGCACAATCAGGCTCCTTTACGACCACAAAACCTGATTCCAGTTATTACAGCTTCCTGACCAATGAAATGGTCAATAATCCATTGGCTGTTATTGCTTCTGATTATTCAACCTTTATCAATCGTTTAAAATATATGGATATCTTAACTAAAGGAGCCATACAATCATTAACTACTGGTGACATTTTGAGAGAAATGGTCAATTTAGGATATCAACTCACAGAGGATGAGAAAGAATTAGCTGAAAAGCTGAAAGTAATAGAATCACCTGAGATCATGAAGCTAAATATTGCCTTCTCGGAAAAACATAAAGAGCAGATCATGGCATTTAATAAGAACTATTCTGACAAGCTCACAGAACTTTACAATGCCAACAAGGATAAAGTAGTTTCTGCCAGCATGATGGAGCAATTCTTACTTTCTAAAGGGGTCATCTTTACTGATAGTGAAAAAGAATACATAAAGGCTGCGAAAGAACTTGAAGAGCATCCTTTGATGAAGAATAGGCCGGCAACCAATCCTGATTTGAATCAAAAGATCAAAAACTTCCATAATGATAGACATGGGATCAGTAGTGAAATATTTCAGAATAGTAGGACAAAGGCTACCAGGGAAAATATGCAGAAAGTTTTGGGTATCCCCGCCGGTTTTGCCACTGACGTGGTGGCCTCACAGGATTATTTGAGACCTATTGTTTCTGAAATGACGCCTGTATCAGATCAAAAGCTGGCATATTATCAAAAAGGCATCTCCAATCCTTTTATAGCCAGTTATATCGCTCTAAAGAACAATGAAACCAAGGCAAAGATTGAGGCCAACAAGAAGCTGGCAGGCGCTAAGGTAAACGAGGTTCCCAAAACAGAGGCCGACAAGGTCTTTGATGCCATCATGGAAAAATACAAAGGCAAGGTGATCTATGTCGATTTCTGGGCTACCTGGTGTGGCCCCTGCCGGTCAGGCATTGAAAGGATTAAGCCTTTGAAAGATGAAATGGCCAACGACAATGTGGTGTTTGTTTATATATCTGCCCCATCTTCACCAAAAACGACTTACGACAACATGATACCAACCATCAAGGGTGAGCATTATAGGGTTTCGGATGATGAATGGAACATCCTGTGCGGGAAGTTCAACATATCAGGCATTCCACATTGTGTGCTGGTAGGCAAGGATGGAAAAGTTATCAATTCCCAACTGTCCTATATGGAAAATGAACAATTGAAAACCATGCTGACGAAGTATATCAATGAATAACGCATGAATACCCCCACTTTTAAATACCGCACGCTGGTTGCTGATGATGAGCAGCCGGCGCGCGATCGCCTAAAGAAACTACTCTCAGAGCATTCCAACAAAATAGAACTGATTGGCGAAGCCACCAATGGACTGGAATGCTTTGAGATGATTGACCACCTGAAGCCTGACCTTGTCTTTCTGGATATCCAAATGCCCGGATTGAATGGCTTCGAGGTATTGCAGCAAACGCACCACACGTCGGTAATAGTATTTTGTACGGCCTATGATGAGTTTGCCCTACAGGCCTTTGAGACCAACAGCATCGACTATATCGTCAAGCCAGTGAAAGCTGAGCGTATCCAGAAGTCCATAGAAAAGCTGGATACCTTAAAGCGCAATTCAGACAAACAGGAACTGTTGCGCATCATTGAAGGGTACATCAGCCAGACCCCCAAAAAGGAGATTACCAGCATTCCCGTTAAACTAGGTGACCGGATGCTTTTCGTGCGCATTGAAGATGTTTCCTACTTCTCTGCGGAAGAGAAATATGTCAGTATCATCACCAAAGAAGGCAAAAGCTACCTGTGTGATTTCCCCTTAAAGAGCCTGGAGGAAAAGCTGGGCGAATCATTCTTGCGCATTCACCGCTCGCTTTTGGTAAACGTGAAACGCATTAGGGAGATCAATAAGCATTTCAGCAGCCGGTATGTGGTAAAGATGGATGACAACAATCAGACTAGGCTTGTAAGTGGCAGAGGATACTGCGAGCAGATCCGGCAGCTAATGGAAATATAGAGTATAGGGCACCTAAAATAAGGCGATCCCACACAATGATCGTCCTATTTCATATTATACATTACCTGCATTTTTAAAATAGGTGTACTATATCAAACTACAACTTTTAGTAAATAAACTACAAAATATAGTTGCTAAACTAAAAACTATAGTTATATTTGTTCAAAGCATTTAAAACTATGAAGCATCTTACCAATCGCGAAGAAGAAATCATGAACCTCTTTTGGGAAAACGGCCACCTGTTTGTAAAAGAGGTCATCGATGAACTGGCTGAACCCAAGCCACATTACAATACCATTTCAACCATTGTGCGTGGTCTGGAAGAGAAAGGCTTTTTGGACCATGAACAGTTTGGCAATACGCACCGCTATTTTGCCATCATCTCCCGGGAGGAGTTCAGCAAGAATACCCTAAAAAAGATGGTGGGCAAGTATTTCAACAAGTCGTATGCATCGGTGGTCTCGATGTTTGTGCAGGAAGAGAAAATCTCTCTGGAGGAAATCAAGGAATTGATACGGCAAGCCGAATCGGCAAACACTACAGACAATAAAGATCATAAAGATGAATGAGCTGCTACCTTATCTGTTAAAGTCAACGCTTAGCCTGAGCCTGCTCTACCTGGCTTTTAGGGCTATCATGCATAAAGAGACCTTATTTGGCCTTAACCGAATGGTACTGATGACAATCGTAACCATTTCATTCATAATCCCACTGCTATACCTGCCCACATCTGTTAAGCCTATTATCCAGGAACAGAGCATTCCTCAGGTTTCAATTTATAACAGTGAGGAACGACCATCAGCAGCCGTTGAAATGGAAAAAATAGCAGTAAATGCTCCTTCATCATTTACTGCTCAAAAAGAAAAGCTTCTTCCCTATTCCACCGGGCAAATCATCTTCTTTATCTACTTGTCAGGAATGCTCTTTAGCTTTCTTATTTTCATTCATGGAATTATTTCTGTCTTGTTATTGCTTAGAAAGGCACAGGCTGTCAAAAAAGAAGGCTACCTTCTTTTTATCCTTGAAAAAGACATTCCTGCCTTCTCCTTCTGGAGGATGGTTTTTATTTCAAGGGATGATTACACAAAGCATAGCACCACTATCCTTGCCCATGAGCAGCAGCACATCCTTTTAGGCCATTTTTATGACCTTATGCTGATGGAAATGGCAAAAATGATCCATTGGTTTAATCCAATCATTTATTGGCTGATTCAGGATATAAAAGCCATCCATGAGTACCAGGCCGACCGGCACACTTTAACCAAAGGCATCGATGCTAAAAAATATCAACTTTTAATTATTGAAAAAGGAGTAGGTCCGCGAGGGCTTTCCTTAGCAAACAGTTTTAATCATTGTCAAATTAAAAAGCGTATTACTATGATGAACAAACAAAAAACCAGTAAAGCCGGTCTATGGAAAGTGGCGACTTTCTTACCCCTGCTTGCCCTATTGCTGATGGCTTTCGGCAAAACAGGCGAAAACGTAACTCCTGAGATGTTATTAGGCCCGGATGGCTCAACAACTACATCCGAGAAAATTGAAGGTGCCTGGAAAACTTTTTTATCCCAGAAAATAGAAAATGGTAAAGCCATAACTTTAATCACCAGTGATTCTAAGTATACTGAGATGAAAGTATGGACGAAAGATTATTATGCATATGTAGGGAATCAAGGTTATGGGAGTTATTCATTTGGTGGAAGTGGAACTTATAAATTAAATGGTAACCTATACGAAGAAAATATTATTTATTCTCCGGTAGGCAGCACTCAAGGTCAAACAGTAAAACTAATCCTGGAAATTAAAAATGATACCTTAACCCAGATTTGGCCTATTGATGCGTCAGGAAAGTATGATAAATCGAACTGCAACATCATTAAAATGGTAAGAATGAAATAATTCAATAAAACAACTGCCAGTGCATCTCCATGCTGGCAGTTTAATCAGTGTCAAATTAAAAAGCGTATTACTATGATGAATCAATCAAAGAACGGAAAAGCCGGGGTGTGGAAGGTGGCGATCTTCCTGCCCGTGCTTGCCCTGCTGCTGATGTCTTTCGGCAGAAAAGGCGAAAATGTACCTGTGGAAATTAAATCATCACAAGTCGAATCCACCTCCATTATGGGAACCTGGAAATTAGTTGCCTATAGTTATGGCGGGACCTGGCAGGATTTAAAACCTGTTTCATCAGGCTCTGAACGAATTAAGTTTATTACTGAAAAGAATTTCACCTGGGTTCAGTATGCTGATAAAGATAAAATAGTAGTCAATTCAGCGGGAGGCTCCTATACTTATTCAGGTAATGATTATACCGAAAAGATTGAGTTTGGCGGACAAGGCATGGCCGGTTATATTGGCAAAGAACACAAATTCAAAGTGAG